>DASXYE010000442.1:0-10237 GCA_036502695.1 Jatrophihabitantaceae bacterium
GACAACGCAACCCGACCGGGCAAACTCAACCAAGAACGCGATGAGCGCTCGCGCGAAGAGCCCGCCGGCCGCTATGCGGGCCGAGCGAAGCGAAGGCTCGGATCCGGGATTGTCCCGGAGCTTGCGAGTGGGGCGAGACCGTAGCCGAATCCGGCGGATAAAAAGGTGTCGGCCCCTCGAAGTATGAGTTCGAGGGGCCGACAGTCGATCGCGAGCTCGTGACGTCCCACAATCTTCCCGGAAGTTCCTGCAGTCCCGCGCGTCGTCACCCGCGCTGTTCGTCGAGTTGCCCCGTCGAACGTGGACCGCTCTTGCTTCCGTTCCCGCCTCCCCTTTCGGTTCGGCGTAGCGCAATGTCTACTCGCTCACCCCCCGGTACGCAAGGCGGATCGACAAGATCTTTTCGCTGCTTGGCCGGGCCAAGATCAATGCCACCCGGACCGGCGAACCTCGCGCATTACACTGCCCGGTCACCAGGGGTGTGTCGGGCGGGGCAGGAGGTGCGCACGTGGTGCAGCGCCGTGATCCCGTCGACGGACACGTGCCGGTTCGACCGCCGACGCTCGAGGTCGTCGCGGCCCGGGCCGGGGTGTCGCGCGCGACCGCCAGCCGCGTGCTGCGCGGTGCGACGAACGTCAGCGACGACGCCCGCGAGGCAGTGCTGCGGGCCGCCCGCGAGACGGCGTACGCGCCCAACCGGGCGGCCCGCTCGCTGGTGACCCGCCGCAGCGACTCGATCGCGTTCCTCGTCGCCGAGAGCGAGGACCGGCTGTTCACCGACCCGTACTTTCTGGCCATGTTGCGCGGCGCGCACAGCCAGATCGCGGCGTCCGGCCTGCAGCTGATCTTCGTGATCGCCTCCACGCCGGCCGAGGCCGACCAGTTCGAGCACTACGCCGCGGGCGGGCACGTCGACGGCGTGCTGCTCGTCTCGCTGCACGGCGACGACCGGCTGCCGCAACGGCTCGAACAACTCGGCGTGCCGACCGTCATCAACGGCCGGCCGCTGTCCGGCGACCCGTCGCTGTGCTACGTCGACTCGGACAACCTCTCCGGAGGCCGCGCGGCCACGGAGTTGCTCATCGCCCGTGGGGCCCGGCGCATTGCCACGATCACCGGGCCGCAGGACATGTGCGCCGGCCAGGACCGGCTGCAGGGTTACCGCGCGGCACTCACCGACGCGGGCCGGACGGTCGACCAGCAGCTGATCGCCTTCGGCGACTTCACCGTCGACGGCGGCACTCGAGCCATGCATGCCCTGCTCGACGCCGACCCGGACGTCGACGCCGTCTTCGCCG
The DNA here is from genome assembly GCA_036502695.1 of Jatrophihabitantaceae bacterium. Taxonomy (GTDB): domain Bacteria; phylum Actinomycetota; class Actinomycetes; order Mycobacteriales; family Jatrophihabitantaceae; genus DASXRA01. The sequence goes on from DASXYE010000442.1 coordinate 1,299, forward strand.
CATCCGACCTCACCGCCATCGGGGCCCTGCGCGCCATCGAGCAGGCCGGCCGGCGAGTACCCGACGACATCGCCGTGATCGGCTTCGACGACCTGCGCGAGGCCGCCCTGACCACGCCGCCCCTGACGACGGTGCGCCAGCCGATCGCCGAGCTCGGCCAGACGATGGCGCAGCTGCTCGTCCGCCGGATAGCCGGCGAGGATCCGCAGCGGGCCACCGTGCTGCCGGTCGAGGTCGTGCAGCGGCGCACCGCATAGCTCATCCGCCGGATTCGTCTCTCGGCGGCGCGCCACTCGCAAGCTCGGGCGCACACCTCGAGCCGAGCCTCGCTTCGCTCAGCCCGCATAGCGGCCGGCGGGCTCTTCGCGCGAGCGCTCATCGCGGCGTTCGTCACGATCGGGGCACGCGGCCGGGCGAAACCGCCCACGGCCCTTGACAGACGCCAGCTCGCTGGCCACCCTTTCGACAGGTCGTGAGAGCGCTCTCACAGCGGCGGCGGCCGTCACCCGGGCCGCGCCATCACCCAGCCCTCAGGAGGCAACCGATGCGCCACCGACTCACCCGCGCAGCGCGGATCGCGAGCGTGCTTGCGGCGGCGACGCTGCTGGCCGCGGCGTGCTCGTCCGACAAGAAGTCCGGCAACGGCAGCACCGGCGGCAATGGCACTGACAAGATCACTTTGCGGATGGGCCTGTGGGGCACGTTCGGGTTCAAGGAGGCCGGCCTGTACACGGCCTACATGGCGGCCCATCCGAACATCAAGATCGTCGAGGACACCGTCGAGAAGTCGCAGGACTACTACAAGGCGCTGCAGACCCACCTCGCCGCGAACAGTGGCCTGGACGACGTGCAGGGCATCGAGATCGGGTTCGTCGCCGACGTCGTCGCCCACCACGCGAACCAGTTCGTCGACCTCAACACACTGCCGAACGCGCCTCAGATCAAGTCGACGTTCTACGACTGGAAGTGGGCGATGGCGACCACCCAGGACGGCAAGACTCTCGGCCTGGGCACCGACGCCGGCCCCGAGGCGATGTGTTACCGGCCGAGCCTGCTCAAGAAGGCCGGCCTGCCGAGCGATCGCGCGACGCTGGCGACGCGGTGGCGGACCTGGTCGGACTACCTCGCGTTCGGCAAGCAGTTCGAGGCGGCACCAGGACGGCCGGCGAAGAGCCACTTCACCGATGGCGCGGGCAGCCTGTTCGCCGCCGCCGTCTACCAGGGCCAGACCGCCTACGACGACCAGAGCGGCAAGCCGATCCTGGACAGCAGCGACGGCGTGCACTCGGCGTGGCAGTACGCGAGCCAGGCCGCGACCGACAAGCTGACCGCCGGGCTCGAGCCGTTCACCACGCCGTGGAACCAGGCCTTCGCCAACGGCGCGTTCGCCACGCTGGCCTGCCCGGCCTGGATGCTCGGCTACATCACCAGCGAGGCCGGCAAGTCCTTGTCCGGCGACTGGGACGTCGCTCCCCTGCCCGGCGGTGCCGCGAACTGGGGCGGTTCGTGGCTGGGCGTGCCGAAGGCGGCCAAGCACCAGAAGGAGGCCGAGGACCTGGTGACCTGGCTGACCGCACCGGCCCAGCAGATCACGATGTGGACGTCGCAGCAGCACTTCCCGTCGAGCTCCACGGCCGCCGCCGACCCCAAGGTCGCCGCCGCCACGAGCGCGTACTTCAACAACGCACCGATCGGGCAGCTCTTCGGCGACTCGGCCAAGAACCTGAAGCGGACGCCGATCGGTCCTTACGACACGCAGCTGGAACAGGTCTTCCGCAGCGCGTTGCTCACCGTCGAGAGCAACGGCAAGTCGCCGGACGGCGCCTTCTCCGATGCCCTGAAGAACGCCAAGCAAGTCGTCGGAGACTAGATGGCGGTCACGACCACGCCGGTGGTGGCGCAGCCCGCGCCGCCACCGGCATCGAGCGCTCGACGTCCACGACGGCGGCGACGATCGGCATTAGGCAGCCGAGCTGCATACGCCTACATCGCACCGTTCTTCGTGCTGTTCGCCGCCTTCGGGCTGTACCCGTTCATCTATACAGCCTGGGTGTCGATGCACGAGGTCGACCTCAGCACGCCGAACACGATGAAGTGGGCCGGCTGGTCCAACTACACGAAGCTGCTGCACAACGAGTTCTTCTGGAACGCGCTCAAGAACACGTTCACGATCGGCATCATCTCGACCGTGCCGCAGCTGTGTCTGGCCCTCGGGCTGGCCCACCTGCTCAACTACCGACTGCGCGGCAAGACGTTCTTCCGGGTCGCCATGCTCATGCCGTACGCGACGAGCATCGCCGCCAGCACGCTGATCTTCGCGGAACTGTTCGGCCGCGACTACGGCTTGATCAACTGGGTTCTCGAGCAGGTCGGGTTGCACCGCATCGACTGGACGAACGGCCACTGGCCGAGCCAGCTCGCCATCTCGGCCATCGTGACCTGGCGCTGGACCGGCTACAACACGCTGATCTACCTGGCCGGCATGCAGGCCATTCCGACGGACCTGTACGAGGCGTCGGTGATCGACGGGGCGTCGCGGTGGCAGCAGTTCCGGTACGTGACAGTGCCCGGACTGCGTCCCACGATCCTGTTCACGATCGTGGTGTCGACGATCGGAGCCACCCAACTGTTCGGTGAGCCGCTGCTGTTCGCCGGTGACGGCACGACCAGTGGCGGCGCCTCGCACCAGTACCAGACGCTGGGCCTGCTGATGTACCAGCAGGGTTGGACGAACTTCCATCTCGGGCAGGCAGCGGCCACGGCCTGGACGATGTTCTTGATCATCGTCGTCCTGGTGCTGATCAACACCGTGCTCGCTCGCGGTCGGAGGTCGACATGACGGCCCGACGGACGTTGCGAGCTGGTCCGGTGAGTTACGCGATCCTGCTCGTGACGACGCTGATCTCGGTGTTTCCCCTGTACTGGACGGCGGTCATCGCCTCGCACTCGAACGCCGAGATGGCGCGCACGCCGCCCCCGTTCTGGCCCAGCGGCAGCATCTTCCACAACCTGCGTCTGGCGATGAACCAGGCGCCGCTCACCAAGGCTTTGATCAACTCGCTGATCGTCGCGGGGTGCATCGCCTTGGGAACCACGCTGTTCTGCACGCTGTCCGGTTTCGCGTTCGCCAAGCTGAGCTTCCGCGGACGGCGCGGCCTGATGGCGTTCACGATCGCGACGATGATGGTGCCGACGCAGCTGGGCATCATCCCGTTGTTCATGCTGGTGGCCAAGCTGCACTGGGTGAACCACCTGCAGGCGGTGATCCTGCCGACGGTGGTCAGCGCGTTCGGCGTGTTCTTCATGCGGCAGTTCCTCAGCCAGGCTGTACCCACGGAACTGCTCGAGGCGGGCTGGGTCGACGGCGCGTCGACGTTTCGCATCTTCCGCTCGATCGTGCTGCCGATCGCCCGCCCGGCCATGGCCGTCCTCGGCATGTTGACGTTCCTCATGGCCTGGAACGACTTCTTCTGGCCGATCGTGGCGCTCACCACGCAGAACCCCACGGTGCAGGTGGCCTTGGCCGGGCTCGGCACCGGATACATACCGCAGCAATCGGTAATCATGGCAGGCACGTTGATCGGTACCGTCCCGGTACTGATCGTCTTCGCGATCCTCGGCCGGCAGATCGTCGGGGGAATCATGCAAGGAGCTATCAAGGGATGACGACGACCGAGACCCGAGAGGCGGCCGCCGGGTCGCTGCAGTTCCCGCCGGGATTCGTGTGGGGCGCGGCCACCGCGGCCTACCAGATCGAGGGTGCTGTCGCCGAGGACGGGCGCGTGCCGTCCATCTGGGACACGTTCAGCCACACCCCCGGCGCGATCCTCGACGGCACCACCGGCGACGTCACCGCCGACCACTACCACCGCTGGGCCGAGGACGTCGCGCTGATGGGCGAGCTCGGCCTGCCGGCGTACCGGTTCTCGATCTCCTGGCCGCGCGTCGTGTCGGACGGCGCCGCCAACGAGAAGGGCATCGACTTCTACTCCCGGCTCGTCGATGCGTTGCTCGAACGCGGCATCACCCCGGTCGCCACGCTGTACCACTGGGATCTGCCGCAGTCCCTGCAGGACACCGGCGGCTGGGCCAACCGCGACACCGCCGAGCGCTTCGCGGAGTACGCCACGGTGATGGCGACCGCGCTGGGCGACCGCGTGTCGACGTTCACCACGCTGAACGAGCCTTGGTGCTCGGCCTTCCTGGGCTACGGCAACGGGCTGCACGCCCCGGGCATCAGCGACCGGGCCACGGCCCTGCGCGCGGCGCACCACCTGCTGCTCGCGCACGGTCTCGGTGTGCGCGCGCTGCGGGTCGCGCTGCCGACCGCCGCCCAGATCGCGTTGACGCTGAACCTGTTCGTGGTGCGCGGCGTGTCCCCGTCCGACACCGACGCGGTGCGCCACGTCGACGGGATCGCCAACCGGATCTTCCTCGATCCCGTACTGCGGGGTACGTACCCGGCCGATCTGATCGAGGACACCCGGCCCGTCACCGACTGGTCGTTCGTGCAGGACGGCGACCTCGCCACCATCGCCACGCCGATCGACCTGCTGGGCGTCAACTTCTACGCGCCGTCGCTGGTCACGGCGGCCACGGACGATGTCGCGGCCTCATCCCGGCGCGCGCACGACCCCGGGGCCGCCGGCGGCCCCGCGCTGTGGCCGGGCACCAACCTGGCCTACGACGTACCGCAGGACGGGCCGCACACGGCGATGGGCTGGCGTATCGAGCCGGCCAGCTTCACCGAACTGCTGCTGCGCCTGCACCGCGACTACCCCGGCATCCCGCTCATGATCACCGAGAACGGCGCCGCGTTCGACGACGTGCCCGAGGCGTCCGGCGCGGTGCCCGACCCGCGGCGGATCGCCTACCTGCGCGAGCATCTCGGCGCCGTCCACTCGGCGATCCAGGCCGGCGCCGATGTGCGCGGCTACTTCGTGTGGTCGCTGCTCGACAACTTCGAGTGGGCGTGGGGGTTGTCGAGACGGTTCGGGCTGGTGCACATCGACTACGACACGTTGCAGCGTCGCCCGAAGGGCTCGGCCCGCTGGTATCGCGACGTGATCACCGCGAACGCTTTGCCGTAGCGGCAGATCAGGCCGGTTTGATCAGCACCGCCTGCCCGCCCGCCGGAGACAACCGCATGGTCAACGTCGCCGCCGACGTCACGCCCTGCTGGCTCACGACCACGGCCGTGTCGCGCGCGTTGTCGGGCGTTCCGCTGTCGGCGTAGATCGTCGCCTGCCAGCTTCCCGGGCCGAGGAAGCGCAGCGGCACGTCGAGGATCCGCCCCTGCTCGTTGGTCATTGCACCGACGAACCAGGTGTCGCCGCTGCGCCTGGCCACCACGACGTACTGCGCGATCTCGCCGGCCAGCGCGCGCGATTCGTCCCACGTGGTCGGGATGGCGTCGAACCAAGGCAGCTCAGGCCAGGTGCCGGTCGCGTACTTGGCCGGCTGGTCGTACCAGTACACCCAGGCCAGAGGCTGGTAGTAGACGGCGGCCATCGCCATCTGGTGCACGTTCGTCGTCTGATCACGCGGCTGGGCCAGGCAGATCGTGCTGTCCATCGGGCCGCCGATGTTGCGCGAGAACGGCACGGTGACGTTGTGCGTGGCGGTCGGGAAGTGCTCGTTGCCACGCACGCCCTCGAGGTTCATCCAGTTGGGGAACGTGCGTTCCTGACCGAACGGGCGCAGGTCGTCGTGCGTGTTCAGCAGCAGATGGTGCGCGGCAGCCGTCTGCGCGACGTCGGTGAGCCAGGTGGTCTGCGACTGGGTGCCCTCGTAGATGAAGCCGAGCTTGAGCCCGGCCACGCCCCACTGCTCGTAGAGCGCGAACAGGCTGTCCGGATCGGTCAGCGCGATCTGGTTGACGTAGAGGACGACGCCGATGTCCTTGCTCTGCCCGTGGGCGATCACCTGGGCCAGGTCGAGCGCGGCGATGGGCTTGGTCGGGTCGGACGTGGGGCTGGCCTCCGGGCCGTACCAGCCGGCGTCGAACTCGATGTAGGTCAGCCCGCGCTGGGCGGCGAAGTCGATGCAGTCCAGGCCGCCGGCGGTGCTCAGGCTGGTGGCCCGGATGGCCTTGCCCGGGCGGATCCAGTCGGTGTCGGTGGGCTGCGCCGGCGGAGCCAGGGTGACGACGAGGTCGGCGTGATCGATCAACTCGGCCGCGTTCGCCCCGAGCACGGCAACCCGCCACGGGGTGGTGAACGGCGGGGTGACCGTGAACGTCGGCTGCACGGGTTGGGTGCTGCCGCGGCCGGCGTACTGCATCAGGTGGGCTCGCAGCAGGCCGGGCTGATCGGGGTCGCCGGCCAGCATCAACCGCGGGTAGTCCAGCCGGGCCGACTCGCACACGCACAGCAACGCCCCGCCGGGCAGCGCCGCGGTCAGTGGCTGGTCGGTCAGCGGGCCGGTGTCGGTGCGCCCGGCGCTGCCGCTGGACGGGATCTCGTGCGGGGCGACCAGGACGAACGGGTCCTCGTCACGCGCGCTGAACACCCTTGTACCGTTGGGCAAAGCGAAGGTGGTGGCCTCGCCGGCCAGGGTGATCGGGTCGCCGCCGGTCAGTTCGTAGCGCACGGCGACGCCCTCGTCGTAGGCACGCGCCACGATCGCGAACTCGACGCCGGTAGCCGGGTCGACCAGGTCGACCCGGACCTCCTCGTACCGGTCGGGCAGCACCGACTGCCGTCCGTACAGCGGCTTCCAGGTCGTGTCGACGCGGCGGTGCGCCACCTTCCGTACCCTGGCGTGTGGTCCGAGCACTTGCCCCGAGCCGAGCACCAGCCCCAGCGCCGACCCGGCTTCGACGACCGGGTGGCCGTCATAGGTCGCCGACCAGGCCAGCCCGTTCGGCGTGATCCGGATCGTCGAGCGGCGACCGGGCGAGGTCGCGGCGATCCCGCCGGCGGGGGTGGTGGCGGGCGCGGCCAGCGCCGACCCGGCTCCCCCGGCGACGCCGATGCCGGCCGCCGTCGCCGCGGCCATACCCTTCAGTACGGAACGTCGGGTTACCGTCACCATGTCTCCCGGTTTCAGGCGTCGCAGGTCAGTTGCGGCGCGGCGATGTCGGCGTTGTCGTAGGTGACACCGTCGCCGGCATCGGTAACGACCAGCTGCAGGATCTGCGCGCCGGTCACGTCCTGGTCGAGGTGCACGGTGGCCGTGGCGTTCGTGACCGTGCCGCTGTCGTACACCTTGGTGCCGTCGGCGAACACCTGGTAGTCGACGGTGCCCTTGCCGTGATCCGAGTCGTCCAGGCCCAGGTCCGCGGTCAGCCGGGTGCAGTTGCCGCCGGTGTAGTACGTGAGCGCGGCGTCGGCGTTGAGCCAGAACCCCTTCGGGTAGCTCACGCCGTGGACGGTCAGCGGGCCGCCGTAGTAGGTCTTGTCGAGCACCGGTGGGCCGTATCCGTTCGTCGCCGCCAGCCAGGTCAGGTCGCTGACGTTCTGGGTTCCGGTCGGCGGTACGAGCACCTGGAAGCCGCCGGTGCCGGTACCCGTGCCCGAACCGCGCAGCCAGCGGTACCGTGCGGACGCGGTGACCACGTACACACCGGGTCTGGTGCCGTTCGGGACGGTGACCTGCCAGGCGCCGTCGAGATGCTGGCCACCCGGCACGACGACCGCGTGCTTCGGCGAGCCCTGAACCGTCCATCCGGACGGGCCGGTCAGGGTCAGGGTGGCGTCGGTGACCGGGAGGCGGTCGTGATTGCGGAAGCCGCCCGGTACGTCGACGGTCTGCCCGGGCCGGACGATGCGATACAGCGAACCCGGGTAGGCCGGCGCCACGTCCGGGGTGGCCGACACGACGGTCGAGGGCTGGGCGGTGCCGACGGCGTGCTGCGGCGTGACGCGCAGCAGGACGGCGCTGTGTCCCGGTACCGAGGCGGCGAGGTGGCCGGCCGACTCGGTGGTGGTGTGCGCCCAGGTGTCGCGCACCTTGTACGTCGGCGCGTTTCCGAGCCCGGCCGCCTGCGCGGTGGTGTCGATGGTCAGGGGCAGTTCGCCGCGGTTGAGCAGCATCACCGCCCGATCGCCGTTGGCCAGCGGCCGTACCCACACGTCGGCGTCGCCGTCGTGCGAGACGCGCGTGGCCTGCGCGCCGAGCCGGTCCTGGTCGATCGCGATCACCTCGCGATCGGTCAGGATCGCCTTGGTGGCCGCGGACATCGACCGCAGGTCGTTGCCGGCCAGGAGGGGCGCGGCCAGCATCGCCCAGGCGCTGAAGTGGGCCTGGTCCTCGGACTGCGTCATGCCGCCGAGGCCGACCTGCAGGATGTCGGGGTCGTTCCAGTGGCCGGGTCCGGCGTACTGCGCGATGTCGGCCTCGTTGTCGAGGTTGGCCAGGATGCGGTCCCAGCTGTCGCCGTAGTCGTTGTTGGAGCGCCACATGTTGCTGATCGCCGGCGCCCAGGTCCACGGCTGCAAGGCGGGGTTCCACTCGCAGATGCTGAACAGCATGGGCCGCCCGGTGGCTTGCAAAGCCTGGCTGTATTCCGTGTAGAGCTTCTTCGCCACGTCTTGCTGGGACAGGCCGGGGAAGTCGCCGAACGGCACGTTGCACCAGTCGACCTTGACGAAGTCGACGCCCCAGGACGCGAACGTGTCGGCGTCCTGCTGGACGTGGCCGTAGCTGCCCGGGTAGCCGGCGCAGGTGGCCGTGCCGACGTCCTCGTAAATCCCGAGCTTCAGCCCGCGGGCGTGCACGTAGTCGGCTACGGCCTTGATGCCGTGCGGGAACTTGACCGGGTCGGCCTGCAGGTTGCCGTTGGCGTCTCGATTGTGCGACAGCCAGCAGTCGTCGAGGTTGACGTACTGGTAGCCGGCGTCGCGCATGCCGGAGCTGACCATCGTGTCGGCGGTCTGCTCGATCAGCTGCTCGTCCAGATTGCAGAAGAACGAGTACCAGTCGTTCCAGCCCATCGG
>DASXYE010000443.1:0-2741 GCA_036502695.1 Jatrophihabitantaceae bacterium
GATCCTCACCGTCACGCTCAACGCCGCGCTCGACGTCACCTACGACGTGGACGCCCTGGTCGCACCCGGCACGAACCGGGTCCGCTCGGTAGTTCAGCGGGCCGGCGGCAAGGGCGTGAACGTCGCCCGCACACTGCACGCCCTGGCCCACGACGTCGTGCTGACCGGGTTCGCCGGGGCGGAGGTCAAGGCCGAGCTACGTACAGCCGGGCTGCATGACGAGTTCGTCGACACGCCGGGGCGGCGGACGATCACGGTCGTCGACGGCGTGGACGCGACGGTGCTGTGCGAGCCGGGTCCGGTGATCAGCGCCGAGCAGTGGGCCTTCTTGATCGAGCAGGTGCACAGCCTAGCTGTAGATGCGTCGGCGGTCGTGCTGTCCGGCTCGTTGCCGCCCGGGGTGCCCGAGGATGCGTACGCCCAGCTCGGGCGCGCCGCCGGCGATCATCCCGTGCTGCTCGATACGTCCGGACCCGCGTTGCTGGCCGGACTGGCGGCGACGCCGGCCGTCGTGAAGCCCAACCGGGACGAACTGGCCGAGCTCGGCGCGTCGCCGGAGTCGCTGCTGGCCGGCGGCGCCGGGGCCGTCGTGGTGTCGTGCGGCGCCGAGGGACTGACTGCTGTGACCGATGCCGGCTCCTGGCGAGCTCGTCCGCCGGAGGTCGTCACCGGCAACCCGACCGGGGCCGGTGATGCGGTCGTAGCCGCCCTGGCGGCAACCGTCGCCGAGCCGTGGCCGGAACGGCTGCGCGACGCTGTGGCCCTGTCGGCGGCCACCGTCCTTGCCCCCGTTGCTGGGGAGTTCGACCGCGCCGCGTACGAGCGATTCCGCCCAGCCGTCACCGTCGAGGAGATCTGATGCCCCTGAACGGCACGGGTGAACTGGTCGCCGGGGCCGCCGCGGCCAAGCACGGAGTCGGCGCGTTCAACGTCATCACGCTCGAGCACGCCGAGGCGATCGCGCACGGGGCCGAGGCGGCCGGACGTACAGCCATCCTGCAGATCAGCCAGAACGCGGTGCGCTACCACGGCGCGCTGGCCCCGATCGCGGCGGCGACCCTGGCCGTGGCCCGGGCATCGAGCGCGCCCCTGGCCGTGCACCTCGACCACGCAACCGATGAGGCGCTGGTGCGCGAGGCGGTCGAGCTCGGCGTCGGCTCGGTCATGTTCGACGCGTCGGCGCTGGACTACGCGGCGAACGTCGCCGCCACGGCGGCGATGGTCGCCGAGTGCCATGCGGCCGGCGTCTGGCTCGAGGCCGAGCTGGGCGAGGTCGGTGGCAAGGACGGCGTGCACGCCCCGGGCGCGCGCACCGACCCGGATGAGGCGCGCGCCTACGTCGAGGCCACCGGGGTCGACGCCCTAGCCGTCGCCGTGGGCAGCAGCCACGCGATGCTCACCCGCGACGCCGCGCTGGACTTCGAGCTGATCGCCCGGCTGCGCGAGACGGTGCCGGTGCCGCTCGTGCTGCACGGCTCGTCCGGCGTCCCGGACGACGGTCTGCGGCAGGCGGTGGCCGGCGGCATTGTCAAGGTCAACATCGGCACCCAGCTGAACAAGGTGTTCACCTCTGCTCTGCGCGAGCACGAGGCGGTCGACCCGCGCAAGTACCTGGGCCCGGCGAGGGACGCCGTCGCCGCCGAGGTAGCGCGGCTCACCACCCTGCTTTCCTGACCGATCGTGCAACTCTGGGCCGTCTGAGGCGGCCGAACGTTGCCCGATCGGTGGAACAGGCGCGGTGTCGGCGCGGTTTGGGAGAATGGCTCGACACCCCCGAGGAGCGATGTGACCGACGGCCCCCTGATCGTCCAATCCGACAAGACCCTGTTGCTCGAGGTCGACCACGAGTTGGCCTCCGAGGCGCGGGCCTCGATCGCGCCGTTCGCCGAGCTGGAGCGCTCCCCCGAGCACGTCCACACCTACCGGCTCACCCCGCTGGGCCTGTGGAACGCCCGGGCCGCCGGGCACGACGCCGAGCAGGTCGTCGACGCCCTCGTCCGGTACAGCCGGTATGCCGTCCCGCACGCCCTGCTGGTGGACGTCGCCGACACGATGGATCGCTACGGTCGGCTGCAGCTGGCCAAGCACCCGGCGCACGGGCTCGTCCTGATCAGCCTGGATCGGGCCGTGCTGGAAGAGGTGCTGCGGCAGAAGAAGATCGCGCCGATGCTGGGCGCCCGCATCGACGACGACACCGTGCAGGTGCACCCGTCCGAGCGGGGCCGGCTCAAGCAGGCGCTGCTCAAGGTCGGCTGGCCGGCCGAGGATCTCGCCGGCTACGTCGACGGCGAGGCCCACGCGATCGAGCTGCGGCCCGACGGCTGGGAGCTTCGCAGCTACCAGAAGCAGGCCGTCGAGGCGTTCTGGCACGGCGGCTCGGGCGTGGTCGTGCTGCCCTGCGGGGCCGGCAAGACCCTGGTCGGCGCCGCCGCGATGGCCGAGGCCGGCGCGACGACGTTGATCCTGGTGACGAACACGGTCTCCGGCCGGCAGTGGAAGCGCGAACTGATCGCCCGCACGTCGCTCACCGAGGAGGAGATCGGCGAGTACAGCGGCGAGCGCAAGGAGATCCGCCCGGTCACCATTGCCACGTACCAGATCATGACGACGCGCCGTAAGGGCGAGTACCGGCACCTGGAGCTGTTCGACTCCCGCGACTGGGGCCTGATCGTCTACGACGAGGTGCACCTGCTGCCGGCGCCGATCTTCCGGCTGACCGCCGACCTGCAGTCACGCCGCCG
>DASXYE010000444.1:0-4641 GCA_036502695.1 Jatrophihabitantaceae bacterium
AACGACGTGAACCTGCTGCGCGCCGTTCCGGGCATTGCCCGCGTCGTGGTGACGTCGTGGTGGCACGCCACGTCCTGGTCGGTCGGTGCTGCCGTCAGCGGGAGCACGGTGCTGGCCAAGCGGGTCGCGAGCGGTGAGCCGGTCGCCAACATCGCGTCGGACGCCGCCGCTGACCTGCGCGCCTTCGCGTGGCGGATGCTGGGGCTCGGCGACCAGCGGCAGCTACTCGGCGGCCCCGCGGCGTCGGACCGGGTGGTCGAATCCGCCTCGGCCACCGCGCTGCAGCGGGCCGGAGCCGACCTGTTGCGGCGGTCGGCCGACGTGGCGGCCGCAGACGACGGCCACCCCGCCTACGCACGCATCCTCACCGAGATCACGCCGGACGAGGCGCGCATCCTGCGGTTCCTGTACCGCGACGGCCCGCAGCCGGCCGTCGACGTGCGCACCAACCGGCCGCTCGGCGTCGGCTCGGAGCTGATCGAGGGCGGGCTGAGCATGATCGCCGAGCACGCCGGCTGCCGGTACGTCGACCGCATCCACCCGTACCTGACCAACCTGTCCCGGCTGGGGCTGATCCAGTTCTCCAAGGAGCGGGTGGCCAACCCGAATCGGTACCAGCTCGTCGAGGCGCAGCCGAAGGTCGCCGCGGCGATGAAGCGGGCCGGGCGGTCACCCAAGACGGTGCATCGCAGCATCTTCCTGAACGAGTTCGGCCACGAGTTCTGCCGGGTCTGCCTCACCCCGTCGGTGACCGTTGTGGAGGTCCCCGGCCGGGGCGAACCGAATGGGGCGCATCCCACGGTCCAATCCACGCCTTAGGCCGAGATGGCCGGCACGTCCACGAGCAGGCTCAGGTCCAGGGCGTCCGGGGAGTGAGTCAGCGCGCCGACCGATATGGCGTCGACGCCGGTGAGCGCGACGCGGCGCACCGTGGCCAGGGTGATGTTGCCCGAGGCTTCCAAGCGAGTCGCGTCGGCGATGCGGTCGCGCAGCCGTACGGCGGCCTGCATGTCCTCTGGTGCCATGTTGTCGAGCAGCACCCAGTCGACCTGGCGTTCGAGCGCCTCGCGGGCCTGGTCCAGGTCGGTCACCTCGACCTCGATCTGTGGCGCCTCGCTGCCGAGCCGGGCGACGTTGCGGCGGATCGCGTCGATCGCCGGACCGACGCCACCGGCTGCGGCCAGGTGATTCTCCTTGGCGAGCACCATCGCGGCGAGGTCGGGCCGGTGGTTGGACGCGCCGCCACAGACGACGGAGTACTTGTCCAGCGCACGTAGTCCGGGCGCGGTCTTGCGCGTGTCGAGGATCAGGACGGGCAGCTCGCGCACCGCGTCGACGCAGGCGGCGGTGGTCGTCGCGATGCCGCTCATCCGCTGCAGGAAGTTGAGGGCCAACCGCTCGCCGGTGAGGATCGAGCGAGCCGGGCCGTCGATCGTCAAGACCCGGTCACCCGATCGGACCCGTTGACCGTCGGTGACCTCAGCCGCAACCAGGACGTCGGGATCCAGTTGCCGGTAGACCTCGGCGACCACGCCGAGGCCGGCAATCGTGCCGGGTGCGCGCGCCTCGACGCGCGCGGTAACGCGCAGCCCGGCCGGCACCGTCCACGCCGTCGTGACGTCGTGGCCGGCCGCGTCCTCAGCCAGTGCCGTTCGTACCGCGCGCGTGGTGGCCACGCCGATCGCGGCCGAGGGTGGCGACGCAGTTCTGCTCACTTTGATCTCCGATCAGGTGTGTTAACCGCCGACATTGATCTCGTCCTTGACGTGAGGGCGGCCGGCGGCGTCCAGCCGCAGCGGCAGCCGTCCTAGCCGTCGCTCGCTGCGGCTCGGGTAGTCCGATCGCCAGTGGCAACCGCGGCTCTCTTTCCGGGCCGCAGCCGCCGTGACGACGCAGCGCGCCACGGTCGCCAACGACCCGGCGGGCAGCTCGTCGAGCTCTTCGACAGCGGCCCGGAGCCCGGCGGCGTCGCGGCGGATGCCGGCGTACCTGGTCAGGATGTTCCGGGCCCGGTCCGGCTCGGGGTCGTTGACGAGCGGCGCGACCTGGAACCCGCCGCGAGGGCGTTCGGGAAGGTCCAGGGTGAGCGCCGCGGCCACCCGCCGGCCGAAGACGAGCCCCTCGAGCAGGCTGTTCGAGGCGAGCCGGTTCGCGCCGTGCACGCCGGTCGCGGCCACCTCACCCACGGCATAGAGCCCAGCCACGTGGGTGGCGCCGACCCGGTCGACGCGAACGCCGCCGCACAGGAAGTGCTCGGCCGGTGCCACCGGGATCAGGTCCGTGGTCAGGTCGATGCCGTAGCGCTCGCAGGCCGCGATCACGGTGGGGAATCGCTCGTGGGCGACCTCAGCCGGGATGCCGGTCGCGTCGAGCCAGGCGTGCCGTACCTCGGTGCGCCGCATGGCCGACTCGACCTCCCGGGCGACGATGTCGCGCGGCGCGAGGTCCGCCAGCGGGTGGCGTCCGGCCATGATCAGCCGCCCGGCGGTGTCGCGCAGCACCGCACCCTCGCCGCGGACCGCCTCGGTCACCAGCGGCAGTTGACCCGTCGTCGCTCCCGTGTACAGCACCGTGGGGTGGAACTGGACGAACTCCATGTCGACGACGGTGGCGCCGGCGGCCAGGGCGAGCGCGATGCCCTCGCCCCGCACGGCCGGCGGATTGGTGCTGGCCAGGTAGGCGTTGCCGATCCCGCCGGTCGCGAGCACGACGGCCCGTGCCTCGACGACCTCTTGCCGGCCGGCGAAGTCCACCAGCGCGCCGGCCACCTGCCCGTCGCCCGCGCTCATCAGCCCGACGACCTGGCCGGACGCGACCTCGACGCCGGCCCGCTCGGCCGCGGTGCGCAGGGTCCGGTGCACCTCCGCGCCGGTCGCGTCGCCCCCGGCGTGGACGACCCGCGCCCGGCCATGGCCGCCCTCGATCGTCCGCGACAGGCTGCCGTCGCGCCGGCGGTCGAACGCCGCCCCCAACGCGATCAGCTCGGCGACCCGCTGCGGTCCCTCCTCGACCAGCAGGCGGACGTGCCGTTCGTCGCAGAAGTCCGCGCCGGCGACCGCGGTGTCGTGGGCGTGATCGTCCGGCACGTCGGTGCCGAACGCCGTCGCGACGCCGCCTTGCGCCCACGGGGTGCTGCCCTCGCCGGCGTTGAGCACCAGCACCTCGCGCGTGGCGGCCAGGCCGAGGGCGGTGGACAAGCCGGCCACGCCCGCCCCGACGACCAGGACGTCGACCGAGCGGCTCATCGCCGGCCGGCCGGGCTGATCGCGACCATCCGCTCGACGGCGCGGCGGGCCGGCGCCGCCACCTCGGCGGGCACCGTGACCTCGTCCCGGCCCTCGCGCAGGCAGCGCAGCAGCAGCTCCGGGGTGATCATCTTCATGAAGTGGCAGGTCGCCCGGGGGTTGACCGGCAGGAACGTCGTGCGCTGGTTCGCCTTGCGCAGCTGGTGCAGCATGCCGACCTCCGTCGCGACGAGCGCTGTCTTCGCGGTCATGTCGCGCGCGGCCGCCAGCATGCCGCCGGTCGACAGGATCCGGGTGCGATCGGCGGGCAACTCGCCCTCACCGGCCAGCCACACCGTCGACGAGGCGCAGCCGCACTCGGGGTGCACCAGCAACTCGGCGTCCGGGTGCACCGCCACGCTCGTCTTGATGTCGGTCGGGCTGATCGCGGCGTGGACGTGGCATTCCCCCAACCAGATCTGCATGTTCTCGCGTCCGGTCTGCCGCTGGACGTGCGCGCCGAGGAACTGGTCGGGCAAGAACAGCACCGGCTGATCGGCCGGGATCGAATTCACCACGGCCACGGCATTCGACGACGTGCAGCACACGTCAGCCTCGGCCTTCACCGCCGCACTGGTGTTGACGTAGGCGACGACGGCGGCGCCGGGGTGCTCCCGCTTCCACGCGCGCACGTCCTCGGCGGTGATGGTGTCGGCCAGCGAACAGCCGGCCTGCGCCGTCGGGATCAGCACGGTCTTGTCCGGGCTCAGCAGCTTCGCTGTCTCGGCCATGAAGTGCACGCCGCAGAACACGATCTCGGCGGCGTCGGTGGTCGCCGCGATCCGGGACAGCTCCAGCGAGTCGCCGACCCGATCAGCGACGTCCTGGATCTCCGGAACTTGATAATTGTGCGCCAGCACCACGGCGTCGCGTTCCTTCGCCAGCGCCCGAACCTCGTCCTGCCAGCTCAGCGTCTTCAGCATGTCGCTCCCACATCCGGTTTTCGTCTATCAGTCGATAACTACAGGAACGCTACCATCGCCCGCGTGCCGACGACCCGCCGACGTGACGCAGTCGACTGGCCCAGCTACCCGCACGAGGTGCTCGCTGTGGTGCTGTCGGTGCGTTCCGGGCGACTGTCGGTGCTGCTCTGGCGACGGGCCCGAGCCCCGCACCGCGACCGGTGGGCCCTGCCCGGCGGCGGCGTCGAGCCGCAGGAACGGCTGCGCGAGGCCATCACGCGCCAGCTGGCCACCAAGGTCGACATCCGCCAGCTCGCCCACCTCGAGCAGCTGGCCACGCACAGCGCCGTGAACCGGGACCCGCGCGCTCGCGTGCTCGCCACCGCCTACCTCGGCCTGGTGCCGTGCGACGTCGAGCCGCAACTGCCCGCCGACACCGCGTGGCACCCGGTCGG
>DASXYE010000445.1:0-3122 GCA_036502695.1 Jatrophihabitantaceae bacterium
CAACACCATCCACGACGGGCTACCCGACCCTGTCCCCGCCTGACCCGACCAGCGCCAGCCGAAGTTGTCCGCGCCTCGCGTCACCGCAGCGTCGCGAAGCGCGGACAACTCTGCGCGGACATGGCGGTGGTCGGCCGCACCCGGGCTGACCGGACGATACTCAGCCAGGCTGTGGATCTGCGCGGTCGCGCAGCAGCTCGGTTGCCCGTTGCACGGCGGGGTTCTCGCGTACCGCCTCGCGCACCCGCAGCATGATCCGCCGTACCGGCACGGGATCCACGACGGGCACGGCACAGAGTCCCGGCGGCAGCACCGCGGCGCCCAAGCGCGGCAGCACGGTGATGCCAACCCCAGCCGCGACGAAGGCCACAGCGGACGAGTAGTCCTGCGTCTCGACGTGGAACGTCGGAGCGAAGCCCAGCTCGGCACAGGCGTCCAGCACGATCTGCCGGCACGGACCGCGCATGACGTCGTTGTCGATCCAGTCCTCGTGCTGTAGGTCGTGCAGCGGCACCGACGAAGCCCCGGCCAGCCGGTGGGTCGAACGGACGACGGCGACGTACGGCTCGTCGAGCAGCGCCTGCACGTCGTAGCCGGTGAGTGGCGAGGACGGCGCGGTGTCGACGAAGAGTTCGACGTCGGGCACGAACGGCTCGCTGACCGCCAGCTCGGTGAGCCGCAGATCCAGCCGGACGCCGGGGAACTCGCGGATCAGCATGGCCACGGCCGGCGACACCCAGGTGCTGCCGGCTGAGGCGAAGTAGCCCAGGGTCAGCCGGCCGACCCGTCCGGCTCGCAGGTCGCCGGCGACCGACTCCAGCGCGGCCAGCCGCTCCAGCACGTGCCGCGACTCCTCGGCGAACGTCCGCCCGACCTCGGTGGGGCGAATGCCGCGGCCGTCCTTCTCGACCAGGCGCAGGCCGGTCTGCTTCTGCAACGCGGTGACGTGCTGGCTGATCGCGGACGGCGTGTAGCCCAGGCTCGTGGCTGCGCCGTTCACCGAACCGGCCGAGACCACGGCCCGGAAGATCCGCAGCCGATGCGCATCAAGCACAAAGGCGATCGTACAGTCGCACTGAACAATCAGCGACAAACATTTGCTTGTGCTGACGTATCGCGGCTCCGCACGATGGGGACATGGCCACCGTCGAGCTCGCGTCCGCGCACCAGACGACGCAGCGATCCTGGGCGGTGCCGGCCGCGACCGTCGCCGTGGTGCTGATGTGGGCCTCGGCGTTCGTCGCCATCCGCGGCATCGGGCACTCGTTCTCCCCCGGCGCCCTGGCCCTGGGCCGGCTGACCGTGGGCTCGGTGGTGCTGGTCGGGCTGGCGCTGCGGTCCCGCCGCCGCATCCCACGAGGCAAGACGCTCGGACTGGTCGTCGCCTACGGGGTGTTCTGGTTCGCCGGCTACACCGCCGTCCTCAACGCAGCCGAACGGCACCTGGACGCCGGAACCGCGGCGCTGCTGGTCAACTTCGCGCCGATCGTGGTGGCGGTGCTGGCCGGGCTGTTCATGAACGAGGGGTTCCCGCGGCCGCTCGTGATCGGCATCGCCGTGGCGTTCACCGGCGTCGTCGTGATCGCGGTCGGCGGCTCGGGCGGGCACAGCGACGGGCTCGGCATCACGCTCGGACTGGTGTGCGCGCTGCTCTACGCCGGGGCCGTGCTGCTGCAGAAGATCGCGCTGCGCTCGACGGATGCGCTCAGCGCGACCTGGGTCGGCTGCGTCGCCGGCACGATCGCGCTGCTGCCGTTCGCCCCGCAGGCCGCGCACGAGGCGGCGCACGCCCCGGCCGGCGCCATCGTCGGAATCGTCTACTTGGGCGTGTTCCCGACCGCGATCGCGTTCACGCTGTGGGCGTACGCGCTGACCCACACCGACGCCGGCCGGCTGGCCTCGACGACGCTCACCGTGCCGGCGATCGCGGTGCTGATGTCCTGGGCGTTCCTGGGCGAGGTACCCACGGCGCTGGCCCTGCTCGGCGGCGTCGCCTGCCTGACCGGCGTGGCGATCAGCCGCCGGCGGCGCTGACCGGCCCGTCGACCGGCCCATCGACCGGCCCGGCGACCGATTCGGCGTCGGCGAGCACGCGCAGGATGTTGCCCCGGGTCAGCGCCGCCACGTCGTCGGCCGACCAGCCGCGGTCCAGCAGCTCGGCGATCAGCGCCGGGTAGCACGAGACGTCCTCGAGCCCGGTGGGCATCACGCCGTAGCCGTCGTAGTCGCCGCCGATGCCGACGTGCTCGACCCCGGCGACCTCGCGGATGTGCTCGATGTGGTCGGCCACATCGGCCACCGTGACCGGTGGCGTCGGGTGCTGCACCGCCCAGCGCGCCATCCCCGCCTGGAAGGCCTCCCAGTCGTTGTCGTCCTCGCCCCGCGAGCGCATGTCCTCGTTGACGTCCTGGGTCCACTGCCGGAAGTCCGACGACACGAACGGCGGGACGAACGCCGCCATGCACACGCCGCCGTTGGTGGCCAGCGCCGTCAGCACCTCGTCCGGGACGTTGCGCGGGTGATCGACCAGCGCCCGCGCACAGGAATGGCTGAAGATCACCGGCGCGGACGTCGCCTCGAGCGCGTCGTGCATGGTGCCCGGGGCGGTGTGCGACAGGTCGACTAGCATGCCGAGGCGGTTCATCTCGTGGACGACGTCACGCCCGAACGGCGACAGCCCACCCAGCCGCGGCACGTCGGTGGCGGCGTCGGCCCACGGCACGTTGCTGTTGTGGGTCAACGTCAGGTACCGCACGCCGAGGCGGTACAGCATCCGCAACACGCCCAGCGACGACGCGATCGAGTGACCACCCTCGGCGCCCATCAGCGACGCGATCTTGCCGTCCGCATAAGCCCGTTCGACGTCCGCGGCGGTCAGCGCGAGCGCCAGCCGGGACGGGTAGGCCGCCACCAGCCGGTGCACGAAGTCGATCTGCTCGAGCGTCGCAGCGACGGCCCGCTCGGACGTCCACGTCGCCGGCACGAACACCGACCAGAACTGCCCGCCCATCCCGCCGTCGACCATCCGCACCAGGTCGGTCTGCGTGCGCGACTGGCGCACCCCGACGTCGTAGCGGCCCAGGTCGTAGCCGACCAGCTTGCGCAGCGCGAACGCGAGGTCG
>DASXYE010000446.1:0-6993 GCA_036502695.1 Jatrophihabitantaceae bacterium
GAGCGGATGGGCGAGCTCGGCGCCGACATCGTGCTGGCCCGCCTGGCCGGTACGTCCGGCCCGGCCCGTCGGGAGCTGTTGCCGACCACGCTCATCGCCCGGGGCTCCGGCGAACGGCCCCCGCCGAACTGACCCAGGCGGGCGCCGCGCGCTCCGACCCGGAGTGCGTCCGACCCGACTTTGCCCCGCGTTGACGTGATCATCAGCCATTGGAGTTGCGATTTCGTAGGCCCACGGGCTGTTGATCAAGCGTGGGACTGGCGGAGGCGAGGGCTCGCCGGCCCCACCTCCGCTCATGATCAAGAGGGGAAAGTGGCTGCTATAGCGACCACTTTCCGTGCTTGATCATGCAAAGAGTCACCCTGACATCGGTGTCAGTCGACCGCTGCCGGCCACCCGGGCCCCCTTGACTTGACCGCGATCGACCGTGACGATCGGGCACGAGTGCCTCACATCACCCCAGCAGCACTGCCCCTGACAACGATGCCAGGGTGTGGTCCGGAAGGATCAGCATGGCCTCGATCGCCCGCCGCCTTGCCACCCTGAGCGCCGGCCTCGGCGCCGCCGTGCTCGTCCTCGGCGTCGCCACCGCCGTCGCCGCCCCCGCAAACGCCACACCGGCCGCCCCCGCCGACGACCTGACCAGCCTGGTCAACCCCTACGTCGGCACCGAGAACTTCGGCAACACCTTCCCCGGCGCCAGCGCGCCGTTCGGCATGGTGCAGGTCAGCCCGGACACGGGCGGGCAGGGCGGCTACGACTACAAGCAGGACCACATCTACGGCTTCAGCCAGACGCACCTGTCCGGGGTCGGATGCGGCGTGGTCGGCGAGTTGCCGATCATGCCGACCACCGGCGCGGTCACCAGCGGCGACACCGGCAAGTACGCCTCCGCCTACGACCACGCCGACGAGACGGCCACGCCCGGGTACTACCAGGTCGGGCTGTCCTCGTACGGCATCAACGCCGAGCTGACCGCCACCGACCGCACCGGGTGGCAGCGCTACACGTTCCCGGCCGGCCAGCCGGCGAACATCTTGTTCAACACCGGCAAGGCGAACATGCCGGTGCTGGACTCCGAGGTGCACGTCGTCGGCAACGACACCATCGAGGGACGCGTCCACGACGGCGGCTTCTGCGCCGGGCACGACCAGCACACCGTCTACTTCAGCGCGAAGCTCTCGCAGCCGTTCGCCAGCTTCGGCACCTGGTCGAAGTCGACGCTGACGCCGGGCAGCCGCGACGCGTCCACCACGGGCGGCGCGAACGGCGCGTGGGTGTCGTTCGGCAGCGCCACGTCGGTCGTCATCAAGGTCGGGCTCAGTTACACGGGCATCGACGGCGCGCGTAAGAACCTCGCCGCCGAAACGACGAACTTCGACTTCGACGCCACTCGAACCGCCCTGCAGAAGCGGTGGAACGACGAGCTGCACCTGGCGACGATCACCGGTGGTAGCCACGATCGGCAGGTCGCGTACTACACGTCGCTGTATCACGCGCTGCTGCACCCGAACCTGGCCGGCGACGTCGATGGCAAGTACTTCGGCTGGGACGGCCAGGTGCACACCGCCACCGACTACACGCCCCGCCAGAACTTCTCCCTCTGGGACACCTACCGTCCGCAGAACCAGCTGCTGGAGATGCTGCAGCCCCAGGTGGCCCGCGACGATGATCTGTCGTTGCTGGCGATCGGACGTGAGGGCGGCTGGTTGCCCCGGTGGGCGCTGGCCGACAGCGAGACCAACATCATGACCGGCGACCCGATCACCCCGACGCTCGTCGAGGCGTGGTCCAAGGGCTTCCTGGCCGGGCACGAGGCCGAGGCGTACGCGCTGCTCAAGCAGAACGCCACGGAGCGGCCGCCGGCCGACAGCCAGTACAACGGGCGCTCCGGCATCGAGTACTACAAGAAGGACGGCTACATCCCGTTCGGCCTGGGCGTGGGCACCGACTGCGTCAGCCACGGCGGCGACAACGACTGCGCGCACCCGGCGAGCGCCACGCTCGAGTACTCGGCCGCCGACGCGGCGCTGTCGCTGATGGCGTCCGGGCTCGGACATGCCGACGACGCAAGCATGTTCGCCGAGCGCGGGCGCTGGTACCGCAACGAATGGGACTCCCGCATCGACCACTTCCGGCCGCGGATGCCCGACGGCACCTGGCTGAACCCGTACGACCCGGTCGGGGCGTCCGAGGCGTTCCACGAGGGCGGCTCGTACCAGTACCAGTGGCTGGTGCCGCAGGACCCGGCCGGGCTGGTCTCCTTGCTCGGCGGCCGCACCGCCACGGAAAAGCGGCTCGACGACTTCTTCGCCTACCCGCACCTGCTGACCGACCCGGCCGCGACGACGCGCGACGACTGGATCGCCTCGCCGTACGACTACTACTCGAAGTCGACGTACAACCCGAACAACGAGCCGGACCTGCTGTCGCCGTACATGTACGCCTGGGCCGGTGCTCCGGCCAAGACGGCCACCGTGGTGCGCGCCGCCTACACGCTGTTCACCACCGGCCCGGATGGCATGACCGGCAACGACGACCTCGGCACCATGTCGGCCTGGTACGTGTTCAGCTCGCTGGGCATCTACCCGACGATGAGCGGCTCGAACTACTTCGTGCTGTCCACGCCGCAGTTCCCGTCAGCCACCGTCCACATCGGACAGTTCGCCGGGCAGGGCGGCACGTTGACCGTTACGGCGCCGGGGGTGAGCGACGACGCCCGCTACATCAAGGCGGCAGCCGTGAACGGCAAGGCGACGCGGAAGACGGGGGTCGACTGGTCGGCTCTGCGCAACGGTGGATCGCTGGCCTACACCGTTTCGGGAACACCGAGCGCCTGGGGCACCCATCCCGGCGACGAGCCGCCGTCGGTCGACCCGAGCGCCGACGACCACCGCGTGGCGATCAGCGCCGCGGTCAATCCGAGCACAGTCGTGGTGTCGACGGCGCAGCGTTCGGTGACCACGACGGTGAGCGTCGTCGGGCAGTGGCCGGGCAGCAAGACGATGCAGCTGACCGTGCGCGGCCCACAAGGGTGGAAGCCGTCCTCGCCGACGCCCGTCGAGGTGCTGCGCTCGAACGGCCTGCCGGCCAGTGACGACATCCCGTTGACGCTGTCCATACCGGAGGGTACGGGCGAGGGCTCGTATCCGGTGACGGTCACCGTTCGGGTGGCCGGCGCCGGCGTCGTCACCCGGACGCTGACCGTGCAGGTGCGTCAGGCCAAGTGCGGCGCCACGGCATCCGGGCAGTGCGGCGTCGACCTGAGCCAGGACGCCAACCACGACGGCACCGCGACGGTGGCGGCGTCGACCCAGGGCAACTTCGACGGCGGCGGCTGGAGCTACGACGCGGCGTTGCTGCCGGCCGCCGGGGCGGGCGTGATTCACGGCGTTACATACGACCTGCCCGATGCGACCGGCACGGCGAACAACTTCGTCGAGGCGCACGGCCAGCAGGTCTTGCTGCCGGCCGGCAAGTACGGCGGGCTGCGGCTGATCGGCGCCACGCACAACGGCGACGTCGTGACGACGGCGACGGTCACGTACACCGACGGCTCGACCGCATCCGTCCCGATGGCATTGACGGACTGGGCGGCCGGCAGCGGGCACAACGGCAACACCGTCGAGATCGCCATGGACCATCGCATCAAAGCCGGCCAGGGCGTCGACGGTCCACCGGTGCAGCTGTTCGGCACGACGCTGCCCCTGGACGCGGCTAAAACCGTGCTGTCGGTGACCTTGCCGAACGATCCCCGCCTCGAGCTCTACGCCGCGACGCTCACCGGCAGTGCGACATGAGGCGCGCGATTCCCCGCGCCCTCGGGCTCGGGGCGCTGGTGGCCGGCCTGGTCGTTCCCGCGACGGCGCGCGCCGTACCCGACGCCGCGACCTACGCCAACCTGGCTGCTGCCTTCGACAACGTCGGCATCGCCACGGGCCGGGATCCGCAAGCGGCCGACATCGACGGTCAGGGGCACAGCCTGTCCGCCGAGGACCTGGCCGCCGCCGGCTGGACGCCCGGCACGCACGTCACGGTCGCGGGCACGACGCTCGCCTGGCCCTCGGCGGCGGCGGGTAGGCGGGACAACGTCGTCGCCGACGGCCAGACGATCACCGTGCACGGCAAGGGAACCGCCGTCGCACTGCTCGTCGCGGCGACCAACGGTGATGCGTCCGGCTCGGGTGCGATCACCTATTCGGACGGCAGCCACGCTGTATATGACGTCAGCGCGCCGGACTGGGTCAGCGGCGCGAACGACACCAAGACGCTCACTCTGCCGCACTGGAACACTCCGACCGGCACGGACTTCGTCAATACCAAGCTGTACACGGTGCTCGCGCCGATCGACCCGAAGCGGACGGTCCGGTCGATCACCCTGCCGACCACTACCGGTGGGGCACTGCACGTGTTCGCGCTGGCGCTGCGCCCGGCGACGTCGGGCTGGGCCGGCACCTGGTCGGCGGCGATCGACGACGGGTTGGTCAACGGCCCGTGGACCGACCGCACGCTGCGGATGGTCGAGCACACGAGCGTCGGCGGTACGCAGACGCGCATCCGGCTGGACAACGCCTTCGGCCGGGCACCGGTGACGATCGGGCACGCGACGATCGCGGTCGAGGCGAGCGGCTCGGCCGCGACGGCGACCCCGCGCACGCTGACGTTCAACGGCCACCGATCGGTGACCATCCCGGCCGGCGGCCAGGCAGTTTCCGACGCCGTCGGGTTCGCCGTGCCGGCCGACACCAACCTGTTGGTCAGCCTGTACCTGCCCGGTCCGGTGCAACTAGCCGCCGACCACAGCCTGGGCATGCAGGACATGTACAGCAGTGCTGACTACAGCGGCGATCACACGGCCGACGTCGGCACGTTCCCGAACAAGTACACGTTCGGCTTCTGGACGTTGCTGTCCGGCATCGACGTCACCGCGCCGGCGGGCAGTGTCGTCACGCTCGGCGACTCGATCACCGACGGCGTCGGCTCGACCTACAACGGCAACGATCGGTGGCCGAACGACCTGGCCCGCCGCCTGCTCGGGCGTACCCCGGCGTATGGCGTTGCCGACGAGGGCATCAGCGCGAATCGCATCGTGACCGATCTGTTCACCGGCGACCCCGGCACGGGCGGCGGCGGCATCCGCGCACTGGCCCGTCTCGACCGCGACGTGTTCTCGCAGACCGGAGTGCGCAGCGTCGTCGTCCTCGAGGGCATCAACGATCTGAAGGCCGGCACGCCACCCGAGCAGGTGATCGACGGCCTGCGCCAGATCGCCCAGCAGGCGCACGGGTACGGTCTGCGCGTGGTCGTCGCCACGATTACCGCGTTCAAGGGCTGGAGCGAGTACACGCCGCAGTACGAGGCGAATCGCCAGCAGGTGAACGCGTTCATCCGGAACAACGGCGGGGTGTTCGACGCGACCGTCGACTTCGACGCGGTGACGCGCGATCCGGCCGACCCGCAACAACTGCTCGCCGCCTACGACTCCGGCGATCACCTGCACCCGGGGCCGGCCGGATATCACGCCATGGCCGACGCGATCGACCTGTCCACGCTGTGATGCGTCAGCCGTGCGACACGGTCAGGGCGTAGAACTTGACCTTGGCCCCGTTGCTCGTGCTGCTCGACGCGGACTGGTTGTAGTCGCCGGCCTTGAAGTACTGGTGGTACGCGAAGAACGACGATGGGATCGGGTAACTCGTCGTGGTTCCGTTGATCGTCAGCTTGACTGTATTTCCGCCGGAGACGGCGATGTCGTAGTTCCACTGCGTGCCGAGCGCCACGTTGCCGACTGGGTGGCGGGTCTGCCCACCGTCCGGCGAATTCTCCGTGCCCAGCGTGATGTCGCCGTTCGGCGCGTAGTACAGCTCGACCAACGGCTTGGTCGACGATCCGCCCGAGCCGAGGTGGATCTGGCCGACGCAGACGCTCTTCGTCACCGAGACGATGCGCAGCCGGGCACTCAGTTTGTGGCTGCCGGCCAGCGCCCAGTCGGCCGCGCTGCCGTTCGAGTTCATCTCGCGCAGCTCGGTACGCGCGTAGCTCGAGTTCGGCGTCGTGACGCCGGCCTCGGGATCCCAGAACGTCATCGACCCGTCGTTCTTGTCGGTCCAGAAGTATGCCGGATTGGTGTAACCGTTCGCGCCTTGCAGCTGCGACGGCGGGATGGTCGTCGGCGACCCGGGCGAACCGATCGGCAACTGCAGCGACCACACCGAGAGGTTGAAGTTGCCGCCGGGTGCGACGTCGGTGCGCAACGCGAAGGCGTCCGGCATTGCCGCGAAGACCGCGACGACGGCGAGAATGGGCAGGACGAGCTTGCGGGATCGGGACATGGCTGCCTCCGCCGAGTCGCCAGATTTGCGACCAACCACGCCGACGGGGCGGTCAGGATGATGTCGACATCGTGCTCGCGCGAGGTTGGCGGCGTCAAGACTTTCGTGCAGATTGCTGAATTGCATTTACGTATATGAACCGTTTGAGGTTTCTGCTGCCGTGCGGTTCTTGGGGGTGTCTCTGCCCTCCGGGGCTTGATTGTGCTCGGTCGGACGGGTGGGTCAAGGGCGCCTTCGGCGTCGCTTCGCGATGGCTTCGCCACCCTGGACCCATCCCCTCCGACCGAGTTCTTTGCACCTATGGAGGACAGGGGAGGTGTGAGCGCTAGCGGTTTTCGCTTTCGGCCCCGTTCCGCTTACTTCTCGATTTCCCTTACGTTATTGGATGATTCTGGGTAGACAGCCTGCCTGTTCAGTTGATAGTATCGAACACGTGATTGATCCGTCCGTGATGCCGCCGACGGTGCTTGATGCACTGGGCGCGCCCGCGGATGTTGCTGCTTGGGCCGCCACCGCTGAGCCCGGCGCTGACGTGATCGGGCCGCTCACCGCCATCGATCCATCCACTGTGGACGGTCCGGCGCGCATCGATCTGCTCATTGCGTTGGAGCGGCAGATCGCCTGGCTGCAGTCGGTCCAACAACAGGTCCTGGCCGAGCTG
>DASXYE010000447.1:0-3517 GCA_036502695.1 Jatrophihabitantaceae bacterium
CGGCCGGCTCCGGGTCGACGCCGCCGGCCGGCGAGGTGACGTTGACCTTCCGTCCGCTGGTGATGCCGCCGGCCCGGCCGCCGAAGCCGGGCGGGCCCGGCCGGCCGATGGCCGACCCGTTCCAGAACCTGGACTTTCCGCTTCCACTGACCGAAGCCGCATACAACGCGCTCACCCCGGCCCATCGGCAGCAGTTGCAGGCCCTGCTGGCGGCCTTCGACTGCTCGTCCGACCAGCTCGACGGCGAGCCGCAGCGGACGACGGCCCTGCTCGCCTGCGACAGCCGCGATCCGGCCAAGGCCACCATGGCCTACCTGCTGGGGCCGGTGATCCTGTCCGGCAAGGACATCTCCGATGCCACCGCGAGTGCGCCGGACCCGGCCACCGGCAAGTCGCAATGGACGATCGCGCTGAACCTGACGAGCGCCGGAGCACAGGCCTGGGCCGACTACACCGGCAAGCACAACACGGGCGGCCAGAACCCCGGTGGGTCGATCAGCTCGTGCGCCCCGAGCGGGACCCCGTGCGCCGCCTACGTGGCGTTCACCACCGCGGGCGCGGTGCTGTCGAGCCCGTACGTCATGGACCAGATCAACGGCCCGGCCACCCAGATCTCAGGCCCCTTCACCCAGCAATCGGCACAGGAGCTGGCCGCCGCGCTGAGACACTAGTGTCCCGAGTCAGAAATTCGGGTGCAGGATGCGGTGATCAGGATCGAGGCTCGCAAGGCGGAGGAGGAGAGCTGTACTTGACTCGTCCTGCCGACGACGACAACGCGGCGAGCGTCGATCCTGGCGCCGCAGGCTGCGCGAGAATTTCTGACTCGGGACACTAGCGTCTAGCGGCGGCCCGGAGTGATCACGCCGGTCTCGTAGGCCAGCACGACGGCCTGCACCCGATCGCGGAGATTCAGCTTGGTGAGCAGCCGGCTGACGTGCACCTTGACGGTGCCCTCGGAGACGTACAGCTCGGCTGCGATTTCACGATTGGATCGTCCCGCCGCGACAAGGGTGAACACTTCGCGCTCGCGGCCGGTCAGCTCGTCCAGGACGTCGGCCCGCGCGGTCGGCGACGTACCGGTGGGCAGCGTCGGCGCGAACCGGTCGAGCAGCCGGCGGGTGGCGCTCGGCGCCAGCACGGCATCGCCGGCGGCCACGGTGCGTACCGCACTGAGCAGTTCGGCGGGGGGAGCGTCCTTGAGCAGGAAGCCGCTGGCCCCGGCGCGCAGCCCGGCGTACACGTACTCGTCCAGGTCGTAGGTGGTCAGGATCAGCACGCGGGTATCGGCCGATCCGCGGGCGATCTGCGCGGTGGCGTCGATGCCGTCCAGCACGGGCATGCGGACGTCCATCAGCACGATGTCGGGCTGCTCGTGCGCGACGACCTCGACGCCGGCGGCGCCGTCGGGCGCCTCGCCCACCACCTCGATGTCCGGCTCGGCGTCGAGGATCATGCGAAAGCCGGTGCGCAGCAGGGCCTGGTCGTCCACCAGCACGACTCGGATCACGTGCGCTCCTCCAGTTTCAGCCGGGCCGACACCAGCCAGCCGTGTGGACTGCACGGTCCGGAACGCACCTCGCCGCCGAACGCGCCGACCCGTTCGTGCATCCCGGCCAGTCCGCGTCCGTGGCCCGGCTCGCCCGCCTGGCCGACCCCGTCGTCCTCGACCTCGATGCACACGTCGTCGCCGGTGTAACGCACTCGCACGACGGCCTGCGCGCCGGCGCCGGCGTGCTTCATCGTGTTGGTCAGCGCCTCCTGCACGAGCCGGTACAGGGTGAGCTGGACGCCCGGCGCGGCGTCGGGCACCGCGCCCTCGACGTCGTAGCGCACCGGCAGGCCGGCCGCCCGGACCCGGTCGACGAGCTCGTCCAGCCCGGCCAGGCTCGGCAGGGGAGAGCGGTCGGCTTCGCCCGGCGATGGGTCGCGCAGCACGCCGAGCAGCCGCCGCGTGTCGCCTAGCGCCAGCCGGCCGGTGGCGGACACGGCGCGCATCGCCTCGGCGGCCTCGGCCGGCGACCGCTCCGACTGCGCGGCCGCGCCGTCAGCCAACGCCACCATGACGGTCAGGTGGTGCGCCACGATGTCGTGCATCTCCCGGGCGATGCGAGCCCGCTCGGCGGCGGCGGCCAGCGCGCCCTGCTGGTCCCGCTCGCGTTCGAGCTGCTCGGCCCGCTCGCGCAACTGCTCGAACAGCGCGCGCCGGGCGTTGATGTAGAGGCCGAGCACCGCGGCTGCGACCTCGACGGCGATGAGAGACGCGGTCGGCGCCCACCAGTCGTCCGGGAACACGCGGGCCGACGCCGCGGCCGCCCCCACTGCCAGCGTGCCGATCGCGACGTAGGCGTCGCGGCGCGGGCGCGTCGCGGCCACCGTGTACAGCGCGATCACCAGGGCCGGCGACCACACCACCTGCATCGCCCACCAGCCGGTCACCGCCGCCAGCAGGACCTGGCCGGCGAACACCGGCACCGGCCAGATCCGGCGCACGATCAGCGGCAGGCACAGTCCGAGGACGAGCACCCCGGCGATCGGGGCGGATACGTCGCGGGTGGCCGAGAACGCGTAGGTCGACGAGAACGCCAACGCGAACAGTACGACGGCGCCGTCGAACGCCCAGGCGCGGCGCCCCCGCGATCCCGGGCGTTCGATCGGCGTCCAGATCGACACGGGTCGAGTGTGCCGGGTCAGACGTCGGTCCGGCGTAGCCGCCACGCGGCGGCGATCAGCAGCGCCACCGTGTACGCGCAGAGCAACGCGAATCCGGGCCACGGGGCGAGCGGATGCTCGGAGAAGGACTGATTGGCCACCGATGCGCCGGCGTTGGAGGGCAGGAACCGGCTGGCGTCCCTGATGCTCTCCGGCAACGCCTGCATGATGCTCGGCACCACGAAGAACAGCCCGACCAGGACGGTGATCGCGGCGGCCGTGTTGCGTAGCAGGGCGCCCAGGGCCAACCCGAACAGGCCGGCCACGGTCAGGTACAGCGCCGACCCGACGACGATGCGGGCGACTTCCGGGTCGCCGAGGCCGACGCCGTCGCGGCCGCCGCCCTGCCAGGCGAGCTGGCCCAGCCAGAACGCGACGAACGACGTCACGAGCGAGATCGGCAACACCAGGGCGACATAGACCGCCGCCTTGCCCCACAGCACCGGCAGTCGCTTGGGCACGGCCGCCATCGAGGCGCGGATCATGCCGGTGCCGTATTCACCGCTGATCAGCAACACGCCGAGCACGCCCAGCGCGAGGACGGCGAACACCCCGCCGATCTCGCTGCGGGCGGCCACGTAGTTGGGGGCCCCGATCGACCCGGACTCCCGGGCGGCGGCGTAGGACACCAGCGTGCCGACCCCCAGGGTCAGGACCACCGCGACCGCGATCGTCCACCACGACGAGCGCAGGGATCGGAACTTCGTCCACTCCGAGCGGACCACCCGGGTCTGGGTGACCCGGCCGGCCAGGGTCGGCGCGGTTGGCGCGGTCATCGGACTACCTCCTCGTGCGTGGCGTACTCGAC
>DASXYE010000448.1:0-12580 GCA_036502695.1 Jatrophihabitantaceae bacterium
CGACGGGCCCGACCCGCGCTCACCGGGGCAGCGGCTGCACGACGCCCTCGCCGATGCCGCCGGCCGGCTGCTCGCCTCCGGCGAGCTGCCGCCCTCGGGCGGCACCCCGGCCACCGTGCTGCTGACGATGACGTTGGAGCAGCTCGAAACCCGGACCGGGCACGTCACCACCGCCCACGGCGGCACGATGAGCGTGGCCACCGCACTTGAACTAGCCGATCAGGCGAATGTCGTGCCAGTCGTGCTCGACGCCACGGGCATCCTCGCCTACGGCCACGCCCGCCGCACCGCCACCACCGGACAACGATTCGCCCTCGCCGCCCGCGATAAGGGTTGCTGCTTCCCCGGCTGCGATGCCCCGCCGGGCTGGACGCAGGTTCATCACATCGTGCCGTGGGCTAAAGGCGGCGGCACCGACGTCGACAACGAATGCCTGCTGTGCGGCTGGCACCACCGCGAGCACGAGAAACGCGGCTGGCAGGTGATCATCACCGATGGACAGCCCTACTGGATACCGCCACCGCACATCGATCCCGCCCAGACACCCATCCGCAACACCATCCACGACCCTGTCCCCGCCTACTGACCGGCTGAGCCGGCGCTGAACGCCGCCCGTGCGAACACACCGGCCGCACCTCAACCCCGCTCGGGCTGACGCACCGACCCGCGTCCCACCCGCACGGCACCCAGCCGCCACCGAAGTCATCCGCGCCTCGCGTCGCCCCAACACCGCAAAGCGCGGACAACTTGCCGGGACGGGCCAGCTCGGGCGGATCAGCCCAGCCGCCACCGAAGTCATCCGCGTTTCGCGTCGCTACAACACCGCGAAGCGCGGACAACTTTGCGCGGGCCAACGTGGCGACAATCCGCGGTGTCGCTACGGCGCTGTCTGGATCCCGTCGAGGAACGTCAGGAGGCGGGCCGCGGTGGCTTGCTCGATCTGGTCGGCGACGGGCACGTCCCAGTACTCGGCGCGGGGCAGGCACTCCTGCAGGTAGCGAGCCGCCGAGGTCGCGTGCGAGGCGTCCTGTCCCGGGACGATGAGCGCCGGGATGTCCAACCGCATAAGGTCTTCGGGCTCGGCGCCGGGAACGGTGTCGCGATCGAACAGCAGCTGCGACATGCCATCGACTAGCGTCAGGTACTCGGCCCGGTCCTGCCCCGTATACGCCGCGGCGAAGGCGTCATCGCTGCGCAGGACGGAAACCCACGGCCCGACCCGAGGATCGGCCGCGAAACTTGACTCCGGCGAGGATGAGCGGGCCAGCGCGACCACCGAGGTCAGCCCGTAGGAGTCCACGAAGGAGGCGTGCGCGCCGAACCGCGAGTGCTGCAGCATGCGGTAGCGCGGCCCGCCGGCGGGGGAGAAGAGCACCAGGCTCAGCACGCGCGCCGGCCGGGCCACGGCCAGCGCCACTGCCGTCGAGCAGCCGACGCAGCCGCCCATCAGGTGCGCGCGCTCGATGCCGAGATGATCGAGCAATCCCACGGCCTGCGCCACGTACTGCGTCCAGCCGATGCGCTCGACGCGGCCGCCCGACTGCCCGGACTCGCGCCGGTCGAACGTGATGCACGTGTACCGCTCGGCCAGGTGAGAAAGCAACCGCAGCTGCGCGTACCGGCCGTGCGACGACCAGTTCTCCAGCCGCGAGTCGAAGCCGCCCGGCGAGAACATCAGCAGCGGCGGACCCGAACCGGTCACCTCGTACCGCGTGGTGATCCCGTCGACGACGGCGCTCGGCACGGCGGTTCAGCTCCGGATCTGCCGACCGGCGCGTACGTCATCGGCATACGCGTGCAGTGCGTCGAACGCGATGCGCGCGACGTTGGCGTACGTGTTCGGCGGATCATCCAAACCCGAGGCGGCGTAGCCGATCGCGGCGTGCGCCATGCGGATCCGCCCATCCAGCCACGGCCCGCCACCGAAGCCGCCGAGCACCGGGATCGACACCGCCTGCACCACTGCCGGGCCGGCAACCGGTCCCGAGTTGGTGAAGTCGAGCAGGGACGCGCCGGCCCCCTCCAACCGCCGGGCCTCGATGACCAGCTCGTCGGTCATCTCCGGCGGAACCTCGGCCGAGGACATCGCGGTGTAGTCGATGCCGAAGCGCAACGCCCGTTGCGGCGTGATGCCCAGCTGGGCGAACACCGGGATGCCGGCCCGCTCGATCTCGGTGACCGCGTGCAGGTAGTCGCCGGCACCGTCGAGTTTGACCAGATCGACGCCGGCCTCCTTCACCAGCCGGATGGCCGCCCGCACCGCGCTGCGCTGCCCCTCCTGCAACGGCCCGAACGGGAAGTCGCAGCAGACCAGCGCATTCGACACCCCGCGCCGGACCGCCTGCGCCACCGTGATCATCTGGTCGAGCGTGACTTCGAACGGGTTGCGGTGCCCCCACAGGTTCACGCCCACGGAGTCGCCGACCGAGACGATGTCCACGCCGACCCGGTCGACGATGCGGGCCAGCTGGTAGTCCCAGGCGACGACGGCCACGATCTTGCGGCCGTCGCGCTTCATCTCGCCCAGCGAAGCAAGAGACATCAGCCCACCGCCGACAGCATCGCCTCGGCGTCGTCCTCGTCGGGCGAGGTGAGCAGTACCCGGGCGTACGGACGCAGGGCGGTGACGGCGGCGCGCGCCTGGCTGCCGTCACCGACGATCAGCCCGGCGGTCATGATGCCGCGCTTCGTGCAGGCTTCACCGATCGCGGCGGCGACCGCGGCTCCGTCGTCGTCCGTGGCGACCATCATCGCGAAGTCGGCATCGGCCAGTTCGCCGCAGAGCCACACCTGCTGGCCATCCACCCGGGTGAGCACGAGCTCGGCCCGCTCCCGGCCATCCGGTTCGTAGCAGAGGAAGCGCACGCCCGGCCACGGCATCGCGGCGAGCCGGCGCACCACGTCGCCGGCGCCCGCGTCCAGCGCGATGACCCGGGTCGCCCGCTGCACCCGCGGCCGGCCCGTGATCCGGAACCGCGCCTCCGCGGAGGTGGCCGCGTAGGCGCAGCTGTTCAGCAGCGTCGGGCTGGTCATACCGAGCTGTGCCCGACGCCCGGCGTGGCCGCGACGGCATCGCGGCAGGCGTCCAGGAACGAGTCCTGCTGCGGCAGCACGATCGCTGCCGAACGCACCCGATGATGCGCCGGGTCGACCCCCGGCGGCGCGACGCCCTCGTCCCGCAGCGCCAGTGCCGCCCGCATCAATTTGCGGCGCGCCTTGATGATGCCGCTGTCGGCCGAGACGAGACGCTCCTTCGTCCGGTCGACGATCGGGCCCATGCTCTCCTGCAGGGACGCGTCCTGCATCGCGATGCCCTTGATCCCGGAGAACGTGTCCCCGCGGCGCTGAGCGTCGCGATCCATCAGGTAGTCGTTGTCGCGGTTCTGCAGTGGACGGTAGGTGCCGGGCTCGTACTCGTTGTGGACGCCGTGGCCGTCCTTCATCGCCTGCAACTCGTCGGGCGTGAGCGCGCGCGTCGCCGCGTAGTCGAACGTGTAGACCCAGCAGTTCTCGTCGTCGATCGGCACCCAGAGGTGACCGTGTACGGGATGGTCCGCGCGCGGCGGCACCATCGTGAAGCTCGGCATGACCCACGGCGTGATCCGCCAGTAGTACTGCCCGGCCTCGGCGTTGCGGCGCACCCCGACGAACAGCCCGCCCTCGGAATCGACCACCTCGAAGAACGGCCGCATGTCCGCGAGGTTGTACTCATTGCCCTTCGAGCCCTTGAACAGCGGGTCGTTGCGCAACCCGGCCGAGTGCAGCCAGGACACGTGGCTGGAGTCGATGCCGCCCTCCAGGGCCTGCAGCCAGTTGCACTCCTGCCACCGCTTGGACGTGTACGTCTGCTCCGACGGGACGTGGACGAACTCGAACTCCGGTGGCGCGGGCCGCCGGGCCGGATCGCCGAGATGCGTCCACAAGATGTCGCCGACCTTGATCAGCGGGTAGGCCGTCAGCTGAACCTTGTTGGAGAACGTGCTGTTCTCCGGCTCGGACGGCACGTCGAGGCATTGCCCGGTCACGTCGTACTTCCAGCCGTGATAGGCGCAGCGCAAGCCGCCGTCCTCGTTGTTGCCGAACCACAGCGACGCGCCGCGGTGCGCGCAGAACTCGTCGAGCAACCCGTACCGGCCCTCGCTGTCGCGGATCGCGACCATCCGCTCGGACAGCAGCTTGACTCGTACCGGCGGGCAGCCGTTCTCGGGCAGTTCCTCGGCGAGCAGCGCAGGTATCCAGTACTGCCGGAACAGCTCACCCATCGGCGTGCCGGGACCGGTCTGCGTCAACAGCTCGTTCAGCTCCTGCCTGAGCATCCATCCCGCCTCTCGCCGACCTGCGTCCTAAATGTAATACCATTGCGCCATTCCGCCAACGTCGACTCAACGTGGACAGCGAGGATGAGGCTGGCTCCCGCACTGCGACATCGCGACTTCAACCTCTACTGGTTCGGGGTGGTGTTCTCGCAGATCGGGACGCGGGGCACGGTGGCCGCGAACCTCTATCAGGTCTACGAGCTCACCCGGTCGACGGCGGTCACCGGCTTGGTCGGTCTCGCGCAGGCGGTGTCGCTGCTCGTGCTCAGCCCGCTGGGCGGCGCCTACGCGGACCGGCTCGACCGGCGCCGTCTGCTGCAGGCCACCCAGCTGATCTCGCTCGTCGTCGCGGCCGGGCTCGCGACCGTCACCGAGCTCGGCCGGGCCACGACCCTGGACGTCCTCGGCTGCGTGCTGCTCACCACCGCGGCGGCCACGTTCGACCAGCCGGCGCGGCAGGCACTCATCCCGGCGATGATCCCGCGCGCCGAGCTGCCGCAGGCGTTCGCCCTGCTCAATCCGTCGCGCGAGCTGGCCGTCCTGATCGGGCCGGCGCTCGCGGGCCTGTTCATCGCCGTGCACGGTCCGGGCCTGATGTACGCGGCCGACGCCGGGACGTACGCGGTGCTCGTCGTGATCCTCGGGCTGATCCGCACCCCGCGGCTGGTCGGGCAGCACCTTCCGCTCTGGCAGTCCATCCGCGACGGTGTGACCTTCGTCCGTGGCCGTCCGCTGATCTGGCTGATGATGAGCCTCGACCTGTCCGCGACGCTGTTCGGTGCGTATCGCGTGGTGCTGCCCGCGCTCGCGCTGGACGTGCTGCACGCCGGCCCGGCCGGGTACGGGCTGCTGTCCGCGGCGCCCAGCGCGGGTGCCCTGCTGGCCACGTACCTCGTGTTCCGGGTGATGGCGCGATGGCGCGCGGTCGGCGCGGTGCTGCTCGCCGCGTCGGCCGGCTACGGGGTGGCCACGATCGCTCTCGCACAGTCGCGATGGCTCGCCGTCTCACTGCTCGCGGGGCTGTTCATCGGAGCCTGCGACGCGATGGCCACCACGATCCGGCAGGCCGCGGTGCAGCTCGAGACCCCGGATGCCATGCGTGGCCGCGTTTCCGCGATTTACCAGATGGCCTCGCGGGGCGGCCCGGCCCTTGGTGATCTCGACATCGGGTGGTTGGCCGGGTTGATGGGCCCGGCAACAGCCCTGTCGGCGGGGGCCCTGGTACCGATCGCTTATGCCGGGCTACACGTGATTCGTCGCAGTCGAGTGGCCCGGTACGGTGTGCACCGGGACGATGCGCGTCAGGAGAGTGTCACGGCCTAGCCACGCTCTATTGACAAATGGTCCTACCTTATTGCCATACTGCCGTACCGTCGTGACACGTCGCCCCCCGCACCCAGTCCGACACGACGCGGCTCGCGCACATCCAACCCTGGTCGGAAGGGAAAGACGTAATGAGAGCAAGGCGAAGGCTGTACGTGGCGGTGGCCGCGCTGAGTGCAGTGGCGCTGACGGTCACAGCCTGTAGCTCGAGTAGCGGTGGCAGCAAGAAGCCGCCGCAGAAGTCCTCGTCGCTGGACGCGCTCTCGCCGGCGGCCCTCGCCGATGCGGCGGCCAAGGACGGGTCGGTCACGTGGTACACGACGTTCGCGGACGACGATGTGCAGCCGATGGTGGCCGCGTTCAACAAGCTGTACCCGAACATCAAGATCAACTCGCTGCGGCTGAGCGCGGACAAGATCCCGCCGCGGGTCATCACCGAGCAGCGCGGCGGGAAGTTCAACGCCGACGTGGTCTCCGGTGACTCGCCGCAGATCGCGCAGCTGCTGCAGGCCGGCGCGTTGCAGCCCTACACGCCGAAGGACATCGCGCCGCTGCCGTCCGGCCTCGATCTGCCGCAGGGGTACGAGGGCGTCGTGTACGCCGTGACGACGGTGATCGCGTACAACCCCGCGGTCGTCAAGCAGAAGGGGCTGCCGGTCCCGACGTCGTGGGAGGACCTGACCAAGCCGCAATGGAAGGGTCAGTTCTCCATCGATCCCGGCGCGGTGAACTGGTACGACAGCCTGGTCAAGCAGATGGGGCACGACAAGGCTCTGGCGCTCATCAAGGGCCTGGGCGACAACAAGCCGCGGTTCGTCGAGAGTCACACCCAGGCGCTGACCCAGGTCGAGGCCGGCGAGCCCGCCGGGGCCGCCACCGCCTACGGGTACAAGGCGTCCAAGGACCTGAAGAAGAACAAGGGCACCCTCGAGTTCGTCAACGCCAACCCGTTGCCGGCGTCGCTCACCCTGATCGACGTCGTCAAGAACGCACCGCACCCGGCCGCCGCCCGGCTGTTCGAGGATTGGATGGTGTCGAAGGCCGGCCAGGATGCGGTCGTCGACGTCACCAACCACACGTCGATCCGCCCCGACGTGAAGAACGACCCGGCGGTCTGGGACGAGAGCAAGTGGCCGGCGGCCTGGGGCGAGCCGAATCTGTCCAGCGAGCAGTACAACAGCGAGTTGAACGAGATGAAGTCCGCACTCAAGGCGCCGTGACCGAGCTCCTCCTCCCCGCAGTGGGCGGGACCGGCAACGGTTCCGCCCACTGGGTCACGGATCGGGTCATGGATCGGCCGCGCGGATGACGCTGCTCGCCGACCCGCCGGTCCCGTCGCCGCCCGAAGCCCCCGCGACGGAGGCCCGGCATCGGCGGTCGTGGCGAGACTTCCTCGACGCGCGCTACATCACCCTGGCCGTCGCGGCCCTGGCGGTGGCCTACCTGGCGCTGGTGCCGATCGGCACGATGCTCTACGCCAGCCTGCAGACGCAGTTCCTCGGCGTCACGTCCGGCACGTGGACGTTCCAGCACTACGTCGACACGTTCACCGCGCCCGGGTTCGGCGAGCTGGTGCTCAACTCGTTCGTGTACGCCGGCGCGACCGCGGTGTTCAGCACGGCTGTAGGTTTCGGCCTGGCCTGGCTGGTGGTGCGCACGAACACGCCGGGCAAGGGGTTCGCGCGGATCGCCGCGCTGGTGCCGCTGATCATCCCGGGCATCCTCAACACCGTCGCGTGGAGCCTGCTGCTGTCCCCGGAACGCGGTCCGGTCAACGTGGCGCTGCGGCAGGTGCACCTGCCCATCTTCGACGTGTTCTCCCTGACCGGCATGGTGTTCGTGCAGTCCATGCACGTCATCCCGATCGCGTACCTGATGGGCACGGCGGCGTTCACGTCCATGGACTCCTCGCTGGAGGAGGCGGCGCTGGGGTCGGGGGCCTCGCCGTGGCGGACGTTCCGGTCGATCACGCTGCGCATGGCCCGTCCGGCCATCCTGTCGGCCGGGCTGCTGATGTTCATCCAGACGATCTCGACGTTCGAGGTGCCGCAGCTGATCGGCGTCCCCGGCCGTCGCTTCGTCTTCGTCAGCCGGATCTACTCGGCGCTGCAGAGCTTCCCGCCGGATTACGGAACGGTCGGCGTGCTCGGCATCTTCGTGCTCGTCGTCGCCTCGGTCGGGCTGATCGTGGCGCAGCGGGTCGGGCGCGGGGCGTCCGTCCAGACGATCACCGGCAAGGGCTTCCGGTCCCGGCCGCAGGACCTGGGTCGCTGGCGGTGGGCGGGCTTCGCGGGGTTCATGCTGTTCTTCCTCATCGCCGTGGCGCTGCCGATCGCGATGCTGGTCTGGTCGTCGTTGCTGCCCACCTACGAGCAGCCGTCCTTCCACGCCCTGCACCACCTGACGTTCGACAACTACCACCAGATCCTCAAGCGGCCGGGGTTGACCCAGTCGGTGAAGAACAGCCTGATCACGGCGATCTTCTCCGCGGTCATCGTCACCGCGCTCAGTGCCGTCGTCGCCTACATCACGGTCAAGACGAAGATCTTCGGACGGCAGGTGCTCGACGGTCTGGCCACCGTGCCGATCGCGGTGCCTAGCGTGGTGATGGGCGTGGGCATCCTGTACTGGTACCTCGCGGCCCCGTTGCCGGTGCACCTCTACGGGACGCTGACGATCCTCGTCGTGGCCTTCGTGACGATCACGTTGCCGTACGGGATGCGCTACCTCGCGCCGGGCATGGCCCAGATCAAGGACGAGCTCGAGGAAGCCGCCACGGCCAGCGGCGCGTCCTGGCTGCAGTCGTTCCGGCGGGTGTTCATCCCGCTGCTGATGCCGTCGCTGCTCGCAGCCTTCCTGTACACCATGATCGTCGCGTTCCGCGAGATCTCCGCGGCGATCTTCCTCTACTCGTCGGGCACCGAGGTGGTGTCGGTGCAGATCTATGACCTGTACTCCAACGGCAGCTACCCGGTCGTGGCCGCCTTGGGCGTGGTCATGGTGCTGTTCCTCAGCGTCCTCGCCGGGGCCGTCCGATTGCTCAGCCGAAGGGTCGGGATCAAGGGATGATCAAGCTGACGGGACTCGCCAAGCGCTACCCCGGCCGGTCGGTCACCGCGAACGCGGTCGACGGGATCGACCTGGCCGTGCCCGAGGGCAAGCTGGTCACGCTGCTCGGTCCGAGCGGGTGTGGCAAGACCACAACGTTGCGCCTGATCGCCGGGCTGGAACGCGCCGACCGGGGCGTGATCGAGATCGGTGGGCAGGTCGTGTCCGACCCGGAGCACCGCGTCTTCGTCAGCCCGCACCGGCGTCCGATCGGCATCGTGTTCCAGTCCTACGCGATCTGGCCGCACATGACGGTGATCGAGAACGTCATGTTCCCGCTGCGCGTCAGCCGGCCCCGACCGAAGCGGTCCGCCGCCCGGCAGGCCGCGATGCAGACGCTCGACCTCGTCGGGCTGGCCGATCTCGCCGAGCGGCCGGCCCCGGCGCTGTCCGGCGGTCAGCAGCAGCGGGTGGCGCTGGCCCGCGCGCTGGTGCGCGAACCGAAGGTGTTGCTGCTCGACGAGCCGCTGAGCAACCTCGACAAGGGGTTGCGCGGGCGGATGCGCGACGAGATCCGGGCGGTGCAGCAACGCCTCGGCATCACCACGGTGTTCGTCACCCACGACCAGGACGAGGCGCTTTCGGTGTCCGACGATGTCGTCGTGATGAACGGCGGCCACGTGATCGAACGCGGCCTGCCGCAGGAGATCTACACCTACCCACGGGAGGAATTCACCGCCCGGTTCCTCGGCGTGTCCAACAGCCTCGACGGCGTCGTCGAGTCGGTCGGCCCGGACGGCGCGCTGATCGTGTTCGGTGACCGGTCGATGCTGTGCACCAAGCCCGGCACTCCCGAGCGGGGCGACGAGGTCAGCGTGTTCCTGCGTCCGGAGAGCTTCCGGCTGTCCCGCCGCCAGCACAGCGACGACGCCTGGCAGGGGACGGTCGAGTTCAGCATCTACCACGGCGACTGCTGGGACTACCACGTCCGCCTGGGCGACGTGGTGCTGAAGGTGCGGGTCTACAGGGAGAAAGTCGGCCTCGTCCACGGCGACGTCGTGTTCCTCGAACCCGATCCGGAAAGCGCCATCGTGATGTCGGCGCGGGACGTCGAGGCGGCCGAGGCGGCCGCCGTCGAGGAGGCCCGCTCGTGAGGTTGACCGCGCCCGGTGTACCGGCCCCGATGGACGGGTTCGACTTCCCCGCGCCGCGCTTTCCGCGCTACCTGACGCAGGACCGTACCGACGACATCGAGGAGTTGATGCCGCTCGCGCGGGCCCACGTGCGGCGGCGCTACGGCCGCTCGGCGCTCGGCGACGTCCACCCCGGCGACGAACTGCTCATCGTCACGTTCCCGCACCAGAACGAGC
Organism: Jatrophihabitantaceae bacterium; assembly: GCA_036502695.1. GTDB lineage: Bacteria > Actinomycetota > Actinomycetes > Mycobacteriales > Jatrophihabitantaceae > DASXRA01. The sequence goes on from DASXYE010000448.1 coordinate 10,058, forward strand.
TGGTGTTCGCGGCGCTGCGGCGGGCGCTGCTGGAGATCGGCGTCGACAAGGTCGAGCGCCTCGACATGACCGACCTGGGCATGGAGGTGCGCGAGTACAGCGCCGCGGACGGCTGGCGCGAGATCACCGACCGGTTGCCGCCGATGATCGAGGACGGCGTCGAGTTCAACGTGGCGGCCGCAGCGCTCAAGCGGTTTCTGGACGATCGCCCCGGCTACACCGGCGTCCACGCGGGCGAGGCCGGCCGATCGCACTGGAAACGCGCCGCCGGCAAGCGCATCCGCAACAACTGGGTGTACTCGACGTACGAGGACTTCATCGGCCGGGCGAACGGCGTGCCCGACGAGATCTGGCGGACCGTCGATCTGCTGGTCGTCGACGCGTTCCGCGATGCCGCGGCCGTGCGCATCACCAGCCCGGAGGGCACCGACATCGGCTGGGACGTCACCGAGGAGCAGGCGCAGCTGTGGCCCAAGGGTGCTTACATCTCCGGGCACATCCTCGGCTCGACCATCCAGGGCATCCGGTTCGGGCACCCGGCCGAGACGTTCCTGCGCGAGGCGCGCCAGCTCATGCCGACGCTGAACGGCGTCGTCGGCGGGACGAGCAACCACACCGGCTACTACCCGCACATCTCGGTGACCGTCGAGAACGGGATGATCGCGCGCATCGAGGGCGGCGGCCACTACGGCGACCTGTGGCGCGAGGTCGTCGAGCGCTACCGCGACACGCAGTACCCCGGATTTCCCTATCCCGGCTGGGCGTACTTCAACGACGCGTCCATCGGCACGAATCCCAAGAGCTACCGGCAGATCGAGACGCTCTGGAAGTACAACGACTCGTGGACCAACCTGCCCGAGCGCGCGCAGGCCGGCGTCATCCACTTCGGGTTCGGCGCCGAGCACTGGGACACCACGTTCCTCGAGTACGCCAAGCGCAACAAGCTGCCGACGATGCATTTCCCGCACGTGCACAACCTGTTCGCGACGTACGAGATCAAGCAGCGCAGCACTGGTGAATGGGTGAAGCTGATCGACAAGGGGCGGCTGACCGCCCTCGATCACCCGCGGGTCGTGCGGCTGGCCAACAGCCTCGGCGGCACGCATCACCTCGAATACGACTGGATCCCGGCGCTGCCCGGCATCAACTACCCGGGCGACTACGCGCGCGACTATGCGCCCGATCCGGTCGCGTGGATCCGGCGCGAGCAGACCGGGGAGTTCGACCTTGGCTGACGAGCCGTTCTACCTGCCGACCGGCGACGAGATCGAGCTGTTCCGGGCCGCCTACGAGCAGCGCATCCCGGTGCTGCTCAAGGGGCCGACCGGTTGTGGCAAGACCCGGTTCGTCGAGCACATGGCCTGGCACCTGTCGAGTGAGCCGCTGGTCACCGTCGCGTGTCACGACGACATGACCGCGTCCGACCTGGTCGGGCGGTACCTGCTCTCGGCCGAGGGCACGACCTGGTTGGACGGTCCGCTGACCCACGCCGTGCGGTCCGGCGCGATCTGCTACCTCGACGAGATCGTCGAGGCCCGCAAGGACACCACGGTCGTGCTGCACGCGCTGACCGATCATCGCCGGATGCTGCCGGTCGAGCGGCTCGGCGTCACCGTGGCGGCGCACCCGGACTTCCTGCTCGTCGTGTCGTACAACCCGGGTTACCAGGCCAGCACGAAGGACCTGAAACCCAGTACCCGGCAGCGTTTTCTCGCGATCGAGTTCTCGTACCCGTCGCCCGACCTGGAGGCGCAGATCATCGCGCACGAGTCCGGCATCGACCCGGCGACGGCGGCGTCGCTGGCCTTCCTCGGCGGCCGGCTGCGCAACCTCGACGAGGCCGACATCATCGACGGCCCGAGCACCCGGTTGCTCATCTACGTCGGAGCGCTTATCCGTAAAGGGGTTTCGCCGTTGCGGGCCTGCGACGTCGCGCTCGTCCAGGCGATCAGCGACGACCGCGACGTGCAGCAGGCCGTGCGCGACGTCGCCCGGGCCGTCGTCGCGGAATGATCCCCGGCGGAATGATCGCGACTGCCGAATGATTCCGGCCCAGTCGCTCACCCTGTACTTCCACGCGCTGTCCGGTCGGTCCTGCGAGATCCGGCCCTACGACGACGACGCCGAGTTGTGGCAGCACCCGGACACCGGCACGACCGTCCGGTTGCCCGCGGGTGAGCCCGCGGAGTTCTACCGGATAGCCATGACGCATCGAGCTTTGCACTACCTGCTCGGGACGTTCTCGGTGGCGGTGCGGCCCGCCGGTCCGCTCGCCCGTCCGCTTGCCGTCGAGGTGTTCGCCGTCCTGGAGGATCTGCGCGTCGACGCGGCGCTGCCCCGGCTGTTCCCCGGGCTCGCCTCGGAGTTCGGATCCGTGCGGGCGGCGGCGCTGGCGCAACGCCCGGACCTCGCGGCGCTGCCACCCCGGTCGGCGATGGGCGAGGCGCTGGTGCGGCTCAGCCTCGGCGCGGATGACGTGCCGGTGCCCGCGGCGCTGCACGAGCCGTGGGCGCGGATCGCGTC
>DASXYE010000449.1:0-6571 GCA_036502695.1 Jatrophihabitantaceae bacterium
CCCAGGGCATGGTCAGTGGTCCGGCCGCGGGCAGGCCGAGCCGGGCGGCCAGGCCGCCGAACGACGCCCAGCCCGCCCACATCGCAGCGTCCGCGGCGCCGGGGCTCTCGCTCGACCGCGGTGGCCGAACCCGGGCCAGCGGCGACACGGCCGGATAGCTGACGACGTCGACGTCGGCGCCGCCCGGGATCCCGGCTCGCTGCCGGGCCAGCTCGATCGCGCGATCCAGACCACCGAGCTCGTCGACCAGCCCGCGATCGCGGGCGTCGGCGCCGGTCCAGATCCGCCCTTTGGCCACGGCGTGGACGGCGTCGCGGGTCATACCTCGACCCGCGGCGACCTTGCCGACGAATGTCTCGTAGATGCGATCCAGCCAGCGGTCCAATGCGTCTAACTCAGCCGGGCTGTAGGACTGGCGGCTGCTGAACATCCGGGCCAGGCCGCCCAGCGCGACGCTGTCGTAGGTAATGCCGAGCCGGTTGAGCAGCCCGTCGGTCACGACCTTCCCGGCCAGCACACCGATCGAGCCCGTGATCGTCGCCGGTTCGGCCACGATCGCGTCGGCGCCCACCGCGACGTAATAGCCGCCCGATCCGGCGACGTCGCCCATCGATACCACCACCGGCTTGCCCGCGGCCCGGGCCTGCTTGACCTCGCGCCAGACCACGTCCGAGGCGACCGCCGAGCCACCCGGGCTGTCGACGCGGAACACGATCGCCTCGACCCGCTTGTCGGCCACCGCCGCCCGAAACGCAGCGCTGATCGTGTCGGAGCCCATCCGCTGCCCGTCGGGACGGCGCGCGCTCTTGCCCGTGCCGATGCCGCCGAGGCCCCAGATCAGCGCCACCCTGCGGGGCCGGCGCACCACGCGCGGCGGGGTCGGCAGGCCGGAATGGGTATAGCGCGCCAGGTACAGCAGCTTGGCGTCATCGCCGGCCCGGGCCCGTACCGAGGCGTACAGCTCGTCGCGGTAGCCGACCCGGTCGACGAGCCCGGCAGCTAGCGCGTCGTCGGCGCTGATCGGGGCTTGATCGGCCAGCTCGCGAACCCGCGGGTCCGGCAGCGAGCGGGACTCGGCAACGGCCGCCACCACCTGGTCGAACACCGACGTGGCCACCTGCTGAACCGCCTCGCGGTGGGCATCGGAGAACGACGAGCGCAGGAACAGATCAGCGGCGCTCTTGTACTCGTAACGCTGCCCGAGCTGCGGTTCGACGCCGAGCTGGTCGAGCGCGCCACGGACGAACGGCGCGCCCATCGTCACGCCGTTGAACGTCACGTCGCCGATCGGCAGCAACCAGATCTCGTCGAACGCGGTGGCCAGGTAGTAGGGCACCAGGCCGGGACTCCACTCGCCGAACGACTCGGCCCAGGCGATGGCCGGCTTGCCCGACCGGCGAAACGCCAGCACGGCATCGCGCAGTTCCTGGGCACGGGCGAACCCCATCCGCGCCGAGCCGATCTTGGCCACCACGCTGTGCACCCGCTCGTCCTCGGCCGCGCGGCGCAGGCCGTCCAGCACGTCTTTGAGTCGAGCCTGCCGTCGTTGCACGAACGCCGAGATCGGATCGGTCGGCGTGCCCTGGGCCAGCGACTCGGTGAGGTCCAGCTCGAGCACGAGCGGCCCGCCGCGGTGGGGCACGAACTGAGTAAGTTCCGGCATGGTTCGATCCAAGCCGCCCGTCGGCGTCCGCGCCACCGGCGTGCGCCGGAGTCTCAGGCGGCCCACAATGTGCGGTCATGAGCCCGGTACGGCGGATCCGGCTGGCATTGCTGGCGCTGGCGTTCGTGCTGATCGCCGGCACCGTGGGCTACATCGCTTTCGGATTCGGCGTGCTGGACGCCGCCTACCAGACCGTGACCACCGTCACCACGGTGGGCTTTCGCGAGGTTCGTCCGCTGAGCGAGGCGGGCAAGGCGTTCACGATCGGGCTGATCCTCGTCGGCGTCGGCACCGCCCTGTACACGCTGACCGTCCTACTGGAGGCCCTGATCGAGGGGCACCTGCGCCTAGCCCTGGAGGAACGTCGGATGGATCGAGAGATCGGCCGGATGTCTGGCCACGTGATCATCTGCGGCTGGGGACGCGTCGGCCGGGCGAGCGCCCGCTACCTCAGCGCGGCCGGCGAGAAAGCCGTCGTCATCGACCGCGACGCCACCCGGCTGGACAGCATCGACCACCCGACCCTGCACGGCGACGTCACCGACGACCGGGTGCTCAAGGCCGCCGGGATCGAGCACGCCCGGGCGCTGATCGCCGCGCTGGACACCGACGCCGACAACGTCTACGTCACGCTGTCCAGCCGGGCCCTGCGCCCGGATCTGGTCATCATCGCCCGGGCCCGGACCGAGTCGTCGCGGCCCAAGCTGGTGCGGGCCGGTGCCGACCGGGTCGTCAACCCGCAGCTGATCGGTGGCCGGCGCATGGCGTCGTTCGCCTTGCAGCCGCATGTAGCGGAGTTCTTCGACGTGGTCATGCACGACGAGGAGCTCGACTTCAGCGTGGAGCAGGTCGAGATCGGGCCCGGGTCGGCAGTGGCCGGGCGCCGGCTGGGTGACGCGGCGCTCGGCGAGCAGACCGGCGCCCTGATCCTGGCACTGCGATCGGGCCCGGACGGCCGGTTCGTGGCCAACCCCGGCCCGGACACGTCCCTGGCCGAGGGCGTGATCTTGATCGCGGTCGGCCAGCCCACCGAGCTGGACGCGTTGCGCCGCCACACCGCCGCCAAGTCGGCCCGGCGGCCGTCGACGCGCTGAGGGCCTTGCCCTGAAGGGCAGGGGCAATCCACGTAGTACCCGCAGTGGATCTAGGTGGTTCTACGGGTCCGCCCAGCTGGCTTGGTCAATAGCGTCGAAATCGACCGAACGGCCAGAGCGGGTCGGGGGAGATCCGCGGAACCCAAGGAGACTTCAGGAAATGAGTATGCGAAAGGTCGCCGCAGTGGCGATCGGAGTCGGCGCGATCGCGGCGATGGCGACCACCACTACCGCCTCCGCGACGCCCGGGGCTCCGGCCGCCGCGAAGCGCGCCGACTGCACGGTCACGATCCAATCGCCCGGCAAGGTCAAGATCGGCGCCCTGCACAACAAGTACGCGTACAAGCTCAGCGGCTGTGGCAACCCCGGCGTGTACGTCGCGGTCGCCGAACTCGACAACTCCGGCGGGCACTTCTGGGATGCGCTCGGCTGGAACAAGGCCAACAGCAACTCGGTGATCGACTTCCGGGGGAGCGACTACCCGCCCGTCGGTAAGTACCGCATCAAGGGCAACAACGGGTCCACGTGCAACGAGGATCCCAGCATCGGGTGCAAGGAGGCCGGCGAGGAGATCCACACCTGGGGTCCGTTGCCGACCACGGATGTGCGCTACGGCACCATGGCCGGAATCGCAACCTCGCGCCACGGCTCGACGGTCAAGATCACCGCGTTGCTCCGGCGCTTCACCGGCACCAAGTACGTCCCGTACGTCAACCGCCTGCTGGCCTTCCAGCGGTACAACCCCTCGACCAAGACCTGGGGCACCGTCGGCTACGGCCACACGAGCTCGGCGGGCCGGGTGAGTGGCGTGATCAAGGCGCCGTCGAAGGCGACGTACCGGATCCGGGTGACCGACGCGACCTCTTACTGGGGTTCTGCCAGCGGTGGGTCGCACCGGTAGTACCTCTAGCGCACCTGGAGGGGTGGCCGGATTGCCCGGTCGCCCCTCCTGCTGTGGCCTCTCGGGAGGCGCTCAGTTCGCGCCGGCCGGGGTCGGTTCGTCGGGATGGGTGCCGGCGCCCGCATGCCCGCTCGCGCCGTGGTGTTCGAGCCGGATCTCGTCCGCGGCGGACATACCCTCGGGCAGGTCGATCGTGGTCTTCGGCCCGGTGAACCACTTCTTCGCCGACAGGTGCCAGCCCAGCCACAGCGCGAGTAGCGAGCCGCCGACGACGATCGGCGTGTAGTTGACGAACTTCAGGTTGGCCCAGCCGAATCCCTTGTACCAGGGCGCCCCCGCCGCGGAGGTCGGCAAGATCGCGATGAACGAGGTCACCGCGATCTCGACGACGGCGACGATGCACATCCATTTGTACTTGGAACCCAGGGTCCATCCGCCCGGCTGGAAACGGCTGCCGGCCCGCCAACGAAGGAAGATCGGAATCGCGAAGGCGACGTAGAGGCCGATCACCCCGATGGATACGACGGCGAAGAACGCGACCGGTGACGGCACGAGCTCGTCGCCGACCGGGATGTTGACCGTCACGATCGCCGGCAAGGTCAGGATGATCGCGACCACCACGGAGATCAGAACGCCATACACCGGAACGCGATTCTTGTTCAGCTTCGACCAGTACTGCCCGCCCGGCACGGCCCCGTCCCGGCTGAACGCGAACAGCATCCGCGTCGTGCTCGTCATGCAGGCGACGGTGCAGAAGAACTGCCCGACCGTTGCGATGGCCAGCACGAGGCTCGCTCCGTTGGTGGTCAGGGCCTGGTTGAAGATGATCGCGACGCTGCCACCGGTGAACCCGGCACCGCCGGACGTCACCCCGGTCTCGTCCCGCACCGCGAACAGGAAGGCGAGCAGCAGGATCCAGCCGCCGATCGCCGAGTAGAAGATCGACCGCCAGATTCCCTTCGCCGCCGAGTCGGCCGCGCTGTGCGTCTCCTCGGACAGGTGCGCCGACGCGTCGTACCCGGTGATCGTGTACTGGGTCAGGATGACCGAGAGCGGGATGACTCCAAGTAGGAACCCGACTCCGCTGGTGTGCCCACCGAAGAAGCCGGTGTTGTTGACTGTGTGCGAGAACACCGACGACAGGCTGGCGTGGTGGCTGGGCGCGAAGATCAGGATCAGCACGATCGCGCTCGCCCCGGCGACGTGCCACCACACCGAGATGTTGTTCAGCATCGCCAGCAACTTGCTGGAGAAGATGTTCACCAGGGCGGCCAAGGCCAGGACGATCACGAAGATCACGAATACCCGGGTCAGGCTGTAGCCCTTGGCCCACGAGGTGCTGTAGGTGTCCAGCGTCAGATCGAAGAACGTCGCGCAGCCGTAGGCCACCGACGCGTCGATCGCCAGCAGGCCGATCAGATTGAGCCAGCCGGTGTAGTAGCCGGCCTTGGGCCCGCCCAGCTTGGACGCCCACCAGTAGATGCCGCCCGACGTCGGGAAGGCCGATACCAGCTCGGACATGCACAACCCGATCACCAGGATGAAGGCCGAGGCGATCGGCCAGCCCCAGGCGATCGCGGCCGGCCCGCCGTTGTTCCAGCCGACCCCGAACGTCGTGAAGCAGCCGGCCAGGATCGAGATGATCGAGAACGAGATCGCGAAGTTGGAGAACCCCGACCACGAGCGGTTCAGTTCCTGCTTGTAGCCCAGCTCGGCCAGTCGTTGCTCATCCGCGGTCAGGGTCGGGGTGGCAGTCACGTCGCTAGCTCCCTCGTGAGCGATCGGTCAGACGATGGGGCGGTCGATCGGGTTGCTGAACCTCGTCGATCAGCCGCGCGAGATCCGGCCCGTCGAACTCGGCGACGGCCCGGTCGTACTTCTCCAGGCCCCAGGACCAGAAGTCGAAGTCCGCAGTGCTGACGGCGTCTTGGATGGACGCCCACAACGTCCAGCCGTACTGGGACATCAGGGCGAGCAGCCGGGCACGGGCGATCTTGGCGGCGGATCGGTAGCCGTAGTACGCGGTGACGAGCTGATCGAGCCGATCCGGCGGCAGCGTCGCCTCGCTCCAGATGTTGCCGAGTTCGAAGCATGGATCGTTGTTGCCGGAGTACTCGTAGTCGATGAACCACAGGCGGATCCCGTCGTCGAGGATGTTGCCGGCGAGCAGGTCGTTGTGGCACGGCACCGGTGTCGTACGGGTCGTACCCAGGGCGGACCGGATGCGGGCCACCTGCGGCTCGAACTCGAGGTACCGCGGCGGTAGCCGGAACCCGTGTTGGCGAACGACGTCGAGGTAGCCACGCTGCACGACGAACATGTCGAAGTCGTTGCCGAATGGCGAAGCTGCGTGCAGGTGCCGGCACAGGGCGGCGATGCGGGTGAGCTGACGTTCGTCGTCGAGCTCGGCCGGTTCGAAGGTGTGCCCGTCGATCCATTCGACGACGGAGCTGCCGTTGGCCGGGTCGGCGATGAGCACGCGCGGTCCGACGCCGGCCCGGGCCGCGGCCTCGATGTTGCGGGACTCCGCCGCGCGGTCGATCGCCAGCAGGGCGCTCTTGCCGCCGGCCAGCCGGACCGCGACGGGGGGAACGCCGTCCGCACTGACCTTGTACAGCCGGTTGGTCAGCCCGCCCGCGATCGGCTCGTAGCGGTACCTGCGACCGGCGAACTGCGGTACCTGGGCGAGGACGTCGTCGAGTTCGGCCCGGCCCAGCACGGCGGCGCCCGACTCGCGTCCCAGAGTCACAACGTCCTCCTCGGGTCCCCGACCCGTGGTCGCCGCGCTCCGACGGTGGCGTCGAGGTTTCGCGACGCCCTGCGCGGTGTCGGGATGGTAGGCCCGCCGATACCTAACGGTCTAGCCCCCAGACCTTTTGCCGGGCGTGGCGCTTGTCTAGGACCCAGGGCGGC
>DASXYE010000450.1:0-16503 GCA_036502695.1 Jatrophihabitantaceae bacterium
CCGCCAGCTCGCGATATCAGCAGCTGACGGGCAGTTGATCACCACCGGGTCGACTCGGCAGGTACGGCGCACCAGGTCATGATCAAGAGTGGAAAGTGGCTGCCATACCGACCACTTTCCACTCTTGATCATGGAACGGAGGCGCGCGTCCGAAGTTGTCCGCGCTTGGCGTCGCTAGGACGTCGTGACGCGCGGACAACTTCTGGACCACAACGCGATGAGCCCGCCGGCCGCGACGCGGGCGTGACGGAGTCACGCTCGGGTTTTCGAATCCGCCCCGAGCTTGCGAGTGGGTGGTCCGGAAATCCGAGTCCGGCGGATCAAACTACGCGTCGCTCGTACGGGCGATGGTGGCGCTGGCGCGGCGGACGGCCCGGACCGGTCCGTCGGGCAGGACGTCGGCGAGGAACTCGTAGCTGTGCGCGAACACCGCCGCCGCGCGCGACGTCTGCGCCCGGTCCTGCGTCGAGCTGAGCCAGTCGGCCAGGTCGCCCCAGCCCGGCGCGGCCAGCGAGCCGCCGACCTGCTGCACCGACAATGCCGCGCACAGGTTGGCGAACGCCAGCCGATGCCGTAGCGGCCACTCGCGCAGCGTCCCCAGGATGAACGCCGCGGCGAACACGTCGCCGGCGCCGGTGGCGTCGACCTCGTTGACCGGCAGCGAAGGCACCCACTCGTCCTCGCCGGTGATCGAGTCGATGGCGATGGAGCCCTGCCCGCCGCAGGTGACCACCACGACGGGCGCCGCGTCGGCCAGCCGCAGCAGCGCGGCCCGCGGATCCTCGGTGCGGGTGTAGGCCATGGCCTCGGTGCTGTTCGGCATGAACGCGTGGAAGTACTGCAGCTGATCGAGCAGGTCGGGGTTCCACTTCTCGCTGGGATCCCAGCCGACGTCGCCGAACAGCTGCATGCCGTTCGCCCGGGCCTTGACCGCCCAGGACAGGGTCGCGTCGTTGAGGTGGGCCACGCCGGCCCGAGCCCGGGGCGGGTCGCCGACCATCTCGTCGGCCGACACCGGTTCGGGATGCGCGTGCGTGACCATCGAGCGATCGCGCTGCACGGCCAGCGACACCGTGACCGGGGAGTGCCAGCCGGCGAACCGCCGCGATCGCGACAGGTCGACGCCCTCCTGATCCTCGAGCGTGCGCCACAGGAACTCGCCGTACAGGTCGTCGCCGAAGCCGGCGGCCAGGCTGACGTTCAGGCCCAGCCGGCTGGCCGCGACGGCCAGGTTGGCGATGCCGCCGGGGGCCGAGCCCATCCCTTCGGCGTACACCTCGGTGCCCTTCACCGGCAGGGCCGGCAATCCGGTCAGCACCACGTCGTAGAACACCGTGCCTTGCAGGAAAACGTCGAACTCCGCATCGGGCATGCCTTACTCCTTGATCGAACCGGACAGCATCCCCGCGATGAAGTGCCGCTGCAGGAACACGTACACGAGCACGACCGGCGCGGCGATGACCACCGATCCGGCGGCCAGCAGGGCGAAGTCGGAACTGTGCTGTCCTTGGAAGAACGCCAGGCCGAGCGGAATCGTGCGCCGGCTCTCGTTCGTCGGGATCATGACCAGGGCGAGCAGGAACTCGTTCCACGTCCACATGAAGATCAACACCATCATGGTGACGATGGCGGGGCGGGCCGGCGGCACCAGGACCCGCCACAAGGTGGTCCAGGACGAGGCGCCGTCCATGCGCGCCGCCTCGATGATCGACGGCGGAGCGCTGCGGAAGTACGTGCGCATCCAGAACACGCCGAACGACACCGACTGCGCGATCTGCGGCAGGATCAGCGCCCAGTAGGTGTCGGTGATGCCGGCGTCGCGCAGGTCGTAGAACAGCGGCACGACGTAGGCCTCTTCGGGCACCATCAAGCCGAGCAGGAACAGGTAGAACAGCACGGCGCCGCCGGCGAAATCCATCGTGCCGAACGCGAAGCCGGCCATCGTGGCGAAGATCGTGCCGGCCACCACGACCACGGCCGAGATGATCAGGCTGTTGCGCATGTACGTGCCGAAGTGGCCCTGGCTCCACGCGTCGGAGAAGTTGGCCCAGTGGACGCTGTGCGGCAGCGAAAACCCGCCGGTGGCGTCGCCGGGGGCGGAGATCGCCGAGGTGATGATGCCGAAGATCGGGAACACCGCGATGACGGCGAACAGGCACAGGATCACGTAGTTGGCGACCCGCTCGGTGCGCGAGATCATGCCTCGCCCCGTTCGGCGATCCGGGTGATCACCAGGGTGATCAGGAAGATCAGCACGGCCAGCGTCACCCCGATCGCGCACGCCGAGCCGACCTGGTTGGTCTCGAAGGCGCGGTGGTACACCTCGAACGCCGGCACGGTGGTGGACGTCCCGGGACCGCCGTGCGTGGTGATGTAGACGAGGTCGAAGTTGCGCAGGGCGGCGACCACGGTCAGCGTGAGCGCCACGGCGATCTCGCCGCGCAGGCCGGGCACCGTCACGGCGAGCAGCTCGCGCAACGCCCCGCACCCGTCGATGCGCGCCGCCTCGTACCGCTCGATCGGGATCTTCTGGATGCCGGCCATGAACAGCACCACGCACAGGCCGACCTCGACCCAGGTGCCGATCAGCCCGACCGCCGGCAGGGCCCACGAGAAGTCGCCCAGCCACGGCCGGGTGAGCACGTGCAACCCGATCGCGTCGAGGAACTTGTTCAGCACGCCGTCGGGGGAGTAGATCGCGCTCCACGCGGTGGCCACCACGACCATGGCGATCACTTGCGGCAGGAAGAAGACGGTGCGAAAGAACGTACGCCCGCGTATGCGGCCGCGCGACAACGACATGGTGAGCAGCAGGGCCAGGCACACGGGCAGGACGGAGTAGAACACGATCAGGATCAGCGCGTGCTCGAACGCGCTGCGCAGGCTGCCGTCGGAGAAGATGTCGACGTAGTTGGAGAACCCGGCCCAGGTGGCCAGCGTCAGACCGTCCCAGTGGAACAAGGAGATCCAGACGCTGCGCCCGAGCGGGAACAGCAGGAACACGCCGTAGACGGCCAGCGCCGGCAGGATGTACAGGTACGCGATCAGTGACCGCCGCCGCCGTTTCCTGCTCGATCGCGCAACTCTCGGCCGCGTGGGGCGGCCGAGAGTTGCCCGATCGGTGACAACCAAGGTTTGGGTCCTACTTCTTCGTCTTCTGGAAGTCGCTGTAGTCGTGCTGCAACGTGCCCAGGAAGGACTTCGGCGACTGCTTGCCGCCGAGCAACTTCTGCAGGTTGGCGGTCAGCGTGTCGTAGAAGCTGGGCGTGGTGTAGTCGAGGTACGGCACCTCGCCGTCCGCGTCGCTGACCGTCTTCCACGCGGCGAAGATGTCGGCCAGGGCAGTGCCGGCCGGCGGCTGGGCCGACGCGGGCCGCATCGCCGGCAGGTTGCCGGTCTGGGTCATGACGTCGGCCGCGTGCGCGTTGGTGATGAAGTCGAGGTACGCGGCGGCGACGTCGGCGTGCTTGGACCTCGCGGTGATCGACCAGGCCAGGCCCTGACCGCCCGTCGTGACCGGCGAGCCGCCCGCCGACGCCGGCGGGGGCAGCATGAAGCCGAGGTTGCTGCTCATCGTCTTCTGCAGGTCGGCGACCTCCCACGTCCCGGTGATCAGGAAGACGCCGGTGCCCTTGCCGAAGTCGGCCGCTGCCTGGTCGTAGCCGAGGCCGTTCGTGCCCGGGCTGAGATACCCGTTGCGGGCCCAGGTCTGCAGCAGCGTCGCGGCCTGGGTGTTCTGCGCGCTGTCCCACGTCGCGCCGGACTTGCCGAACACCAGGTTGCGCACGGCGTCCTTGCCGGCCAGCTGACCCTGCAGCACGCCGAACTCGTGGATGGCCGGCCACTGGTCCTTGTTGCCGAAGGCGATCGGCAGCTGGCCGGCCGTCTTGATCTTGCCCAGCGCCGCCTCGAAATCGGCCCAGGTGGTGGGCGGCTTGATGCCGAGCTGGGACAGCTTCTGCTTGTTGTAGTAGATGCCGACGATCTCGCCGGTCTGCGAGATGCCGTACAGGGTTCCGCTGCCGAACGCCGTGCCGTTCGAGCCGAAGCTGTTCAGGTCGAGCAGCGTCTTGGGGTAGCGCGAACGCCAGCTGTACTTCTGGGCGTAGCTGTCCAGCGGCTGCAGGAAGCCGGCCTTCACGAACGCGCCCATGTCCGGGTAGCCCTGGTTGGCCTCGACGACGTCGGGCGGGTTCTGGCCGGACAGTGCCAGCTTCAGCGTGTCCTTGAGGTTGGTGAACGACTTGGAGTTCCGCTTGATCGTGACGTTCGGGTACTTGGCCATGAACTCCTTGTTCAGCTGGGTGATCTCGGCGTTCTGGCCACCCCGCACCTCCTGGTCCCAGACGCTCAGCGTGACCTTGCCGGCCGAGGCGATGTCGGTGCTGATCGCCGAGGTCGGCTTCTCGGTCGGCTTGGCGGCCTTCTTGCCGGGCGTGCAGGCCGCCGCCAGCACCGCTACGCCGACGACGGCCGCCGCCAGGTAGGTGATCTTCATGGTCATCCCTTTCGGAGCGGTACCGAGAGCGCCTGCACCTGATTGGCCGCCGTCCGGTACGAGATCAACACCGTTGTACCCGATGCCGCCGACGGAATAGTCAGGTGCTGGATTCCGGCGTGGCCGACCTGCACCGTCTTGTCGCCCGGCGCATGCCCGCCGAGGTCGGTGCCCCACGGCGGGGGTACGGATCCGTCGGTTGCCGCGCACGGCGTGAATCCGGGCTCGTTCGGATCGGATGTACAGCTCGAGCTGTAGACCGGGATGTAGCCGCCCTGGTCGGGCTTCCAGACGAAGACATGCGCCGTGCCGGGGCCGCTAGTCACGAGGTCGACGGTGGTCTGGCCGTGGCCGGCGCGCGCGGTGGCGGCCAGGATCTTGTCGTTGCGCGGCGCGGCGGGCAGCCCGGCGATGGTCACGCCGTTGCGCGCGGACTGCTCGATGGTCTGTGGCGAATCCGTCCCGGACAGTGCCGTGTTCGGGATGATCGGGGTGGCCGGCGTCGTCGAGCGTCCGGGCGGGGGCGTGTACCCCGCGACGGTGGCGTGGCCCCAGTTGTACGGATCGGACTGCACGCTGCCCCACGCCGACCAGCCGAGGCGGGTGCTCTGGTCGATGTGCAGCTGGTTGTCCTCGTCGTACGGCGTGATGTTCAGGCCGAGATGGGCCGGGTCGACGGCCGCCGGCAGGTCGGCCATCGGGATCTTGACCTCGAGGTTGTAGCCGCCGTCGGCGTAGGCGTGCGGCTGGGCCGGATCGTTGTTGCCGACCCAGTGCGCCGTCGACACGACCTGCATGCCCGGTGCGTTCGGCGCGCTTGGCACCGTCGAGGCCAGCGGGCCGTTCGAGTACCCCTGGTGGTTGTCGGCGTCGCGCTCCCAGCACGGGCCGTTCGCCGTCGGATTGCCGAGCGTGTTGGTCGGGTCGTTGCTGAACGGGAAGATGCCCGTCTTGAACGTGGTGGACGTGTCGGCGTTGGTCTGCGACGAGTTGCCGCGCGGATCGAGCTGGATCTCGACCGAGTCGGTCAGCCAGTGCGCGACGCACTGCTGCGGCGACGGCGCGTAGCTCTGCGTGTCGTCACGCACGTGGATGAAGAAGTACAGGTCGTCGGCGTTCCAGGCGACCTTGGCGTACGTGCTGTTGTCGGTGCCGGCGGGCGAGCTCGAACCGCAGTCGACGCCGGCCGGCGTGCACGCACTGCCTTGCCAGATCGAGGAAAGGTCCAGCGCCGGGCCGGGGTACTCGCCCGGGCTGTCGGTGCCGTCGAGGGTCGGGGCCGTGGTGGCCTGGCTGATCACCGTGTGCGGGACGAGATCCAGGGTGAGCGTCTCGCCGGCCGCACCGGTGCCGTAGGACGTCGTGATGCCGACCGGGTAGGACTTGCTGCTGGCCAGGCCGGTGTCGGAGTTCGTCACCTGGAAAGTCACCGACCCGTCCGCACCGGCAGCCAGGCTGTACGGCTGGGACGTGCTGTCGGCGCTGAATCCGGGCGGCAGCGTCAGCGAGACGTTGCCGCTCTGCGCGGTATTCGACCAGTTGTGCACGTCGACCTGGACGGGCGCCGTCTCACCGACGCCGATCGAGGTGACCGCCGCCGAACGACCCAGCTTCTGCGCGTCCGGGGCGAGCTGGCTGGCCCACTGGTCGTACTCGGCGTACTTCCCCCAGCGGTGGAAACGCCCTTCTGCGGGCGGCACGATCTGGACGACGTTGTCGGTGTAACCGGTCTTGGCGCCGGACGTCAGCCGGGCCGCGAGCTTGTACTGGTCGGCGGTGGCGCCGGGCGCCGGCGTGACGGTGAACGTCGTGGTGGCCTCGGTGTTCGGCGGCACCAGCAGCTCGGGTGAGCCCTTCGTCGGCTTCACCGTCCAGCCGCTCGGGACGGTGAGCGCGACGTTCGCGTGCTTGAGCGTCCCCTTGCCGGACTTGGCGTGCACCGTCACCTGGAACGGGTCGCCGGCCACGTTGAAGAACCGGTCGAACGTCAGGTACAGCAGGGTACCTTGCGGTAAGCCGCCCGGATCGGGCTTGGTTGCACCGAAGAAGATGGAATTATCCAGCCCGGCTGTAGGGTCGACGGTGCCGTCGGCGCCGACGTTCGGTTGGAACGGCACGAACGACTCGGTCATGCTGAACTTCGGACACGCCGGCGTGGCCACACCCTGATACATCGTGCGGCTCTGCGTCGGGTAGGCGGAACTGCCCTCGGCGGCGACCTGGGCCCACGTCTTCGCCGACCCGGCGGGCTGGCCCTGCAGGTTGCCGGCCGGCCAGGTGTACGGCGACGGGTAGCCGGTCCACACGCCGGCGACGGTGTTGCGGTTCGTCGCGGCCGGGACGAAACCCGTGGTGCAATTGGCCGAAGTCGTGGTGCCGCCGGTGCCGGCCGTCGAGCCGCCGGAGAAGATCTTCTTGACCTGCCAGGTGGAAAGTGCGTTCGGCCCCTTGAGCTGATCCGGGAACATGTTCGGATCGGCGGCGGCCTGGATGCCTTCCCAGATGAACCGCCCGGCCTCCTGGTGGTTGCCGTGTCCGGCCGCGAGCGTCGGCGTGAACCCGATGTAGATGTCGGGCTGGGTCTCGCGGATGATGCGTGTGATGCGGGCCAGCGTCTCGTCGTGGTCCCAGAAGAACTGGGTCAGCGGCGCGCTCTGGTTGTAGAAGAAGTCGACGCGATCGACGTAGAACAGGTCGTTGGTGCCGGAGCGGGCGTGCGCGGCGCGATCCTCGTTCTCGCGACGCAACCCGAGCGCGGGACCCGTCTCGGGCCCGATCGCGTTGCCGCCGCCCTCGCCGCGCGTCACCTGGATGATGCCGCAGGTGATGCCGTAACGCTGGTGCCAGACCCCGCACGGCCCGACGATGCTGGTGTCGTCGTCGGGGTGGGCCCACTCGCCCAGCACGTTGATCTTGTGGACGGGCGCGCGGTGTGGCGCGGGCGCGGCGGTTGCCGGTTGGGTGGCAACCGCGAGTGACGCCACGAACGCCCCAACCGCGAGCAGGACCCGAGTTGCATGCTTCGCCATGACTGCACCCCGTTCGGCCGACCGCATCAAACCCGAACGATCACTGATCCGCACGTGAACGATCAGTGGATCGCTTCATTCGAACCTATTCGCACACGGCTATGTTCGGGTAACTTAGGTGCCGTGCGGGCGAACGTCAAGGTCGTTAGCGCGGCGGAACGCCGGCGCCGGATCCTGTCCGCCGTGCGCTCGGGCGAGTCGGTGCAGGTCGCCGATCTGGCCGTGCAGCTCGGGGTCTCGCAGATGTCGGTGCGGCGCGACCTGTCCCGGCTGGCCCACGAGGGCAAGCTGACCCGGGTGCACGGCGGCGCCATCATCACCGACGGCGACGAGCCCCCGTTCGGGGTGATCGAGGTCGAGCGGGCGGCGGCGAAGCAACGGGTGGGCGCGGCCGCGGCCGAACTGGTCGAGGACGGCCAGACGATCATGATCGACATCGGCACGACGACGCTGGCCTTCGCCCGGTACCTGCACGGGCGGCCGCTGACGGTGATCACCAGCAGCCTGGCCATCGTGCAGGAGTTCCTGCCCGACGCCGAGGTCGAGCTGGTCGTGCTGGGCGGCAGCGTGCGGCGCAACTATCGCTCGCTGGTCGGCCTGCTCGCCGAGGACGCGCTGCGCCAGGTCAGCGCCGACATCGCGTTCCTCGGCACCAGCGGCATCCGCCGCGACCAGTCCGTTATGGACACGACGATGGCCGAAACCCCCATCAAACGCGGCATGATCGCCGCCGCGCAGCGCAAGGTACTGCTCGCCGATGGGGCGAAGTTCTCGATGGGAGGCACCGTGCGGGTCTGCGGTCTGAACGAGTTCGACGTCCTCGTCACCGACGCGCCGGACAACGAACCGGCGCTGGCGAACGCCACGGTTTCGGTGGTGCAGGCGTGAAGCTGGCGATCCTCGGCGGCGGCGGATTCCGCGTGCCGCAGGTGTATCGCGCCGTCCTGGGCGACACCGGCACGCCGCGCGTCACCGACGTCGTGCTGTACGACCCGTCCGCCGAGCGGCTGGCCGTCATGGAATCGGTGCTGGCCCAGCAGGCGGCGGGGGTGCCCGATGCCCCTCGCGTCACATCTACAGCCGACCTGCCTACCGCGCTCGAGGGGGCGCAGTTCGTGTTCTCGGCGATCCGGGTCGGCGGCCTGGCCGGTCGCACGCAGGACGAGCGGATCGCGTTGAGCCTCGGCCTGCTCGGTCAGGAGACCACCGGCCCGGGCGGAATCGCTTATGGGTTAAGGACTATCCCGGCCGCGATGCAGATCGCCGAGGCGGTCAAGGCGTGCTGCCCGGACGCGTACGTCATCAACTTCACCAATCCGGCCGGGATGATCACCGAGGCGATGCAGCGCGTGCTGGGCGATCGGGTCATCGGCATCTGCGATACACCCGGGGGGTTGCTGCGCCGGATCGGCGTCGCGCTCGGGGTCGATGCGGCCCGGCTGCGTCCGGACTACGTCGGGCTGAATCACCTCGGCTGGATGCGCCGGGTTCTCGTGCATGGCGACGACGTGCTGCCCGGGCTGCTCGCCGACGAGTCGCGGCTGGCCGGTGTCGAAGAGGCGGAGATATTCGGTGTCCCGTGGCTGCAGCAGCTGGGCTGTATACCCAACGAGTACCTGTACTACTACTACTTCACGCGGGACGCGATTCGCTCGATCACGTCGGGTGAAACTACCCGGGGCGAGTTCCTGCAGCGGCAGCAACCCTCGTTCTATCGGGCGGCCGCGGCTGAACCGGGCCAGGCGCTGGCGGTGTGGCAGCGCACCGTCGACGAGCGCAGCGCGCTGTACATGGCCGAGGCGAAGGGTGGCCCGGCCGAGGTCGAGCCGGCCCAGACCGACGGGTACGAGCAGGTGGCGCTGGCCGTCATGGCGGCGATCGCCCGCGACGAGCCGGCCCAGATCATCCTCAACGTCCGCAACGGATCGGCCGTGGCCGGCCTGGACGCCGACGCCGTGGTCGAGGTGCCCACCGTCGTCGACCGCGACGGCGTGCACCCGCTGCCGGCGTCCACTCCGGATCTGCACCAGCTCGGCCTTATGCAGCAAGTGAAAGCCGTCGAACGGCTCACCATCGAGGCGGCATCCACGGGCTCCGCTGACACGGCGCTCAAGGCGTTCGCGCTGCACCCGCTGGTCGATTCCGTGACGGTGGCCCGCGACCTGCTCGCCGGCTACCTGGACGCCATCCCCGAAGTAGCGGCCGCCCTGTCGAGGTGAGTTCCCCGATCGTGCAACTTTCGGCCGCCTGGCGCGGCCGAAAGTTGCACAATCGGGTTAGCTGGCCAGGTTGTAGACGGTCGTGCCGCCGATGGTTGTTGCCGTGAACGTCGACGTGACCCACTGCTGGATCTGGTAGGCCGTCGAGGTGTTGGCGGCGGTCGAGCCGATGAAGCCGCGTGAATCGGCGATGTAGTAATGCACCTTGCCCTGGCTGACCAGCGTCTTGAACGCGTCGAGCGACATCGCGGGGTCGGTGCCGTTGAAGCCGCCGAGCGCCATGACTGCCTTGCCGCTGGCCAGCTCGAGCGTCGCTGCCTCGTTGCTACCCGTGGTGGCCGCGGCCCACTCGTAGTTGCCCGACTTCAGGGCGGTGACGAGTGCACTGTCCACTGTGGACGCTCCGCCGAGACCGCCCGGGCCGCCATTGCCGCCACCGCCGGTCTGGCCGCCGGTCTGAGCGCCGGTCCCACCGCCGGTCCCGGTCTGGCCGCCGCCGGTCGGGGGACCGCCCTGGGTCCCGCCTTGGGCGCCGTTCGGTGGCGTCCCGAAGCCGCCTCGCGCACCGCCCGGTCCACCACCGCCCGGACCGCCGCCCGCCCCACGGCCGCCGAAGCCGCCGCTCGAGGCCGGGCCCGCCGTCGGCAGCGCGCCGGAGTGCGCCGTCCCGGCCGTCTGCACCGCGTAGGCGGTCGGCCCGGCGAGCAGCGCCACGGCGGCTGCGCCGGCGACGAGCACCGTCGAGCGGATGGCCACGACCGAGGCCACCGCGAGAGCCCCACCGAGCAGCACGACCCAGCGCAGCCACGGTGACCAGTCACTGCGACCGAGCAGCTCGAACGTCCACCACGTCGCGGCGACCAGCAGCACCGCGAGCGGCCAGCGGGCCCGTGCCCGCCACAGCTCCACCACGCCGAGGCCGACCAGCGCCGCGATGCCCGGAGCGAGCGCCACCGTGTAGTACGGGTGGATGATGCCGCTCGCGTAGCTGAGCACCACGCCGGTGACGAGCACCCAGCCGCCCCACACGATCAGGCTGGCGCGCAGGCCGTCCACCCGCGGTCGTCGCCAGGTCAGCCACCCGAGCGCGACGAGCGAGACCAGCGCCGCCGGTAGCAACCAGCTGATCTGGGTGCCCATCTCGGAACCGAACAGCCGGGTCAGGCCGATCTGCCCGGACGAGAAGCCACCGCCGCCCCCGCCGACGTTGCCGTTGTTGCTCGAGCCGTCCAAGCGGCCCAAACCGTTGTAGCCGAAGGTCAATTCCAGGATGCTGTTGTGGTTCGAGCCGCCGACGTACGGGCGGGACCCGGACGGCCACAGCTCGACCAGGGCCACCCACCAGCCGGCCGCCACGACCAAGGCACCACCGGCGGCCAGCAGGTGGAGCACGCGACGGCGCAACGTCGTCGGGGCCGCGACGAGATAGGCGACGCCCAGTCCGGGCACCACTAACAGGCCCTGCAGCATCTTGGTCAGGAACGCGAACCCGATCAGCGCGCCGGCCAGCATCAGCCAGCGAACGCCGGCTTTCTCGACTGCCCGTACCGTGGCGTATGCCGCGGCGGTCATGAGCAGGACGAGCAGCGCGTCCGGGTTGTCGAAGCGGAACATCAAGGCGGCAACGGGTGTCGTGGCCAGCGCCGCACCGGCGAGCAAGCCGGCCGTCGGAGTGGAGACCCGCCGCACCGCGGCGTATAGCAGCGCGACCGCCGCAACGCCTTCCAGAGCTTGCGGTACCAACAGCGACCACGAGTTCGTGCCGAATATGCGCATGGACAGGTCCATCAGCCACAGGGATGCCGGGGGCTTGTCGACCGTGATGAAGTTGGACTGGTCGAGCGATCCGAACAGGAAGGCCTTCCAGCTCTTGCTGCCGGCCTGCGCCGCCGCGGCGTAGAACTGGTTGGCCCAGCCGGACGCGGACAGGTTCCACAAATACAGGACGGCTGTACTGGTGAGCAGTGCAGCCAACCCCCACCGATGCGGCTTGCTCGCCGAGTGACGGATTCGGCCACCGAGTGACGTCCGAGGATCCGTCACTCGAACCGTGGATCCGTCACTCGGCGGACTGGACGGGGTGATGGTGGTGGTCATCGAGCATCCTTTCGAGTGGCGAACACCCATTCGCGCATCAGGACGAAGCGCAGCACCGTCGCGGCCAGATTGGCGGCGATCAGCACGCTCACTTCGAGTACTCGCGACGGGTGGTTGAGCAGGGCGAGGGAACCGCTCGTCAGGCCCAGTCCGAGCGCGAACACCAGCAGGCCCTGCGCCTGATGACGAGCCGCGCCCGACCCGCCACGCACCCCGAACGTGAACCGGCGATTCGCGGCGGTGTTCGCGAGGGCGGTGACGAGCAGTGCGGTGAAGTTGGCGACTTGTGCGCCGAACGGCCCGCGCAACAACACGAACAAGGCGAGATAGGCCAGGGTCGACAGAACACCGATCGCGCCGAAGCGAATCGCCTGCCAGGTAAGGCGATTCGGCACGCCGGGTAGGTCGATCGGTTCGCGTCCGAACTGCCGGCGCAGGTCGCGCAGCGGCAACCGCCCGGTGGCCAGGGCGCGCAACAGCCGGGCGATGCCGCGCAGGTCGGCCATCGCGGTGGCGACGATGTGCACGCGGCTGTCCGGGTCGTCGACCCAGTCGACGGGCACCTCGGCGATGCGTAGCCCGCTGCGTTCGGCCAGCACAAGCAGCTCGGTGTCGAAGAACCAACCGGTGTCGTGCACGTGCGGCAGCAGCGCCTGGGCGCAGTCGGCGCGCATCGCCTTGAAACCGCACTGCGCGTCCGAGAATCGAGCGTGCAACGCCGTCCGCAGCAACAGGTTGTAGCTGCGGGAGATCAGCTCGCGCTTCGGCCCGCGCACGACGCGCGCCGAGCGCGATAGCCGGCTGCCGATCGCGACGTCACTGTGCCCGGACAGCAGTGGGGCCACCAGCGGCAGCAGCGCCGCCAGGTCGGTGGACAGGTCGACGTCCATGTATGCGACGACCCGCGCCGTGCTCATGCCCCACACCTCGCGCAGTGCGTGGCCGCGGCCCTTGGCGGCCAGCCGGACGACCCGCACGTCGGGCAGGTCGTCGGCCAGCGCCAGTGCGAGCGGCAACGTCGCATCGGTGCTGGCGTTGTCGGCGATGGTGATCAGCGTGCTGAACGGGAAGTCACGCAGGTACTCGTGCAACCGGCGCACCGCCGGCGGCAGGTCGTCCTGCTCGTTGTAGACCGGCACCACGATCTCGACGTCCACCGTGGCCTCGTGCGCGTCGTGCAGTGCGGCGGCCATCGGCGTCGTCATCGGTGCTCCACTCGCAGGGCCAGGGCCGGACACAGGGCCACGGCCCGGCGGGCGTCGGACGGTGCTATCGGCGCGCCGGCGAACACCGGGAATCCCCATTCGTCACGGGTGATCTGCTCGGGCAGCAGCTCCGCGCACAGGCCGTGCCCGGCGCAGCGCGTCCAGTCGATGTCGAGTCTCATGCCGGCACCGCCAGCTGGCCCAGCACCGGACGGCCGCAGCCGCCGAGCCGGTGCCGCTCGATCTCGTCGCTCAGCACCGCCAGCGCGGAGGTCACGAAGCGGGCGGCGCCGTCCGGATGGCGGCAGGCGCCGCGTCCGGTCACGGCCTGCGCGTGCCGCAGGGCGGCCGGTGCCGGCAGGCCGACGAGCAGCGCCGCGACGTCGTCGGCGAGGGCAGGTAGCCCGAACCGGCACGGTCCGCACTGGCCGGCCGACTGTGCGGCCAGCCACGCCGCGACCCGGGCCAGCTCGCCCAGCGCGCACGTGTTGCCGTCGAGCACGAGCACCACGCCCGCGCCGAGCCGGCCGTCCGCGTGCGACAGGCGCAGGCCTGGCATCGGTGGGTGCCACGAGCCGTGGTAGCCGCCGATGATCACCGCCCGCGGCTGCGATGCCGCCCCGGCCGCGCTCAGCACGATGCCGAGGGGGGTGCCGAGTGGGGCCTCGACCACCCCAGGCCGGGTCACCGCACCGCCGACGGTCAGCAGCGTGGTGCCGGGTTCGGCCGACGTGCCGGTGTCGCGGAACCGGACCGGGCCCAGCCGCAGGGCGATGGCCACCTGCGCGAACGTCTCGGCATTGGCGAGCAGTGTCGCCTGCGACGTCAGGTGTACGCGCCGGCCCGGGGGGCGCGCCGGACCGCCCCGTACGGCCCGGCGCACCGCACGCGCCTCGCCGCCGACGAAGCCCCCGGCGACGAGTTCGACCCGGATGCGCAAGGGATCCCGCCGTTCGGCGATCGCCCGGCGCAGTGTCTCCGCCGCGGCGGGATCGTGCACGGCGATGGTCACGTGCCGACCGCCCAGTGCCGCGGCCACCGCGACTGCGCCGTCCAGTGCCAGGTGCGGGGTGCGGCGCAGCAACGTCCGATCCTTGCGGCTGGCCGGCTCGCTCTCGCTGCCGTTGACGATCACCTCGCGGGGTGGTCCGGCCAGCGCCCGCAGCTTGGCCCCGAACGGGAAACCGGCGCCGCCCCGCCCGGCCAGGGCGATCGCGTCGACCAGCCCGATCAGGCGGGCCCGGTCGATCGCGGGCAGCGGGCCGTGCGTCGCCAGGTGGGCGCCGAGGTCGAGGGATCGGTCCTGGGCGAGCCCGGCAAGCAGCCGCGGCGCGCCGATCGTCCAGGTGTCCCCGGTCGGGACGAGGGTGGCCGTCATCGGACGGCTCCCGCGACGACGGCCGGGCGAGACGGCACGGCCAGCCGGGCGGCGACCGAGCCGAGAACGGCGATCAGGCACAGCACCCACAACGTCCGCACCCAGGGCAGCGCCGAGTCGGTACCGGCGTTCCAGCCGTGCAGCATGGCCAGTCCCCAGCCGACGTACGCCAAGGTATGGACGTAGCGCCAGGCGGCGGCACCGCCGGCGGACGCGGCGAGCCGGCCACGGGCCAGCCCGAGCGCCGCCACCAGCAGGAACACGTAGGCGGCGATCGAGCCGAGGGCGACGGCGTTCGGACGGTAGGACGAGGCGAACGGCACGAGGGCCCCGGATGCGCCGACGCCGGCCTGGGGGTCGGCCAGGATCGTCCCGACGTGGACGATGATCAGCCCGAGTCCGAGCCCGGCGGCGGCGCGGTGCGTGTACTGCGACACGACGCGCACTGCCGCCGAACGGATCTTGATCGACGTCAGCGCGCCCAGCGACGTCGACAGCGTCAGCACGATCAGGGCGGCCAGCCCGGCGCCGCGCGCGGTGTACCAGAGCGTCATCACGCCACCTTGCTTCCGGATCGCGCAACGTTCGGCGGCGTGACGCCGCCAGGTGTTGCGCGATCGGTGGGCCAACCCTCGGTGGTGGTGACCGAGCCATCGACGTTCACCAGCCGGGCGGCGAGACGGCGGTCGGTCAGCCACGTGATCGCGTCCGCCCCGAGGACGAGCGCCGCGGTGCTCGCGGTGTTGGCCGCCAGCGCGGACGGGGCGTACACCGACGCCGTGCGCCACGGGCCGTCCACCGGCAACCCGGTCCTCGGGTCGACGACGTGATGCACGGACCGTCCACCCCGGCGCCAGCGACGCACCGTCGTGGTCGACGTCGCCAGTCCACCCTGGGCGATCACCACCACCGTCCCGGTACCGCCTTCGCGTTCGGCGACGTGCACGGGCCAGCCGGTCGGCGTGATGCCGGCGACGGCCAGGTCGCCGCCGAGCTCGACCAGAACGCCCACTCCGTATCGGCTGTAGAGCGTGCGGGCGACGTGATCAGCGGCGTACGCCTTGGCCGTCGCCCCGAGGTCGAGCGCCGTACCGGGGGGTACGGTCAGCAGGCCGGCCTCGCGATGCAGCCGCACGTCCCGGTAGCTACGCCCGCGGGTGGGCGGAGCGATCGCCGGACCGTCCTGGGGAATCGCGGCGATGTCGCGGTCGTAGCCGATGCGGTGCATCGCGAGGCCGACGGTCGGATCGACGGCGCCGTCGGTGTAGGCCGCCGCCTCGAGGGCCGCCCGGACCAGCTCGCTCAGCAGCCGGGGGACGGGCACCGGCCGCCCGGCGTTGGCGTTCGCGGTCGACAGGGCCGAGTCGGGGCGGAACCGGCTGGCCAGCCGATCGATGCGGTCGAGCAGCGCATCGAGATCGTGGGCGGCGTCGGGCAACACCCGGGGGTCGGTGACGGCCAGCCGGACGGTGCAGCTCCAGGCGCGGGTGACGTACACGTGAGCGGTCATGATCCGTTGCTCCCGCCCACGCCGGTGTCGGACTGGTCGCCGCCGGAGAGGCCGCTGTTGCTCGAACCGCTGTCGGAGCTCGAACCGCTCGAACCGCTCGAGCTGCTGCCGGTCGAGGTGCCGTCGGTGGTCGAGGTGGCCGGTGTCGTGGTGGTCGGGGTCGTCGCCGCCGAGCGGCTGATGGCCGACACGAGCGTGAGGGTCAGCGCGGTGGTGCCGGCGGCCAGGCCGGCCGCGGCCAAGGCGGCGCGTCG
This sequence comes from Jatrophihabitantaceae bacterium, assembly GCA_036502695.1. GTDB lineage: Bacteria > Actinomycetota > Actinomycetes > Mycobacteriales > Jatrophihabitantaceae > DASXRA01. Next base: position 16,191 of record DASXYE010000450.1, read on the forward strand.
GAGCAGGCGCCGAACGGGGGGTTGCGTCGTCATGACAACGACGGTCGTCCAGGACGGGTCAGCCCGGCCTCAGTGCAACGTCAAGTTAGTCCTAAGCCATCGTGGGGATGAGCTGTGCTCAACAACCGTCGCTGCCGGCTGGGGGCAGCACGTCCGCGGGGGCGCCGACGATCGCGCGGCCCAGCACCCGGTAGATCGAGGCGTCGAACGGTGCCGAGTACGAGGTGTACTCGAAGCAGCCGCCCTGGTGCAGGCCGCCGATGACTCCGTGGACGACGCTGAGCCGGGTGCCCGGCAGGGTGGTCAGCCACGG
>DASXYE010000451.1:0-5523 GCA_036502695.1 Jatrophihabitantaceae bacterium
CTCACCTACGTGTCGTTCTTCCTGCTGCCCTACGTGGTGGCCGGCGTGTTCTGGCTGCGCTCGCGAACGGCGTTTCACCAGTGGGCGGCGCGTTTCGTCACCACGTCCTTCCTCGGTGTGGTCTGTTTCGTGCTGCTGCCAGCGGCGCCGCCCTGGGCCGCGGCGGCGTGCCGGTCGGTTGACGTGCACGGCGGTCCTAGCAGTCCCGGTTGCATGTACTTCAGCCCGTTCTACGCCGGCCCGCGCGGCCTGCTCGGGGCGCTGCATCCGGTGCACGCCGGGGCCCATCCGTGGGTCGAGCGGCTGTCCGGCCAGGGCTGGGGCGCCCTGCACATCACAGTGGCCAAGCAACTGCTGGACGAGGGCCAGGCCACCGTGGATCTCGTCGCCGCGATGCCGTCGCTGCACGCCGGTTGCACGCTGCTGTTCACGCTGTTCGTGTGGCGGCGGGTCAACCGGTGGTGGCGGCCGCTGCTCGTGGTGTACCCGCTGTTGATGGCGTTCGCGCTCGTCTACTCGGCCGAGCACTACCTGGTCGACGTCCTGGCCGGCTGGGCGCTGGCCACCCTGGTGCACCTCGGGTTCAACCGGCTGGAGCGGTGGCTGGTGCGGCGCAGAAACCGGGCCCGCCCGGTCGATACCCTGGTGACTCAGTCACCGACCGTTATGGAGTACCCGTGGCCGCCGATCGCAACGACGCCGTCGTCAACCTCGCCAAGCGGCGAGGCTTTGTCTACCCGTCCAGCGAGATCTACGGCGGAACCCGATCGGCCTGGGACTACGGCCCCCTCGGCGTCGAGCTGAAGGAGAACGTCCGCCGCCAGTGGTGGAAGGCGATGGTCACCAGCCGCGACGACATCGTCGGACTGGATTCCGCCGTCATCCTGGCCACCAAGGTCTGGGAGGCATCCGGGCACCTGGCCACGTTCACCGACCCGCTGACCGAGTGCAAGCACTGCCACAACCGGTACCGGGCCGACCAGCTCGAGGAGGAGTTCGAGGCCCGCAAGGGCCGCGCCCCCGAGAACGGCCTGGCCGACATCGCCTGCCCGAACTGCGGCACGCGCGGTCAGTGGACCGAGCCGCGTGACTTCAACGGGATGCTCAAGACGTTCCTCGGTCCGGTCGAGAACGACGAGGCGGTGCACTACCTGCGTCCGGAAACCGCCCAGGGCATCTTCGTCAACTTCCTCAACGTGATGACGACCGCGCGTAAGAAGCCGCCGTTCGGCATCGCGCAGACCGGCAAGAGCTTCCGCAACGAGATCACGCCGGGCAACTTCATCTTCCGCACCCGCGAGTTCGAGCAGATGGAGATGGAGTACTTCGTCGAGCCCGGCACCGACGAGAAGTGGCACGAGTACTGGCTCGACGAGCGGTGGAACTGGTACGTCGACCTGGGCATCGATCCGGAGAACCTGCGGCGCTTCGAGCATCCCAAGGAGAAGCTGTCGCACTACTCGACGCGCACCGTCGACATCGAGTACCGGTTCGGCTTCGGCGCCACCGAGTTCGCCGAGCTCGAGGGCATCGCCAACCGCACCGACTTCGACCTGAGCACGCACTCGCAGCACTCCGGTGCCGACCTGACCTACTTCGACCAGGAGCGCAACGAGCGCTGGACGCCGTACGTCATCGAGCCGGCTGCGGGTCTGACCCGGGCGGTGCTGGCGTTCCTGCTCGACGCGTACGCCGAGGACGAGGCCCCGAATGCGAAGGGCGGCGTCGACAAGCGGACCGTGCTGCGCCTGGACCGGCGGCTGGCCCCGGTCAAGGCCGCGGTGCTGCCCTTGTCGCGCAACGCCGACCTGTCGCCCAAGGCGCGTGACCTGGCGGCGACGTTGCGCCGCAACTGGAACGTCGACTTCGACGACGCCCAGGCGATCGGGCGGCGCTACCGCCGTCAGGACGAGATCGGCACGCCGTTCTGCATCACGGTCGACTTCGAAACCCTCGACGACAACGCCGTGACGGTGCGCGAGCGCGACTCGATGACCCAGGAGCGCATCGGCCTGGACCAGGTCGAGACCTACCTGGCCGCTCGCCTGCCCGGCTGCTAGGCGCGATTCCAGGACGGGGTCGGGCGCGGCCGGTCCACCCGAATACGGCACGCTGGGTCGAACCCTGCCAATCACCCTGACGAAGGAGACGGCGCGATGACCACGCCGCCATCGGGACCGCCGTGGCCGGGGCAGCCCGGCCAGCCCCAGCCGCAATCACCCCAGCCGGGCGGCTTCCCGCCCGCGCCGGGCGCCTACCCGCCGGCGCCCGGTGGCTACCCACCGCCGGGTGGTTACCCGCCCGGGCCGGGTAGCTACCCGCCTGGGCCGGGTGGGCCGTTCGGACCGCCGCCGCGGCCCAACCACACCACCCGCAACGTGCTCATCGCGATCATCGCGATTCTCGTGATCGGCGGCGGCGCCACCGGCATCGTGCTGGCCACCACCGGCAAGAAGCATCACCAGGCCGGGCCGGCCTGCTCGATTCCGGCGAGCAGCTCGCCGCCGGCCAGCGGTGGCACCAGTGCGGCGGAAGGCGGTGCGCCGCCACCGTCGGAATCGCAGGCCCGCGCAGTCGCCGAGTGCTACCTCGCCGACATCAACAAGAAAGACACCGGCCACGCCGAGACGCTGGTCTGCTCCGGGGCCAAGGCCGCCTGGAAGAAGACCGTCAACGAACCCAACGGCGACTTCACGGTGCACGTCGACAAGGCCGAGTTCTCGAAGTCGGCCGCCGGGTCGGACCGGCACTCGACCGAGGTCACCTACAAACTGGACCTGTCCAAGGACGGCAAGCACCAGTCGACCTCGCTGACGTTCACCGTGATCGACGAGGGCGGCCCGAAGATCTGCGACGAGAGCTGACCAGGGTGCGGATATGACCTCGCCGATCACGCCGGGTATGGCCAAGCGGGACGTCAGGCGACTGCTGGGGCGGCCGCACGCGAAGACGACGTCGCGCGGCTACCGGCGCGAGATGCGCCGCCGGGGCACCCACGTGGTAGGCCTCGGCCGGTCATCACGCACGGAGTACTGGCTGTATTCGGGCCTTCCGGAGGGCCACGACACCCAGATCGTGATCGAGGGTGGTCGGGTGGCCGAGGTGTCGACGCCGCCGGCGAGACGCTGATCGGCAGCTCGGATGGAGTCGCCCGGCCGATACACCTTGATGTGTACGCTGGTGACATGTCGCGGACGAACATCGACATCGACGATGAGCTGATTACGTCGGTCATGGTGCGGTACCACTTCCGCAGCAAGCGCGCGGCCGTCGACTACGCGCTCAAGCGGCTGCGTGTCGAGCCGATGACGAAGGAAGAGGCCTTGGCGATGGAGGGCACCGGCTGGGAAGGTGACCTTACCGAGATCCGGTCGGGCTACGTGCCGTTCGACGAATGATTCTCATCGACACGTCGGCGTGGATCGAGTACCTGCGCAAGACGGGCAGTGCCGAGAACCATGCGGTCCGCCGCGCGTTGCGCGATGATTCCGCGGCGACGACCGACATGGTCCTGGCTGAGGTACTCGCGGGCACGACCCTGGCGGAGCGAGTCGCGGCGTGGGAGCGGCTGCTCGGCCGATGCGAGTTCTTGCCACAGGAACCACGGATGGATGCCGAGGCGGCCGCCGGCGTGTATCGCGACTGTCGGCGCGGCGGCGAGACACTGCGTGCCGTGAACGATTGCCTGATCGCGGCGGTCGCGATCCGGCACGACGTGCCGGTGCTGCATCGCGATAAGGACTTCGACGTGATCGCCCGACATACGACATTGCAGGTCGTGCAGCCGTGATTCGCTTATCGGACAAGGTGGCCGTCGATCCGCCCGTGGTGCTGGCGCCGATGGCCGGCATCACCAACGTGGCCTTCCGGCGGCTGTGCCGTGAACATGGAGCCGGGCTGTACGTCAGCGAGATGATCACGTCCCGAGCGCTGGTCGAGCGCAATCCCAAGACGTTGCGGCTGATCCGCTTCGCGCCGGACGAGCAGCCCCGCAGCCTGCAGCTGTACGGCGTCGACCCGGCCGTGGTGGGCGCCGCGGTGCGGATGGTCGTCGAGGACGACCTGGCCGATCACGTCGACCTGAACTTCGGCTGCCCGGTGCCCAAGGTCACCCGTCGCGGCGGGGGCGCCGCCCTGCCGTGGCGGATGGAGCTGTTCGCCGCGATCGTGCGCGCGGCCGTGGACGCGGCCGACGGCGCCGTCCCCGTCACGGTGAAGATGCGCCTGGGCATCGATCGCGAGCACCTGACCTACCGCGAGGCGGCGCTGCGGGCGCAGGACGCCGGGGTGGCCTACGTCGCGCTACACGGGCGCACTGCCGCGGACTTCTACGGCGGCGAGGCCGACTGGGGGCCCATCGCCGAGCTGGCCGACCTGCTGGACATCCCGGTGCTGGGCAACGGCGACATCTGGGAGGCCGACGACGCGCTGCGCATGATGCGCGAGACGGGCTGCGCCGGCGTGGTGATCGGACGCGGATGCCTGGGCCGGCCGTGGCTGTTCGCCGACCTGGCTGCCGCCTTCGCGGGCCGGCCCGAGCGCGCGCTGCCCGGCCTGGGCGAGGTTGCCGCCACGATGTACCGGCACGCTGAGCTGCTGGCCGAATGGCTGGGCGAGGACCGTGGGTTGCCCGACTTCCGCAAGCACGTCGCTTGGTATCTCAAGGGATTCGGCGTAGGCGGCGACCTGCGCTCGGAGCTGGCAAGTGTCAGCACGCTGACCGAACTCGCCGACCGGCTGGGCAAGCTCGACGTCGACCAGCCGTTCCCGCGTGACGTGCTGGGCCGGCCCCGCGGGCGGACGACCGGGGCCCGAGCCGTGGCGCTGCCCCACGACTGGCTGGCGTCCCGGCACGAGTGCGCGGTGCCCGACGGCGCCGAGTTGGACGACTCGGGCGGTTGACATCACGCTGTGTCGTCGGTCGCGGTGTTGCCGCGGACCGGTGGCCTACCCTCAAGGTCCGTCGTCAACCCGGAGGGCGTCATGCCGAAGTACGTCTACGACTTCGCCGAGGGCAACAAGGATTTGAAGGATCTGCTCGGCGGCAAGGGCGCGAACCTCGCCGAGATGACGAACTTGGGCCTGCCCGTCCCACCGGGATTCACGATCACCACCGAGGCCTGCCAGTCCTACCTCAAGAGCGGCCGCCCGCCCGAGGGACTGGACGAGGAGATCAGCGAGCACCTGGCCGCCCTCGAGCACCGCATGGGCAAGCAGCTCGGCCAATCCGACGACCCGCTGCTGGTGTCGGTCCGGTCCGGCGCCAAGTTCTCGATGCCCGGGATGATGGAGACCGTCCTGAACATCGGCCTCTCGGATCAGTCGGTGCGGGGGCTGGCCGCCCAGTCCGGCAACGAGCGGTTCGCGTTCGACTCGTACCGGCGGCTCATCCAGATGTTCGGCAAGACGGTGCTGGGCATCGACGGTGAACACTTCGAAGAGGCGCTCGACGCGGCCAAACACGCCAAGGACACGACGAACGATCTCGACCTGGACGCCGACGACCTGCGCCGGCTCGTCGAG
>DASXYE010000452.1:0-2688 GCA_036502695.1 Jatrophihabitantaceae bacterium
GTCCGGGCCGACCTGGGCGGTCCAGGGCGTGCTGATCGGCGGTGTCTTGCGCTGCCAGCCACCGTTGTCGGACGCGGCGGCCTGCGCCGACCCCGTGGCAGGGGCGACCGACAACGTTGTCAGAACGGCCGTCAGCAGGGCGAATGGGCGGCGGCGAATGGGCGATCGAAGCACGGTGGCCTCCCGTCTGGGGGGAACGGGCAGTGGGGTGGCATCCCGACCTAGCACTCCCAAAACACTCTAGATGTTTGGAATTGTCAAGACCCGAGGGAAATCGATCGATAGTGGGTGATCATGACCGACCGGCGTTGAGGTTGTCCCACCTTCGCCGCGGCCGAGCGCGGCGAAGGTGGGACAAGTCGCTGGCTACGTCCCGACGTAGGTAGCCAGGTGCTGGCCGGTGAGCGTCGCCTTCGACGCCACGAGGTCGGCCGGCGAACCTTCGAAGACGATGCGCCCGCCGTCGTGGCCGGCCCCCGGTCCGAGGTCGATGATCCAGTCGGCGTGGGCCATCACGGCCTGGTGGTGCTCGATGACGATCACCGACTTGCCCGAGTCGACGAGCCGATCCAGCAAGGCCAGCAGCTGCTCTACGTCGGCCAGGTGCAGGCCGCTGGTCGGCTCGTCCAGGACGTAGACCGCGCCGTCGCTGCCCATCCGCGCGGCCAGCTTGAGGCGTTGCCGCTCGCCGCCGGACAGCGTGGTGAGCGGCTGGCCGAGTGAGACGTAGCCGAGCCCGACGTCGGCCAGCCTCGCCAGAACGGCGTGCGCCGCCGGCGTCTTGGCCCCGCCGTCGCCGAAGAACTCTTCCGCCTCGGTCACCGGCATCGCCAGGACCTCGCTGATGTCCCGTCCGCCGAGCCGATATTCGAGCACCGACGCGTCGAACCGCTTGCCGTCGCAGTCCTCGCAGGTGGTAGCCACGCCGGCCATCATCGCCAGGTCGGTGTAGATGACGCCGGCGCCGTTGCAGGTGGGGCAGGCGCCCTCGGAGTTCGCGCTGAACAGGGCCGGCTTCACCCCGTTGGCCTTCGCGAACGCCTTGCGGATCGGGTCGAGCAGGCCGGTGTAGGTCGCCGGGTTGCTGCGCCGCGAGCCGCGAATGGCCCCCTGGTCGATCACGACGACGCCGTCCCGTCCGGACACCGAACCGCCGATGAGCGAGCTCTTGCCCGAGCCGGCGACGCCCGTGATCACGGTCAGCACGCCGAGCGGGATGTCGACGTCGACGTCGCGCAGGTTGTGGGTCGACGCGCCGCGCACCTCGAGCGTGCCGGACGGCGTCCGCACGTCCGGTTTCAGCGCGGCCCGATCGTCCAGGTGCTGGCCGGTCAGCGTGCCGCTGCGCCGCAACCCGGCGACAGTGCCCTCGAACACCACTGCGCCACCGGCCGAACCGGCGCCGGGGCCGAGGTCGACGACATGATCGGCGATGGCGATCGCCTCGGGCTTGTGCTCGACGACCAGCACGGTGTTGCCCTTGTCGCGCAGTTGCAGCAGCAGCTCGTTCATGCGCTGGATGTCGTGCGGGTGCAGGCCGATCGTCGGCTCGTCGAAGACGTAGGTGACGTCGGTGAGCGACGAGCCGAGGTGGCGAATCATCTTCACGCGCTGGGCCTCGCCGCCGGACAGCGTGCCGGACGGCCGTTCGAGCGACAGGTAGCCCAGCCCGATGTCGACGAACGATTCGAGGCTGTGCTGCAGCGCCCCGAGCAGTGGCGCGACGGACGGCTCGTCCAGCTCGTGCACCCAGGCCGCGAGATCGCTGATCTGCATCGCGCAGGCGTCGGCGATGTTGATGCCGCGGATCTTGGACGATCGAGCCTCCGCGGCGAGCCGGGTGCCGTCGCACTCGGGGCAGACGCTGAACGTGATGGCTCGCTCGACGAAGGCTCGGATGTGCGGCTGCAGCGAGTCGACGTCCTTCGAGAGCATCGACTTCTGGATCTTCGGGATCAGCCCCTCGTAGGTCAGGTTGATGCCGTCGACCTTGATCTTGGTCGGCTCCTTGTAGAGCAGATCGTGCAGCTGCCGCTTGGTGTATTTGGCGATCGGCTTGTCCGGGTCGAAGAATCCGCAGCCGCGGTAGATGCGGCCGTACCAACCGTCCATGCTGTAGCCGGGGATGGTCAGTGCACCCTCGTTCAGCGACTTGCCGTCGTCGTAGAGCGCGGTCAGGTCGAAGTCGTTGACCGAGCCCATGCCCTCGCAGCGCGGGCACATGCCGCCGAGCCGGTTGAACGTTGCCTTCTGCGCCTTGGTCTTGCCGCCGCGCTCGACGGTGATCGCCCCGCTGGCCGACACCGACGGCACGTTGAACGAGTACGCGTTGGGCGGGCCGATGTGCGGTTTGCCCCGGCGGCTGAACAGGATCCGCAGCATGGCGTTGGCATCGGTCACGGTGCCGACCGTGGAGCGCGGGTTGGCGCCCAGCCGCTCCTGGTCGACGATGATCGCTGTCGTCAGGCCGTCCAAGACGTCGACCTCGGGTCGGGCCAGCGTCGGCATGAACCCCTGTACGAACGCGCTGTACGTCTCGTTGATCAACCGCTGCGACTCGGATGCGATGGTGCCGAACACCAGCGAGCTCTTGCCCGAGCCGGAAACGCCGGTGAACACGGTCAACCGGCGTTTCGGCAGCTCGACGCTGACGTCCTTGAGGTTGTTCACGCGCGCGCCGTGCACGCG
>DASXYE010000453.1:0-16207 GCA_036502695.1 Jatrophihabitantaceae bacterium
GGTGCGGATGGACTCCTCGCCGCCGATCGTGGCGATGATGCCGGCCACGTCGTCGTTGCTGAGCGCCCAGTGCAGATCGTCGGCCCGGGCCCGCGGGTTGTCGTGCAGCCAGGCGTTGTCGCGCAGGGCGTTCGGCGTCTCGACGACGTGCAGACCGAACGTCTCGGTCAGCTGCCGCTTGCCCGCCTCGTACCGGTGCGGGAACGCCGCGGCCGCGCCGGACGACAGCGAGATCGCGGCGACGGTGTCGCCGGGTCGCAGCGCCGGTGGCTTGATCAGGGACATGGCCCACATCCTGCCCGCGGCGGAAGGGGGAGCACGATCGGATTGTTGGCCCCAACGCATCCCCTTCGAGTCAGGAGCTTGCTTTGACGGCAGTCGCACACGATTCCGGCACGTTCACCGTCGCCGGGAAGACCATCCACCGCCTCGGCTTCGGGGCCATGCAGCTGACCGGCCCGGGCGTCTGGGGCGAGCCCGCCGACCGCGCCGAGTGCGTGCGCACCGTCCGGCGCGCGGTCGAGCTGGGCGTCGACTTCATCGACACCGCCGACTCGTACGGGCCCTACGTCAGCGAGGAGATCCTGCGCGAGGCGCTGCACCCGTATCCCGAGCAGGTGCTCATCGCGACCAAGGCCGGCTTCGTGCGCACCGGCCCGCACGAGTGGCACGTCGTCGGACGACCGAAGTACCTGCGCCAGGAGGTCGAGCTGAGCCTGCGCCGGCTGGGCGTCGAGCGCATCGACCTGCTGCAGCTGCACCGCATCGACCCCGACGTGCCGCTGGCCGACCAACTCGGCGAGCTCAAGGCGCTGCAGGACGAGGGCAAGATCGCCGCGCTCGGTTTGTCCGAGGTGAGCGTCGCCGAGATCCAGGCCGCCCGCGAGATCGCCGACATCGTGAGCGTGCAGAACCTCTACAACCTGACGAATCGCAAGTCGCAGGACGTCCTGGACTACTGCACCGCACAGGGGCTCGGGTTCATCCCGTGGTTCCCGATCGCGAGCGGCAAGCTGGCGGCGCCGGGCGGCCCGGTCGACGAGGTGGCCAAGGCGACCGGCGCGACGCCGGCGCAGGTGGCGCTGGCCTGGCTGCTCGCGATCTCGCCGGTGATGCTGCCCATTCCCGGGACGTCCAAGGTGGCCCACCTGGAGGAGAACGTGGCGGCCGCCGGCGTCCAGTTGACGGCCGAGCAGGTCGCCGCGCTGACCGCCGCGGCCTGAGCGCTGTCCCGGTCCGGTTTTGGTCATTCGGACGGCGTACCGCCGTTCGAATGACCAAAACCGGGGTGACGGCGGGGCGCCGCTCGTCACATCAGCTGGCAATTTACTAGGACGTCCAAGTAATCTCGGAGGTATGGACGCCGAGGACATCGCCGCGGGCCGCGCCCGCTGGCAGGCCCGCTACGACGCCGCGCGCAAGGACGACCGCGACTTCACGACGCTGTCCGGCACCGAGGTCGAGCCGCTGTACGGGCCGGACGGTGCCGACGACCGGTTCGAGCGCATCGGCTGGCCCGGCGAGTTCCCGTTCACCCGGGGCATCCACCCGACGGGGTACCGGGGCAAGCCGTGGACGATCCGGCAGTTCGCCGGCTTCGGCAACGCGCAGCAGACCAACGAGCGCTACAAGATGATCCTGGCCGAGGGCGGCGGTGGCCTCTCCGTCGCCTTCGACATGCCGACCCTGATGGGCCGCGATTCGGACGACCCGCGCTCGCTCGGCGAGGTCGGCCACTGCGGCGTGGCCATCGACAGCGCCGCCGACATGGACGTGCTGTTCGACGGCATCGACCTGGCGGCGACGACCACCTCGATGACGATCAGCGGCCCGGCCGTACCGGTGTTCTGCATGTACGTGGTGGCCGCCGAGCGGCAGGGCGCGGACGTGTCCAAGCTCAACGGCACGCTGCAGACCGACATCTTCAAGGAGTACATCGCGCAGAAGGAGTGGATCTACCCTCCCGAGCCGCACCTGAAGCTCATCGGCGACCTGATGGAGTACACCGCCCACAACATCCCGGCCTACAAACCCCTTTCGGTGTCGGGCTATCACATCCGCGAGGCCGGCTCGACCGCCGCGCAGGAACTCGCGTTCACGCTGGCCGACGGGTTCGGCTACGTCGAGCTGGGCCTGTCGCGCGGCCTGGACATCGAGCAGTTCGCGCCGGGGTTGTCGTTCTTCTTCGACGCGCACGTCGACTTCTTCGAAGAGATCGCCAAGTTCCGCGCGGCCCGGCGCATCTGGGCCCGCTGGCTGCGCGACGTGTACGGCGCCCAGACCGTCAAGGCGCAGTCGCTGCGGTTCCACACCCAGACGGCCGGCGTCTCGCTCACGGCCCAGCAGCCGGACAACAACATCGTGCGCACCGCCGTCGAGGCGATGGCTGCCGTGCTGGGCGGCACGAACAGCCTGCACACCAACGCGCTGGACGAGGTGCTCGCGCTGCCGTCCGCCAAGGCGGCCCAGATCGCATTGCGCACCCAGCAGGTGGTCGCCGAAGAGACCGGCGTGCTCAATGTCGCCGATCCGCTCGGGGGGTCCTGGTACGTCGAGGAACTCACCGACCGGATCGAGGCGGAGGCCGAGGCGATCTTCGCCCGCATCCGCGACCTGGGCGGCGACGGCACCATGACGGCCGGGCTGCTGCGCGGCATCGAGGACGGCTGGTTCATCACTGAGATCGCCGACAGCGCGTTCACCTACCAGGTGGCGCTGGAGAAGGGCGACAAGCGCGTCGTCGGCGTCAACGTGCTCACCGGCGACGTCGGCGACGAGCTGGAGATCCTGCGCGTCTCGCACGAGGTCGAGCTCGAGCAGCGCGACCTGGTCGCCGCCCGCCGGGCCGCCCGCGATCAAGCAGGAGTGGACGCTGCCCTGGCCCGGATGATCGAGGCCGCCAAGAACGACGAGAACACGGTGCCGGCCATGCTCGACGCGGTGCGCGCCGAGGCCACGCTCGGTGAGATCTGCAACGCGTTCCGCCCGCTCTGGGGCGAGTACCGCGAGCCCGTCAAGTTCTGAGCGCCGGTAACTCTCTGCACTCTGCCAGAGTGCTGGCCCATGGGACCTGAGGTCAGCCCCGTCGTCCGCTGGATGATCCTGATCGGGGGACTGGGCCTGATCGGAATGGGATCGGTCGCGACGTTCATCGGCCGGCTGGCCTTACCGGCCGGGCTCGCGATCGTCGTCGGCGCCGCGGCCTGCCTGCTGGCCGCGATCGGGCACTGGCCGGCCAACCTGTCGTGGGGCAACGCCAGCGTGGCGTTCGCGATCTCGAACCAGATCCGCAACGAGATCGACGACGTGATCGACAGCGCGCCCGAAGAAGCCAAGCCGTCGCTGGAACGGGTGCGCGACATGGTGTCGGCCGTCCAGGTCGACCAGACACCCCGGGTGGCCGCGGCGATCGCCTACGACGACGAGATCGAGGCGGCGCTGCGGCGCATCGTGCCGAACGCCCGCATCCGCCGTGACACCGAGTGGTCGCGGGACCGTCCGGACTTCTGGCTGCTGATCGGCGACCGCGAGCTGTACATCGAGACCAAGCACGTCGGGTCGGCCACCTCGTTCTCGGGCAGCAGCCTGGAGACGCTGTTCGACCAGCTGGCCGACAGCGGCCGGCTGCTGGTGCTCACCAACGCCGCGGACATCAGCCGCGGGCGCGAGCGGGTGGCCGAGCGGCTGGGCGAGCGCGGCGCGGTGACCACCTGGCGCAGTCCGGCCGACGACGGCGAGCTCGATCGGGCCGTGCTGGCTCTGCTCGACGATTAGTTTCGACCAGCCCGCTGGTCAGTACAGGTGTAGCTCCGATTCGAGGAGGACCCTGTGCCGACCAACCACGTGCGGTGGACGCCGAGCCAACGGTGGACGCTGACGCTCGCGGCGATCGCCGCATTGATGATCACGCTGGACGCGCTCGTCGTGTCGACGGCGCTCAACACGATCCGGACCGATCTGGGCGCCTCGCTCGAGTCGCTGGAGTGGACGGTCAACGCGTACGGGCTGACGTATGCCGTGCTGATGATGACCGGGTCGGCGCTGGGCGATCGCCTCGGCCGGCGCCGGGTGCTCGTCGTCGGGCTGGCGGCGTTCACCTCGGCTTCGGCGGCCTGCGCGCTGGCGCCGAGCATCGGCTGGCTGATCGCCGCCCGGGCCGTGCAGGGCGTCGGCGGCGCGCTGGTCATGCCGGTGGCGGTGGCCCTGGTGAGCACCGCCTTCGCCCCCGAGCAGCGGGCGCGCGCGATGGGCATCTTCGTCGCGCTGCTGGGACTCGGGGTCGTGGGTGGCCCCGTCGTGGGCGGTGCCGTCGCCGAGGCGCTGTCCTGGCAGTGGATCTTCTGGTTGAACGTCCCGATCGGGGTGGTGCTGATCCCGCTGGTGCTGGCGCGCATCGCCGAGACGCCCCGATCGACAGCTCGGCTGGATATCGGCGGCGTGCTGCTCGTCACCGGCGGCGCGTTCGGGGTGGTGTGGGCGCTGGTGCGGGGCAATGGGTCCGGTTGGGGCAGCGCCGAGGTGGTGACGACGCTGGCCGGCGGGATCGCGCTGACCATCGCGTTCGTGCGGTGGGAGCTGCGCACCGCCGCGCCGATGCTGCCGATGCGGCTGTTCCGCGAGCGGACGTTCGCGGTGTCCAACGCGATCGGGTTCTTGCTGTTCGCGTCCAACTATGGCTCGGTCTTCCTGATCGCCCAGTACCTGCAGGCCAATCGGGGCTACTCGCCACTCGGGGCCGGGCTGCGCATGTTGCCGTGGACGGTGACGATCCTGGCGGTCGCGCCGCTGGCCGGCACCTTGGCCGCGCGGTTCGGCCTGCGGCGCCTGGTGGCCGCCGGGCTGGCCCTGCAGGCGGTCGGCGTGGGGCTGGTCGCCGTGCTGGCCGACGCCGGGGCGGTGTATCCGGTGCTGGTGGCGCCGCTCGTGCTGGCCGGCAGCGGCATCTCGGTGGCGATGCCGAGTTCGCAGAACGCCGTGGTCAGCGCCGTCCCGCCCAACGCCATCGGGCAGGCGTCCGGGACGTACAACACGCTGCGCCAGCTCGGCGGGGCGTTCGGGGTGGCCGTGGTGGTGGCCGTGTTCTCGGCCGCCGGCAGTTACGCCGGCCCGCGCGAGTTCGGTGACGGCTTCGTGGTCGCGCTGGGCGTCGCGGCGGCCATCGCCGCGGTGGGCGCCGGCGTCGCGCTGGGCCTGCCCGGTCGCCGCCGGATCGCGGCCGAGCCGTCGCCGGTGGACGTACCGGACTTGGTTGCCGCCGATGTCTAGCCTGAATGCCATGACGGCCACCGACGACTTCGTCCGGCAGGCCGACGCGTACCGACCGGAGCTGCTGGCCCATTGCTACCGGATGCTCGGCTCGGTGCACGACGCCGAGGACCTGGTGCAGGAGACCTACCTGCGGGCCTGGCGCTCGTTCGACCGGTTCGAGGGCCGCGCGTCGTTGCGGACCTGGCTGTACCGGATCGCGACGAACACCTGCTTGACCGCGCTCGAGCAGGCCACCCGGCGCCCGCTGCCGTCGTCGATGGAACCGCCGAGCGAGGACGTCACCCGGCCGCTGGCCGCCTCACGGCTGGACGTGCCGTGGCTACAGCCGGTGCCGGACGCGCTGATCGCGCCCGACCCGGCGGTGCTCGTCGTGTCGCGCGACAGCGTCCGGCTGGCGTTCGTCGCCGCCCTGCAGCACCTGCCGCCGCGGCAGCGGGCCGTGCTGATCCTGCGCGACGTGCTGGCCTGGCCGGCCGCCGAGGTGGCCGACCTGCTCGACACGACGACCGCCTCGGTCACCAGCGCGCTGCAACGGGCGCGGGCCCAGCTGGCCGGCGTCATGCCGGTCGAGGACGAGACGGTCGAGCCGGCCGACGCCGAGCGGCGCGCCCTGCTGGACCGCTACGTCACCGCGCTGCAGACCAGCGACATGGCCGGGCTGGTCGCCCTGCTGCGGGCCGACGCCGAGCTGGAGATGCCCCCGATCCCGACCTGGTTCGCCGGCCGCGACCGGGTGGCCGCCTTCTTGAAGTCGCGCTGCCTGGACGTACCCGCGTCCTGGCGGTACGTGCCGACGGCCGCGAACGGCCAGCCGGCGCTCGCGGCCTATCGCCAGGACGACGACGGTGCCTACCGGGCGCACACGCTGCACGTGCTGACCGTGTCCGGTGGGCAGATCGCGCGGATCACGGCGTTCCGCGACGTGGCCCTGTTCGCGACGTTCGGCCAGCCCGCCGAAGTGCCCTAGCTAGCGGTCCGATCGCCGGCGCTGCAGAGTGAAACGTCTCCAACACCGAAGCTCGCCGTGTGGCTTGTTGATGTCGTAAGTACGTGACGTTCAGCCGGGTCACGAGCCGACCGTCACGGCGCCGGTGAGAGTCTGGTCGATGCTGTTGCCACCGTGGTCGGTGGCCCGCACCCGGAGTGAGACGTGCGTACCGGGGAGCAGGGCCGACGCGGGGATCGTGGCGGCGTACCGGCCGGCGCCCGATCCACGTACGGACAGCGCATGCCAGGTGCTGCCGTCGGTCGAGTACCACGCGAGGGTGTCGGCGACGGCGCTCGCCCGGGCGCCGTCGAGGGGGTGGACGTCGAGGGCGAGTGTCAGGGGCCGTGCGGGCGCCGCCTGGTTGTCGACGCCGACGCCGAGGTGGTAGTCGACCTGCAGGATCGGCGGGGTCACCGCCCCGTGGGTGGTGCCGCCGACCGTAAAGTCCCACTCGGTGTGGGCGATGCCGCCCGACGGTAGGACGGCCGAGTTGTTGACGTCGTGGATGAGGCGGTACCGGGCCGGGGAGGGGTCGACCGCGGCATCGACGAGCTGACCGCGTTGATCGGTCAGCAGCTGATCGTTGCGGTAGAGCCGCAGGTCCTCGACTGTCTTCGACGGGTACTCCACGTCCTCGACGTAGCCGATCATCCCGGAGGCGTCGGCGGCGTTGTCGACGATCAGCTGCAGGTGGGTGTCGTCGAGGACGGCGCGGGTCTGCGGGTAGGCGGGCGCCGCGAGCCGGGTGAGCGTGGACGTGCTGCCGACCGGGTAGCCCGACGGCTGGTCCTGGCGCAGGTAGATCGCCACGTTGCCGTAATAGTGGGCGAGTTCCTGCTGCCAGGTGACCGAGCCAGCGGTGAGGTACTCGTCGCGCTGCTGGGGCACGGGCAGCCCGTCGGACCCGCTCCAGGCCGAGTTGACGCCGTCGCCGAAGACGAACCGGTCCTCGGAGTAGGTCGCCTGCCCTTCCAGGCTGCGGTAGTCGGCGCGGACGTGGGCCAGCCGGGCGGTGTCCGCGCGGGTTAGCGCGTGCGTGTCGTCGCGTGGCACCGAGCGGGTGATGAACGCGAGGTCGTACAGGAACGGGCTGGTGCCCGACCCCACCGCGCTGCCCGGATCGGTCAGCCGCCAGTGCTCGATGTAGTGGAAGGTGCCCACGGTGGCGCCGCCCGACGGCTGGACCCGCAGCTGACTCGCGCGGAACGCACCGCCGGCCCCGCCGAAGATGATGATGTTCGCCATGCCGAGCCGGCCCGTCGCGTCTACCCGGTCGGTGGCGGCGATGAGCATGTCCGGCTGGGTGGCCCGCCCGGATACCGTCGCCGAGGCCGGCACGGTGTCGCGGGCGTCGAGCGAGACGACGGTGTCGGCGTGCACGTCGACCTGCGGGTCGGCCAGCTGGCTGAAGACATCGCCGCCCGCCGAGGGCAGGCGAAACGTTGCCTGCACGGCGTAGGGGCCGTCGGGCACCCGGGTGGTGGCGGTGCCGTCGTCGCCGAGGGCGAGCGTGTCCAGGTAGGTGTTGGCGTCAGTCGCGTTCATCACGTTGACGAGCTCACCGGCCGCGGGCGTGCCGTCCGGCTCGGTACCGCGGATCGTGATCGTGTGGCTCGCGACCTCCTTGACCATACCCAGCGGTACGGACAGGGCCGAGCCGTGCTTGCCGGTCGGGGTCGCGGTGAGCGCGCCGGTGAGCAGGCCCCTCGCGCCGAGGCGCGGATCGACGGTCACCGTGACGGTTGCGGACCCACCGGCCGGAATGGTCAGCGAGGACGGGGCGACCGACACCATCGCCGCCGGCGCGCCGCGCAGTGACGCGGCCAGACGCACGGTGGTCGCGCTCGGCCCGGTGTTGGACAGCGTGGTGGTGCGCACCACCGGCCGGGCGGTGGCCTGCGGGTACCCGACGAAGCCGAAGTCGAGATGACCGCTCGCGCTGATCACCCGCTGGGACAATGCGTGCGCGATGTTCACATCGCCCGAGCCCGCGTCGTAGCCGTTCGCCGAGACCGGCGTTGCGGTGCCGATCAGCGCGGCCTTGAGCTGGGCCCACGACCAGTCGGGGTGCGCACCGGCGAGGACGGCGGCGGCCCCGGCGACGTGTGGCGTTGCCATCGATGTGCCTGACAGGGTCACGTAGTCGGTTCCTACCGGGTCGCCGAGCCAGGTGCCGGTCGCGCGGGCTCCGACGATGTCCACGCCGGGGGCGCTCAGGTCGGGCTTCATGGCGTGATCGCCGACGCGCGGGCCGCGACTGGAGAAGGAGGCGACCTGGTCGTGGGCGTCGAGCGCGCCCACGGTGAGCGCGTCGTCGGCAGTGCCCGGGGCGTCGACCGTGCCCGGTTCGGCGCCGTCGTTGCCGGCGGCGACGACGAACAGGGTGCCGTACTGCTCGGTGATCTGGTCGAGCGCGACGCTGACCGGGTCGGTGCCGTCGCTCGGGTACGACCCCAGGGACAGGTTCGCGACCTTGGCGCCGTGCTGGGCCGCCCACTGCATGCCGGCGATCACCCACGACATGTCCCCGGAGCCGCCGTCGTCGAGCACCTTGACGTTGAGCAGGCGGGCCCCGTAGGCGACGCCCTGTCGACGATGATCAGCGGCGGCGCCCGTGCCCGCGATGGTGGCGGCGACGAACGTGCCGTGCCCGAAGTGGTCGTCCGCGGTCGCGGCGTCGGTGAGGTTGACCTCGTCCGCGACCGTGCCCACCAGGTCGGGGTGGGTCGTGTCGATGCCGGTGTCGAGGACGGCGACGGTCACGCCGGCGCCGTTCGCGCCCTGCTGCCACGCGGTCGGCGCGCCGATCTGGGTCAGGTTGCGGTCCCACCCGGCGGCCTGGACGCGCCGGTCCAGCCAGATGTGGTCGACCCCGGCCAGCGGCCCGGCCGCCAGCCCGGCCCGCGTCGCCGCCGGGCCGGCACCCCGCGGGACCCCGGTGGAGGCGAGCGCGGCGCCCAGCCCGGAGTCGGACTTCTGCGCGGTGACGGCGACTGCGTCGATGCTGTCCAGCTGCCGCACCGTCCGGACGCCCGCCACGGCGGTGGTCAGGTCGGCACGCCGGGTGGTGCCCTGGGGCGCGCGGCCGATGATCAGCGGCAGGGTGGCCGAGTGCGCGTCGTCCAAGTGCTCGGCGACCAGCTCGGTGACGTCGAAGAGGGTCCGGTCGAGCACCGTGCCCACCAGCGTTTGGACATCGCTGGGCACCACGTAGACGTCCCGGCCGAGCTGGGTGGCGGTGAACACCACCTGGCGTCCCGGCCGGGTGGCCGGCACGACAGTCACGCCGGACGTGACCCCGCCCGGGCCGAGGATCACCCGGTCGCCGGTGATCAGGGTGACCGTCGTGCCCGGCCGGGCCGCGGTCGCCGTGGTCGCCGTGGCGACCACGGGTGTCGCGCCCGGCGCCGATCCGGCCGTGGCCGGGGCGGGCAGCGCCCCGCCGGCCACGGCGAGGGCCGGCACCAGCACGGCCACCGACGCGGCAGCGGAAACCCGTTTCATACGTCCTCCTAGGCGAATACCGCCTGACCCTGACACGCCGGCCGGCGGCTGGGAAGGCACCTTTCTGGCCGGTTCACGTCAGCGTCGTAAATCAGTCGCCGCGGGGCTCGAAGGGGTGCGAGGATCCAAGGGTGCTTGGCGTACTGGGAGTCGGCGCTGCGGAGGAGGAGCTCTACGCGCTGCTCCTGGAGAACTCACCGATCTCGACCCCCGACCTCGACCGCCTCGTCCGGGATCGACCGTGGGCGCATCAGGCCCGCACGCTGCTGCACCGCCTCGAAGACCTCGGCCTCACCACCCGGCTGGTCAGCGGCGAACCGCGCTATCACGCCGTCCCGCCCGAGATCGCGCTCGACGGGGCCATCTACGCGGCGGGTCAGAAGCTCGGCCGGGCGCGCCGGCGGACCGCGCAGCTGGCGACGGCGTTCCGGGCCGCGAGCCAGCGATCGGATCCACGGACCCTGGTCGAGGTCGTGCACGGCCGGCAGGCGATCGCCGAGTGTCTCGAGGATCTGGAACGCAGCGTCCGGCAGGAGATCCGGGTCTGCGATGCCCCGCCGTACTCGACGGGGGAACACGAGCCCAGCGCGATGGAGCCCGAGCTGCTGCGCCGGGGCGTCCGCTGCCGGGTGTTGTACGACCGCGTCGGCCTGGAAGGTCCCGGCCGGCTGGCCGACGTTGCCGTCGGCATCGCCGCCGGGGAACAGGCCCGGGTCACCGACGTGCCGACCAAGCTCGTGCTGTCGGACTACCCCTGCGCGCTGCTGCCGCTCCAGCACGACCCGGACGACGTGGAGACCTCGCTGATCGTGCACGACTCGGTGCTGTGCGACGCGCTCTCGGCGCTGTTCGAGATGTACTGGGAGCGGGCGATCCCGCTGGAGGTCCACGACGGCCACGCCCACCTGCCCGACACGGACGACGCACCGCGGCCCGAAGAGCGCGACCTGCTCCCGCTGCTCGCGGCCGGGCTGACCGACCGAGCGATCGCGGCCCAGCTCGACTGGAGCGAACGCACCGTCCGGCGGCGCCTCAAGGAGATGTTCGATCGGCTCGACGCGACCACCCGGATCCAGGCCGGCTACCAGGCGGTGGGGCGCGGCTGGCTCGCCGTCGGTCAGCAGCAGCCGCGATGACTGCCACCCCTCCGGCGGACGGCGTCGACGCGGCCGAGGACGACCTCGCGGCGGCCGGTCTGCGCCCGGCCGAGGTCGCCGCGTACGCGCAGATCATCGCCCGACCCGGGTCGGCGGTCCGCGAACTCGCCACCTGGTGGACCCGTCCCGAACCGCTCGACGCCACGATCGCCGACCTGCAGACCAAGGGGCTGGTCACCGACGACGCCGACGATCCGCCCCGGTACACCGCGGTCGACCCGGGCGTGGCTCTGGAGGCTCCGCTCCTGGACTACGAGGACCGGTTGCGCCGCGCCAAGGAACGCGCGCAGGAGCTCGCCGACCGGCATGCGCGCCGACCGGCCAGCACCGACACCGAGACCGTCGTCGAGGTCGTCAGCGGGCACCACGGCGTTGTCCAGCAACTCGCCCAGATCCAGCGCGCCGCCCGCGAAGAGCTGTGCTGCCTGGACAAACCGCTCGGCACCGACAGCCGGCCAGCACTCGATCCGGAGTTGCTGCGCGGCGGGGTGAGCACCCGCACGATCTGCGAGGGCGCGTCCGTCGACCATTTCACCGAGTCGGCGCCGCCCTGGACCGCGGCCGAGCACGTGCGCATCCTGCCCGCGCTGCCGATGCGCCTCTACCTGGCCGATCGCCGGTACGCGATCCTGCCGCTGCAGACCGATCCGGCCGCCATCGAGGCGGCCCTGGTCGTGCGGGCGTCGGCGCTGCTCGACGCGCTGGTCAAGCTGTTCGACGGCCTGTGGCTGCGGGCGCTTCCGTTGCCGGGGCTCGGCCCGCCCGGTCCGGCGTCCGCGTCGAGCCGACCGCCCCGGATCGACGAGCAGCGGCTGCTCACCCTGCTGCTGTCCGGACTCACCGACAAGGCGATCGCCCACCAGTTGGGCACGGCGGAGCGCACCGTTCAACGTCACGTCGCTGCGCTGATGCGCAGCCTCGGCGCGCACAGCCGGTTCCAGATCGGCATCCAGGCCGCGATCCGCGATCGAGACCGATCGGGCGCCTGAGCGTTGCATCTCGGGGACGACGGCCGGCCGGGCAACCCGCCTACCCGATGAGATAACCAACCCAAGCGTCCGCATCTCGTCAACTCATCGGGGAAGCGGGCCCGGTCGCGGGGTCGAGTCCGCTTCCCGGCCGAGCCGACCAGATTTCGCGGCTGGAACTGGTCGTTTGGGCCGGGGAGCGGTTCCCCCGGCCATCGTCGCCGTCTCGACCTACGATCACCCGGCCAACGTCACCGACGTCCGTGGTCAGTACACCTAACGATCTGAGCGGCGGCGCTGCAGGGTGAACTGCTCGAACATCGACAGCTCGCCGTGCGGCTTGTTGACGTTGTAGTACGTGACGTTCAGCCGGGTGAGGTCGCCGGGGTGGCGGCCTGGGTCCACGGTGAACGCCGCGAAGCCGTACGGGTGGTCGAGGTCGCGCACGCCCGTCCACACGGCCTGCTCGCGCACGTAGGTCGACACCCGCTTGCCCGACGTGGGGTCGGGCGTGGCCGACACGGCGGTGATCACCTTGGCGGTGCCGTCCTTGAAGAACGCCTGGTTGGTCGTGCCGGACACGCCCCCGCCGCCGAGCACCATGTGCACCGTGCCCATCGAGGTGTCGATGACGTCGGTGGCCGACGACACCGGGTTCGGCGTCAGCGTCTCGCTGCCCGACACGACGCCGCGCACGGCCAGCGACCGCTCGTAGTTGTGCTCGTGCCCGCACACCACGAGGTCCACGCCGTACTTGTCGAACAGCGGTCCGTACTTCTGCCGCAGGCCCAGGTCGGCCCCGTTCGCGTCGGACGAGCTGATCATCACCTGGTGCATGGCGACGACGACCCAGTCGATGTCGCGGTCGGAGCGCGCCGCGCGAAGCTCGCGCTCCAGGAAGGCCAGCTGCCGACCGCCGGAGTAGCCGTTGACGTAGACGTCGCCGCCGTCCTGCAGGCAGTTGTCGTCGTTCTGCACGACGATCACCCGCACCGACCCGGCGGTGAACGCGTACCAGAGGTTGGCCAGCTCCTCGTCGCTCTCGCGGGACGGCAGGGCGAAGTAGGCCTGGTACGCGCCGAGCCCGATCGGACCGTTGGCCTTCTCGATCTCGTGGTTGCCGGCGGCCGGCAT
The DNA here is from genome assembly GCA_036502695.1 of Jatrophihabitantaceae bacterium. GTDB lineage: Bacteria > Actinomycetota > Actinomycetes > Mycobacteriales > Jatrophihabitantaceae > DASXRA01. The sequence goes on from DASXYE010000453.1 coordinate 13,020, forward strand.
CCACGGCCGGAACCGCGCCGAGCGGGTGTTGTTGGTGAAGAAGTTGTTCCAGGTGCGGACCCGGTCGAGGTCGAGGTTGGCGTAGCACAAGTCGCCGTTGAGCAGGTGGAACAGCGGGGCCACGGTCTCGATGCCGGTGACGATGTCCTTGGTGGCCGGGGTCGAGTTGGCGTCCAGCCCGACCGTGCCGTCGGCCTTCCAGGTGACCTGCGGCGCCGACTGGTCGCCGAAGCTGGTGAACGTGAACGGCATCCGGCCCCGAGGCGCGGTGCGGAACGCCCCGCCGTCGGGATGCGCGCCGTCGTGCTGCACGACGTAGGCGTACTCGGTGCCGGGCCGCAGCCGCGACATCTGCGCGTGGTGGACGAACACCGTGCGCCCCGACGCACCGTCCACATAGGACACCGTCTCGGCGTCGGCGCAGTCACCGAAGCCGTGCTCCAACGTCCCGTAGAGGACGCGCGGCCGGCGCACGGCACTGTCCGTGATCCACGAGGCCACCATCTGGGTGGCCGGATCGCGGCCGAACGTCAGGTGCAGGCCCTGCACGGGCGGCGCGCCCGAGCCGCCGGGCTGCGGGCGGACGGTGGGCGAGGGGGCGGCCTCGGCGTCGGCGGGGGTGACGCCGAGCAGCGGGATCGCGGCGACCGCGCCGGCGCCGCCGAGCAGTCCGAGCGCCTGGCGGCGGCTGAGGGAGGGAGTCGAATCGGCCATGCCGGCGAACGTAGGGGCAGCGAGTGAACGCCGCCTTGACGCCGCGCGGACGGCAGATGGCCTAGGCCTGGGAAGCGGCGCGCTCCAGGTCATCAACCGTGCCGGACATGATGATTCGGACGTGCTCGGTGATGCGCTCGATCGGCCAGTCCCACCAGGCGAGGTCCAGCAGCCGGGCGATGTCGGTATCGGAGTACCGGCGCCGGATCACCTTCGCCGGGTTGCCGCCGGCGATGGCGTAGTCGGGCACGTCGTCGACCACCACCGCCCCCGACGCGACGATGGCGCCGTGCCCGATCCGCACGCCGGGCATAACCGTGACACTGTGCCCCAGCCACACGTCGTGGCCGACGACAGTGTCGCCGCGGCTGGGCAGGCCCACGAGCAGGTCCATGTCCTCGGCCCAGGTGCCGCCCATGATCGGGAACGGGAACGTCGACGGCCCGTCCATGCGGTGGTTGGCGCCGTTCATGATGAAGCGCACGTCCGTTGCGAACGCGCAGAACCGGCCGATGACCAGCCGCTCGGGGCCGAAGTGGTAGAGCACGTTTCGGGTCTCGAACTCGGTCGGATGATCCGGGTCGTCGTAGTAGCTGAACTCGCCGACCTCGATCAGGGGCGAGCTGATCTGCGGCCCGAGCAGGGCCACGCGCTCCTGGCCGGGCATCGGGTGCAAGACGTTCGGGTCGGGCAGCACGGGTGGGTCTCCTCGGTGATCAACAACTGTCGATCACCCTACGGGGCGGCCGCCGCGCCCCTGGCCGGCCCGGAACCGGTCGACGTCGGTGCCGCTGCCGAGCGTGGCGACGCCCAGCTCGAACTCGCGGGCCAGCCCGTCGGCTATCGGCTGGCCGAGCCCGTCGTAGACCGAGCGCCGGTCCGAGCGCAGGCCGGCCTGGGGGAGGGCGGCCAGCTCGGCGGCCAGGTTTTCGGCGGCGGCGCGCGCCGCACCGGGGGCGACCACCCGGGTGGCCAGGCCGATCGCCAGCGCCTCGTCGGCGCCGACCGGGCGGCCGGTCAGGATGAGGTCCAGCGCCCGGCCCAGCCCGACGATGCGCGGCAACCGCACGGTGCCGCCGTCGATCAGCGGCACCCCCCAGCGCCGGCAGAACACGCCGAGCACGGCGTCGGCCTCGACGACGCGCAGGTCGCACCACAGCGCGAGTTCCAGGCCACCGGCGACGGCGTGGCCGCTGATCGCGGCGATCACCGGCTTGGACAGGGCCAGCCGCGACGGTCCCATCGGGGCGTCGGCGCCCAGGTTGGGGTCGAGCAGGTTGTCCAGGGCGTGCAGGTCGGCGCCCGCGCAGAACGTTCCGCCGTCCCCGCACAGCACGGCGACGGCGGCCTCCGGGTCGGCGTCGAAGGCCCGAAACGCCTCGGCCAGGGCGGTGGCCGTCGCCCGGTCGACGGCGTTGCGCACGTCCGGACGATCGATCACCACCGTCCACACCGGGCCATTGCGCTCTAGGTGAACGGACACCGGGCCACCCTATTTGCAAGACTGGATGCATGCGTCCCGGTAGCCCTGCGCAAAAGCCCAGTCCGGCCCTGTCCGCCGCCTTGTCCGGGGCGGTCGATCTGGCCGCCGTCAAGGCCCGATCCGAGGCGGCGGCCCGTGCCGCGGATGCCCCGGCGCCGACGGCCGGCGAATCCGTCATCGACGTCACCGAGGCCACGTTCCAGGCCGACGTGATCGACCGGTCCTTCCAGGTTCCGGTGCTCATCGACCTGTGGGCCGACTGGTGCCAGCCGTGCAAGCAGCTGTCGCCGATCCTGGAACGGTTGGCCACCGAGGCGGCCGGCCAGTGGGTGCTGGCCAAGATCGACACCGAGGCGAATCCGCGCATCGCCCAGGCCCTGCAGGTGCAGAGCATCCCGACCGTGTACGCGGTCATCGGCGGGCAGCTCATCCCGGGATTCCAGGGCGCGCTGCCCGAACCGCAGGTGCGCGAGTTCGTGGGCGCCGTACTCCAGGCCGCCGAGCAGGCCAACCTCACCGGGGCCGGCCCCGCTCCTGACGCCGAAGCCGGACCCGGATCCGCGGCCGGATCGGCGCCGGAGATCGCGACCGACCCGCGCTTCGACGCCGCCGAGCAGGCGCTGGCCGAGGGCGACTACGACACCGCGGCCAAGACCTACCAGCAGATCCTGGACGCCGAGCCGGCGAATACCGAGGCCTCGCTCGCGCTCCGGCAGCTCGGCCTGCTGCGCCGCATCGACGCCCTGGACGAGTCGGCGATCGCCCGGGCCGACGGAGCCCCCGACGATGTGCCCGCGCAGCTGGCCGCCGCCGACTACGCGTTCTCCGGGGGCGATGTCGACGGCGCGCTGAACCGGTTGCTCGCCGCGCTGCGGCGCACGAGCGGTGACGAGCGCGACTCGGTGCGCGACCGGCTCGTCGAGTACTTCGACCTGCTCGGCCCGGACGACCCGCACGTCCCCCCGGCCCGCCGGGCCCTGGCCAACGCTCT
>DASXYE010000454.1:0-11839 GCA_036502695.1 Jatrophihabitantaceae bacterium
CGGTTCGAGCCGGACGAGGGTGCCGAGGGCGCCGCCAAGACGATGCTGGACGAGTTGGCCCACATCGCCCCGGCGATGGCCCAGCTGCGCGGCTAATCACCGCATCTCGCGGGCGCGTCGCGGCAGCAGCCAGCCGATGGCGAACGCGACCCCAATCAGTACCAGGGTGATCAGCAGCGTGTCCTCGGCGGCAACGAGGTGCCGGCCGGCCGCGCGGGCCGCAGCCGGGCCACCGTCCTCGAGCTTGATCTTGCCGAAGAACAGGGTGGCCAGCACCGCGACGCCGAGCGAGGCGCCGAGCTGCTGCAGCGACTCCAGCAGGCCGGACGCCGAGCCGACCTCGTGGTCGTCGATCTCGCCCATGATGATGCTGAACAGTGGCACGAAGATCATGCCCATGCCGAAGCCGAAGACGGCCATTCCCGGCGCGATGACGCCCACTCCCACGCCACCGTCGACCGCTCGCAGCGAGAAGTACAGGACGGCTGTACCAATGGCCATGATCATCAGGCCGATGTGCAGGATCGGCCGACCCACCGCGGTGGCCGCCCACGCGCCGACGCCCGAGCCGAGAAACGCGCCGACCGCAAGCGCCGCCGAGTAGAGCGCGGCCGTCATCGGGCTGAAGCCGAGACCGACCTGTAGGAACAGCCCGATGGTCAGGCCCAGACCCACGATCGTCCCGAAGAACACCAGCACGAAGACGATGCCCGACACGTAGGACCGCTTGCGCAGCACGGAGATCTCGATCAGCGGGGTCCGGCCGTCACGCACCCGCCGGCGCTGCTGCACCCCGAACGCGGCCAGCACCGGAACCGCCGCCGCCAGCACGCCGAAGATCCAGGCCGGCCAGCCGAGCGAGCGTCCGTCCACCAGCGGGAACACGATGAGGAAGCTCGCCACGGCCATGAGCACGGTGCCCGTCCAGTCCAGCGTCAGCCCGTCCCGACGGGTCTTCCCCGCGGGCAACACGCGGGCCCCGACGAACAGGGCGAAGGCACCGACCGGCAGGTTGATGAGGAACAGCGCGCGCCAGTCGGTGCCGAACAGGTCGGCCTTGATCAGCAGTCCGGCCACCACCGGACCGGCCACCGTCGACAGCCCGATCACCGGGCCGAGCGCCGCGAACGCCTTGCCCATCCGGGCCGGCGTGAAGATGTCGCGGATCAGGCCGAACGACTGCGGGGTCAGCATCGCCGCGGCCAGGCCCTGCAGCACCCGCGCCGCGATCAGCGACTCGGACGACCACGCGAACGCGCAGAGCGCCGACGAGGCCACGAAGCCGGACAGGCCGATCAGCATCATTCGCTTGCGGCCGAACATGTCGCCGAGCCGCCCGCCGGTGAGCAGGCCGACCGCGATCGCCAGCGTGTATGCCGCGGCGATCCACTCGAGCGCCGAGCTCGACATGGACAGGTCCCGCTGGATCGACGGCGCGGCAACGTTGACGATCGTCGAGTCGAGGATGTTCATGATCATCGCCGCGAGCACCACGGCGAACCCGGACCAGGTGTGGTCGCGCGGCCGCGGCGCTGCTGCCCGCGGGTCGAGCTCGGGCGAGCCGAGGTCGGTAGGCCGTTCGAGGACGGTCGTCATGGAGGTTCTCCCTTATCCGGTCGATCTGTTCGCTCGATCTGACGGGACCCAAGCTAGAAGGCCATTAGGAACGTTTCGTTCCGCATGAGGAACTAATCTGAACTCATGTCAGAGACCTCGGGACGACTGCTGAACCTGCTGTCGCTGCTGCAGACCCCGCGCGAGTGGCCCGGCCCGGAGCTCGCCCGACGGCTCAGCGTGACGACGCGCACGGTGCGCAACGACGTCGAGCGGCTGCGCCAGCTGGGCTACCCCGTGCTGGCCACGCGGGGCGCCGTCGGCGGCTACCGACTGTCGGCCGGCGCCGCGATGCCGCCGCTGCTACTGGACGACGACGAAGCGGTGGCGATCGCGGTGAGCCTGCGCACCACCACCGGCGGCGCCGTCGAGGGCCTGGAAGAGACGGCGCTGCGCGCGCTGACCAAGCTGCAGCAGGTGCTGCCCACCCGGCTGGGCCGCCGGGTCGACGCGCTGCAGTCACACACCGTCCGGGTCGGCGGGCAGCGACGCGGCCCGCAGATCGACGGCCGGATGCTGGCGCTGCTCGCGGCGACGGCGCGCGACCGCGAGGTCATGCGGTTCAGCTACTCCGACCATGCCGGGGCGGCCACCGAGCGCCGGGTCGAGCCGTACCGGCTGGTGAACTGGGGGCGGCGCTGGTACCTGGTGGCGTTCGACCTGGAGCGGGCCGACTGGCGCACGTTCCGGGTCGACCGGGTGAGCGAGCCGCGCTCGGTCGGGCACCGCTTCACCGCCCGCGCCCTGCCGGCCGAGGACATCGCCGGCTACGTCGCCGAGAAGACCCGCCAGGTTCAGATGAAAGTGCGCGGCCGGCTGATCGTGCACGCGCCGGCGACCGAGGTCGAGTCGCGGATGGGCCCGTGGACCGAAGGCAGCATCGAGGCGCTTTCGCCGGATCGTTGCCTCGTGCAACTCGGTGGCCGCTCGGTCGAGGACATCGCGTTCTGGATCGGCATCCTGGACGTCGACTTCGAGGTGGTCGACTCCCCCGAACTCACCGCGGCCGTCGAACGCATCGCCGACCGGTACGCCCGCGCCACGGCCTCAGCGGGCTGACTCGGCGATCATGTGCAGATTGCGGGGTTCGCGCCCGCCGATGTGCACACGATCTAGCGATTCCGGCTGATTGCGCGCCTCGCGACGTACGTCCGCGGGACGTATCCGAGCAGGGCGACTGATCGTTAGGGTGGCGTCGGGTCAGCAAATTTCTGGGGGGAAATATGCGCCAACCGTCATCAACCATCCCATCCATGCGCGTCGCCGCGACGGTGGGCGAGAGCCGTGCCTGAGCAATGTCCACTGTGGACAGTGGCGGATCCGTTGGCCGCGCTACAAAGCTGGGACGGGCAGCCGCGGGTTGACCGTCAGCCCCGGCACCGACGCCGGCGACCACCAGGCTTGGCCAGTGTTCGATGGCTTCGCCGACTTCGACATCGCCGGCTCCGGGACGACGATCCACGGACGGCACAGGCGTAACGACGGCCCCCCGCCCGACGGTCTCGCGATCAGCCGGCCCGACGCCCCGCGCGCGCCGCACCGTGGCCAAACTTGATCTCCGTTTAACACCTCTGTGCGGACGGGTAGCCCCCAGGCATCCGACCCACAGGAGGAGACAATGGCTACCTGGGCATGGATTCTCATCGCTGTGGCCATCGCAGTTGTCGTCGTCGCGCTGGTGATGATGGCGATGCAGCAACGCCGAACCACCATGTTGCGCCGCCGATTCGGCGCTGAGTACGAGCGCACCGTGCAGGAGCGCGACAACCGACGGACGGCCGAGGCCGACCTGCGCGATCGGCAGAAGCAACGCAAGCGGCTGGACATCAGGCCGCTGGCCGAACCCACCCGCGCGCGGTTCGTCAACGAGTGGCGCGAGCTGCAGACCCGGTTCGTCGACCAGCCGTCGACGACAGTGATGGCGGCGGACGAGTTGGTGTACCGCGTCATGGCCGAGCGGGGCTATCCGATGGAGAACTTCGACGAGCAGGCCAAGCTGATCTCGGTCGATCACCCGTCGCTCGTGGAGAACTACCGCGCCGCGCACGGGATCTGCGACCAGGCCCGGTCCGAGCGCGCCGACACCGAGGACCTGCGTACGGCGCTGCTCCGTTACCGCAGCCTGTTCGACGACCTGCTGCAGCCCGAACGTGACGCTGTGGACCGGAGCGCCGTCGCGGACGTAGACCCGCGCCACGCGAACGTACAAGCTCGTCACGCGGCCGACGTCAACGGCCAGCGGCAGCAGGCGATCCCGCGAGGTGGACGATGACCGAGCACCGGACAGCTCACGACAGCGAGCTGAGTACCGACCAGATCGCGTCGGCCGGCCAGATCTCCGAATCGCGTCCCGAGCTGCAGGAACTGGCACCGACGGCGCCGGCCGCCGACGGGCCGACAGAGGGCGAGGCGAGTGCCCAGCTGCTCGAAGGTGAGGAGCTGCAGGGTGTCGTGCTGCGCTGGCGCGAGATCCAGGCCCAGTTCGTGGACGAACCCCGATCGGCCGTGCAGGACGCCGATGCCCTGGTTGCCGACCTGATGCAGCGTCTGGCTCGGATGTTCGCCGACGAGCGCGATCGGCTCGAGTCACGCTGGTCCACCGGTGAGGAGGTCTCCACCGAGGACCTGCGCCAGGGGCTGCGCCGGTACCGCTCGTTCTTCGAGCGCCTGCTTGCTGCGTGACCGAGCAGCCGGCCTCGCGCATACGGGGCGCAATGCGCGAGGCCGGCCTGCGTCCCTCCTAGGTGCGCACCGTCACGTGCGCGGTGGCCGTTGCCGCTCCGGCGGTGGTGGTCACCGTCACGTCGTGGCTGCCGTGGTGGGCGTACGTGTGGTCACTCACCACGTCGTACAGGCCGTTGACGGTGCTCGGCGTGGCGACGGCGCCGGACAGGATGCCCGGTGTGGTGCTGCCGTCGCCCCAGTCGACCGACACGGTGACCTGCCCGGTGTTGAAGCCGGGCGCGGCCAGCTTGGCGAGCGTTCCGGACACCTCACCGTGGTCCACGTCCGGACGGCCGGCTGCGAGGTCGAGCCGCCACGGCACCTTCGGCGTCGGGTAGAAGTTCTGCCCGGCCGCCTGCCACCGACCACCCTGCGCGGCGAGCCGGGTGAGGAAATCGGCGTACGCGGGCGAGGTCGCCGTCCGCTCCACCTTCGGTGACCAACCGAGCTCGGCCAGCGCGGGCAGGCGCGGGAAGATCATGTACTCGATGTTGCTCGAGTTCGTGACCGTCTCGGCCCACATCGCGCCCTCGACGCCGATGACGTTGTCGTCGGTGACGCCCGTGACGTACGTGCTCGGATCCCAGTTGTAGAACTGGTCGACGTCACAGCCCTGGTTGCACGCCCAGGTCAGACCCAGCGACGCCGGCACGCCCTTCGCGTACTTCTGGTCGAGGTAGGCGTGGTTGGCCGGCGCCATCACGATCTTCATGCCCTTCTTGACCGCGTCGGTGGCGGTGACGGTGCCCGGCGCGGATCCCGAGTCCGGGTTCCAGTACTCGGCGACCGATCCGGGGGCGAGTGCGGTGCCCGGCCCGGAGATGTCGGCCCAGCCCATCACCGTCTTGTTGTTGGCGTTGACGATGCCGCCCTCGCGATTGACCAGCGCGGCGTAGCGGTCCTGGGTCAGCACCGAGGTCGGCACCTCGTCCCCGCCCAGGTCGTAGTACTTGCTCGACGACATGGCGGCCAGCTGGCTGATGATCGCGGACAGGATCGTGTAGGTGTTCTCGCTCTCAGGGCACAGCGCGCTGTAGCCGACGTCGCCGGTGAAGTTCCACTGCGGCGGGTTCTTGGTGGTGCAGTTGATGTCGTGCGGGTTGCCGTTCAGCAGCGGGTTCGCCGTGTCGCCGTACTCGGACATGATGATCGCGTTGTTGTGCCCCGGGGTGTCGACCTCGGGCATCAGTGTCATGAAGTGCGCGGCGGCGTAGGCCACGACGTCCTTGTACTGCGCCTGGGTCCAGAAGCCGCCCGGGTCGACGGTGCGCCCGCCGGTGCCGACCGAACCCTGGCCGCCCACCGTCGCGAGGTTGGGGAACCCGTTGATGACGATGCGGAAGCCCTGGTCGTCGCTCAGGTGCAGGTGGAAGGTGTTGACCTTGTACGCGGCGGCCTGGTCGATCAGCCGCTTGACCGCGCTCGGCGACTCGTAATGCCGGGCGATGTCGAGCATGACGCCGCGGTACTGGTAACGCGGGGCGTCTGCGATCTGCACGGCCGGGATCGTCCAGGCGACGGACTGCCGGGTCGGGCTCGCGATCCACGGTGGCAGCAGCTGGCGGATCGTCTGGATGCCGTTGTAGAGACCGTGCGGCGTCGTGGCGTCGAGGGTGACGTTCTTGGTCGTGGCGTTCAGCTGGTAGCCCTCGCCGGTCGGGTCGGACTTGAGATCCAGCGCCAGCGCGATGTCGCCGCCGCGCGCGTGGTCGGTGACGACGGGCAGGTCGAACCCGGTCGCCGGGCGCAGGTAGGCACGCAGCGCGTCGGCGACGGCGCGCGCTCCGCTGCCGTCGTGCTTGTCGACGACGATGCGCGCGTTGTCGCAGAGCCGGAAGGTGCCGCTCCCGACGGTGAGTGACGCCGGCTTGGGGATGATCTGCGGGGCGGCGGCGGTGCCGCCCGAGCAGTCATCTCCGCCGCCGCCGCTGGGCGCCGCCGTGGCCGCGGTGGCCGCGGACGCGACCAGGGCCAGGCCGGCGGCCGCTACGGCGACGGCCTTGACGCGGGATCTGGGGTGACGCAAGGACATGGTGGCCTCTTTCCGGTCGGCGGCCACCGGCGCGCCAAGAGGCACCCCCGCCGCCGATCCACGTGGTCTAGACCAATACCCAATGTGGTCTACACCACTTCCGTCCGGCGTGGCAAGGCCCGCGTCCGGTACTGCCGAAATGACGACCTCGATCCGGGGCGGCGCTCGGTCACCGGCACCGAACCCGGATCGTGAGCCCAGCGCCGAGCGGTTCGGCCAGGCACAATCGGACGGTGGGATACCGGGGGGACACCGTGTCCGAGGTCGGCGTGACGGCCCGTGAGGCCGACGTCCTCGCTGCGCTGGCCGAGCACCTGACGAACGCCGAGATCGGCGCTCGGCTGTTCATCTCCGTCCGTACCGTCGAGAGTCACGTCTCGTCGTTGCTGCGCAAGCTGCAGGTCGAGGATCGCCGCGCGCTGGCGGCGGTGGCCAGCCTTCGGGCGGCCCCGGGCTCGGCTTCGGCGAGCGCGGTCGCCGCCCCCACGCCGTTGACGTCGTTCATCGGCCGGGCGAGCGAACGGGCCGCGTTGGCGGCCGCGCTGGCGGAGAACCGGCTGGTCACCGCGGTCGGGCCCGGCGGTGTGGGCAAGACCCGGCTGGCGCTCAGTGTGGTGACCGACGTGGCAGATCGATTCGCCGACGGCGCCTGGTTCGTCGACCTCGTGCCGGTCACCGACCCGTCGATGATCGCGCCGGCGATCGCCGCGGCCCTCGGTCTGGGCGAGCAGCACGGCCGCTCGGCCGAGGACAGCGTCCGGAACTGGCTGATCGAACGGCAGACCCTGCTCGTGCTGGACAATTGCGAGCATCTGCTCGACGGCGTGGCCGCCCTGCTGGAACGGCTCCTGGCCGGCAGTCCGCAGCTGGCGGTTCTGGTCACCAGCCGGGCCCGGCTGCTCGTCCCGTTCGAGTGGGTGTTCCCGGTGCCCGGCCTGTCCATCGACGCGGACGACGGCGGCCCGGGTGACGCCGCGCAGCTGTTCCTCGCGCGCGCCGCCGCCGGCGGGAGCTCGCTCACCGCGGCCGACCGGGCGCGGGTCGACGGCATCTGTCGCGGGCTGGACGGCATGGCGCTCGCGATCGAGCTGGCCGCGGCCCGGTTCCCGTCGCTCGGCATGGACGGGATCGAGGCCGGGCTCGCCGACCGGTTGCGGCTGCTGACCGGCGGGCGACGGGTCGACGATCGGCACCGTTCACTGCGGTCGACGCTGGACTGGAGCTACGCGCTGCTCGACGAGGCCGACCGCGCGGTGCTGCGGCGGGTGTCGGTGTTCGCGGCGCCGTTCACCGCGACGGCCGCCGCCGAGGTGGCGGGGTGGCTGCCCGTGGCCGACGGCGAGGTCCCGACGATCTTGGCCGGGCTGGCCGACCAGAGCCTGCTCGTCCCGGTCGTGGACGGGGCCGGCACCCGCTACCGCGCCCCGGAAACCATCCGGCAGTACGGCGACGATCGGTGCGACGACGCGGACGAGTCGACCGAGGTTCGCTCGCGCCACCTGCGCTGGTGCATGGATATCGCTCGCGCCCTCGAGCCGGCCGACAACGGCGTCTGGCGGTCGGCGTTCGATCGGGTCGCCGACGAGCTTCGCCGCGCGCTGCGCTGGGCGGCATCCCACGATCGGACGCGGGACGACGCGTACCGGTTGGCGATCCGGCTGGCCGAACTGTGCTTCGCCCGCGGGACGCCGGGCGAAGCACAGGCCCGTTACGAGCAGGCGGCCGGGCTGGCCGCCGACGACGGCGCGGCCGCCCGGGCCCTGCACTACGCGGCGGGCGCGGCGGAGTCGCGTTACTTCGGCACCGAGGCGCTGGCGCTGCGCCAGGCGGCGGCGGACGCCGCGCTACGCGCCGGTAATCGAGCGGCCGCCGCGGTCGACCTCGCGCGGGCCGCCGAGTTGATCGACCGCGCGGCCGGGCTCATGGCCACCCCGCCTCCGGCCGGAGCGGCGACCGAGCTGCTCACCCGGGCCCGAATGCTCGCGGTCGGCGATCCGGCGGCGGAGGCGCGCGTCCTCGCCTCGGAGGCGTTCCACGGCGGCGACGGCGATCCGGTCACCCTCGAGCTCACCGAGCGCGCCATCACGCTCGCTCGCCAGGTGGGCGATCCGCTGACCGAGAGCGCCGCACTGGATCAGCTCACATCCATCCAGCTCAGTCGCGGCGAGGTTCGAATCGCGGCCGCCAGCGCGTTGCGGCGGATCGAGCTGCTGGCCCCGCTGCCGGTGACGGCCGGGTCCGCGATCGAGTTCTTCGATGCCTACAGCATGGCTGCCGATGGCGCTATCGCGGCGGGCGACCTGCCCGGCGCCCGCCGGCTGGCCGAACGCCTCCGGGACCTGCCCTTCCACCGGGAAGAGGGCCATCTGGCCACCGGCCGAGTGATCCTCGTGGCCGCGCTGGCCGGCGACTTCGCCTCGGCGGTCGTCCTCGCCGAGCGATTCCGAGAAGGCTGGGAGCGAGCCGGACGACCCCGGGCCGGCAACCTCGGTCGCGGCGCCTATGCGGCGGCGACCGTGTACGGCCTGCGCGGCGATGACGAGGCCCGGGCGGCCTGGCTCGACATCGTGGCCGCGGTGGCATCGCCCGTCCGGCCGCTGTCGGAACTGCACTACGGCGAGTTCTTCGACGCGTTGGTGTTGCTGCACCGGGGCCACGCCGAGCAGGCGGTGCAACTGCTGGACACGCCGCCCGAGGACTTCCGGCGGTGGTACACCGGCCAGTGGCGACCGTGGTACGCCGCGCTGTGGGCCGAGGCGGCCGTACTGGCCGGCCATCCGGATGCCGCCGATCGGCTGCGTCGCGCCCGCCTGATGACCACCGACAACCCGATCGCCGCCGCCATCGTCGAGCGGGCCGCGGCCCTGCACGTACCCGGCGGCGACCGCGACGCGATGAGCGCCGCGGCCGCCGCCTTGGACGCCGCCGGGTGCCGCTACCAGTGGGCTCGAACGCTCGTCCTGCTCGGGGGAACAGACCGGGCGCGCGGCGCGGCGGCGCTGGCCGCGATGCGGGCGACGCCTATGGCCGGGCCTCCAGGATGAGGTTGAACGGGGTCTCGGTCGCCCGGCGAACGTGGGCGAACCCGGCCTCGCGCAGCACCTCGGTCAACCGGGCCTCGCCGGCCTGGGCACCGAGCCCCAGGCCGACCTCCTGGGCCAGCGACGCCGGCGTGCAGATCACCGTCGACAACCCGTAGAACGTCCGCCCCAGCGGGTTCAGGTTGTGCTCCAGCCCGTCACCGGCCATCGGTTCGACGAGTAGCAGCGTGCCGTCCGGCGCCATGGCCTGCCGGATACGGCGGGCCGCCCCGACCGGATCACCCATGTCGTGCAGGCAATCGAACAGGCACACCAGGTCGTAGCCCGATCCCGGCAGGTCCTGCGCCGTCCCGACCTCGAACCGCGTCCGCTGACCCACGCCGGCCTCGGCGGCCGCCTTGCGCGCGGCGACGATCGAGGGCTCGTGCGGGTCCAGTCCCACGAACGTCGAACGCTCGAACGCCTCCGCCATGATGATCGTGGACGCACCGAGCCCGCTGCCCACATCCGCGACGTTCGCCCCCGACCGCAGCTTCTCGACGACGCCGTCCAGTGCGGGAAGCCACTCGTCGACCAGGTGGGCGGCATAGCCCGGCCGGAACAGCCGCAGCACCCCGGAGAACAGCCGGTCGTCGTGCTGCTGCCAGCCCACACCGGCGCCGGTCCGGAACGCGTCCACGAAGGCGTCGTGGTCGACGTAGCACGAGGCGATGCTCTCGAAGGCGCCGGCGAGGAACACCGGGCTCGTCTCGTCGGCCACCACCATGGCCTGCTCCGGCGGCAGTTCGAACGTGCCGTTCGTGGCGTCGTAGACGACGTAACCGCCCGCGGCCTGGTTGGACAACCATTCGCGGACGTATCGCTCAGCGGTGCCGGTGCGGTCGGCCAACTCCGCCGAGGTGATCGGTCCGGCCCCGGCCATCGCCCGGTAGAGGCCCAGCCGATCGCCGAGGTGCAGCAGCAGCCCGGAGATGGCCGCGGCCATGTCGAAGACCGCCTGTCCGACGAACGCCTCGAGTCGTGCCTGGTCGACCGGCTTCGTGTCGATTGTGGTCATGTCGCCTGTCCGCCCTTCGTTGTACAGGACCCCTGTGGACCTGTGGACCGTTCAGGGCGAGCTTGCGGGCCGCTCGTCGAGTGGGCATCCGTGGCCGGCACGGAGGCCACCACGGAGATCTCGGAACCCGTGCTGACCACCGATGCCCGACGGCCACATCCCAGCCAGGTTGGAGGAGCAACGACGTTCACTCTCAAGGGGGATTCCGATGACCAACGACTACATCCTCGCCGCCCTGGCCGCGGACCGGCAGAACACGCTTCGGGCGCAGGCGCACAGCGCCCGGCAGGCGCGGCGAGCCCGCCCGTCCGCTACGGCGGCGGCCCGGCTGCGGGTCAGGCCCGGGTGGCGATCCGACCGGCGTGCTCGGCATGCTGCTCGCGGCCGACGAGCCGTGGCTTCGCAATGACAGCCTGCCCCGTGACCCGCACCCCGGGGCCGGAGGTCGCCACCGGGCATCGACCGTGGGCCCGGCCCGTCGTGCTGCGGGACGGGCAACCGGTGCTGATCCGGCAGGTGCAGCCCGCCGACGCCGCGTTGCTGGCCGACGGCTTCGCCCGGTTGAGCGTCCGCTCGCGCCGGTCACGGTTCCTGATCGCGAAGAATCACCTGTCGCCGTCGGAACTTCGCTACTTCACCGACGTCGACCATCACGACCACGAGGCGCTCGGTGCGGTGAGCCTCGCCGACGGATCCGGCGTCGGCGTCGCCCGCTACATCAGGCACCCGCACGACCCGCAGGCGGCCGAGATCGCCGTGACCGTCGTCGATTCCTGGCAGGGGCGCGGGCTCGGCACCCAGCTGGTCGCTCAGCTCACCGAGCGGGCGCGTCAGGAAGGCATCCACCGATTCAGTGCTCTGGTCTCGGCCGACAACGCCGCCGTCCTGGCCCTGCTACGCAATCCCGACCTCGGGACCTGTGTTGCCGAACCGGACGGCGACATCGTCGAACTCGAGATAACCCTCGCGGCGCCCCGCTGCGCGCTGTGCGGCCGACCACCCGGCCCGACCGAATCGGTCGCCGGCCCGCACGAACGCCGCTGGATCTGTGACGCCTGCATCCGGGCGAACGTCCCCCGGGTCGAGGCCGAGCTCGACCACCTCTGGTGGCAATAGCCGGGCCAGCCCGAGCCGCTGTCCACCCTGACGTCGTTGGGCAGCGCAGATAATTGCGGTCGGACACCTCAGCCCATGACATAGCATCCTGCTCGCCGGTACCGACCATCCAAGGCAATCCCAGGAGCCCCATGAGCGACGAGCTGCGCGCGGCTGTCCAGAATGTTCTGCCGTCCGTCCGCGAGGATCTGGACGCGCTGATTCGCATCCCGTCCGTGAGCGCCGACCCGAACGCCGCGGCCGAGGTGCGACAGA
>DASXYE010000455.1:0-9343 GCA_036502695.1 Jatrophihabitantaceae bacterium
CTGCTCGTCTCGACCCAACGCACGCTGACGATCGGGCCGAGCGACGGCACCTTCGTCGAGGCCCCCGCTCCGATCGCGCCGGCCACGATCGCCGACGGTGCGCCGGTGACGATCAGCTACGACCTGACCGGCGTGCGAAAGCTGAACAAGCCGCAGCTGGTCGTGTCGACGGTCGGACACTGGAACCCCGTGCTGGCGCCGCTGTTCACGGCCGGCTACACCGTCGACCTGACCGATCCCACCGGCACGATCACCCTGCCGGCGAGCGCCTTCCACGGCGGGGCGGGCCTCTACGGCATCGGCATCGCGCAGGACTCCAACTCCATCAAGCCGATCTACGGCGAGTTCGCCGCGGTCCGGGTGGGTGGTGACCTGGCGAGTGGACGCCCCGATGCCCCCACCCTGTCCACCGGCGCGACGTTCGGGCACACCGCGACGGTCAGCCGGGCGGCCCCGCGATTCGCGCTGCGCTACGACGTGAGCGACGTGCGGCACGCCGCCGGCGCCGAGCTGGAGATCTCCGCGCCCGCCCCGACGCTGTGGAACGCGGAGAACACGTTCACCAACGCGAACGGCGACGGCCGCGACCAGGACGGCGTGAACACCGGTTCGGTGCTCTACCAGCCGCTGCCCCGACGATCGGGCACCGCGTCCCTCGACGCGCTCGCCCTCGGCCTGCCCACGTCGATGGACTACAACGTGCGGGTCCTGCCGACCGACCGGTCCGGCAACGTGGTGGGCCAGGCCTCACCCAGCTCGCAGCTCGTCGTCAACGACGGGCTCGTACCCGGCGGTGGCACGGTCGACAGCTTCGGCATCGCCGGCCGGGACTCCGTGGCCGGGGTGCACGACGCGTCGGGGTCCTCGCTGCTGCCGTACCGTCCGGCTACCGGCAGCTACGGCACCGCCCTCGCCCACGACGCCGACCCGGCCAGCCGGTTCGAGGTGATCGGCGTCGACGCGAGCGCGCACCGTGCACTGGTGCTGCGTTACACGCTCGCCTCGACCAGTCGCGACGTTCAGACGTTCGACACCCGATCCGGGCGGCTGGTGGCATCGTCCACAGTGGACGGAGCGCAGTACCAGGTGCTGGGCGGACGGGTCGATCCGGTGCGGCACCGCGGTGCCCTGCTCGCGTGGCATCAGCCCGACCGGGCCGACACCGTGCTACCCGTCGATCTCGCTACCGGCACGCTCGGCGCGCCCGTCCCGGCCGACGCGGCCGGCGTCACTCCCGGCAAGTACACCGCGATCGACGTCGACCCCAGCACCGGGCTCTTCTACCTGGCGCACGTCGGGGCGAGCTGGATCTGCTTCTTCGGCGGCGCGGCCAACGTGGCCGCGGTCAACCTCGACTCGGACACGGTCACGCCGTCCGGATCGGTGTCCGCCTGCGCGACCGGCTTCGCCGCCGACGGCATCGGCGCGCAGGTGTACCAGGCGACCTACCGGTCCGTGTCGGTGAACATCCTGGGCACCACCGGGCTCGCCGCAATCTCGGCCGACACGCTCGCCCCCGGAAACTCCTACGCCGTGCGGCAGGAGCTCAACCTGGGATTCGCCGTCGACGGGCCGAACCACACGGCGCTGCTCGTGTTCAACTCACCCACGCCGAGAGCCGTGTTCGGCGCCGTCGGCGGGCTGCTCACCGACAGCAACTCCAGCGGGCAGGTCCAGGAAGTCGACACCGCGACCGGTGCGGTCACCAAGACGTTGATCGGCTTCAACTTCCAGTCCGGGTTCGGCGGCTCGTACAACCCGTCGGCCGAGCGGTCGGTCCAGCTCGATCCGTCGACGCGGACCGGCTGGACCTACGCCCCGGGGGGTGCCCAGATCACCCAGTTCTCGTACTGACGATCGCGTCCTACTCGGCCTTCGCGAACTGCTGTAGGACCGGGGCCAGGACGTCGGCGGCGACGTCGTGCTGCTCGCCGTCGACACCCTGCAGCGTCGCGGTGGGCAGCAGCTCGGCCAGCGCCTTCGCCGCGCTGATCAGCGATGGCGCGGTGCCCTGTCCGTACAAGACCAGCACCGGGGTCGTCACCGCGTTCCAGCGATCGGTCGGCAGGGGCTGGCCGCGCATCACGTCCTGCATGACGCGACCGTCGTAGGAAATGGTGTGCGCGACGGCTTCCAGGCCCGGCCACATGGGGCTCTGCTTGATGCCCGGCACGAACTCGGCCGGCAGGCCCACCCCGCCGGTCAGGAACAGCTCGGCAGCCTCGCCACGCTTGCCCTCGGCGACCAGGGTGTCCAGCCGCTCGACGTAGTCGGCCGGCAGCGGCGGACGGCTGTCGTCCACCACGAACGGCGGCTCGAACATGGCGAGCTTCGTGATCGGCAGGCCGGCCGCGACGGCGTCCAGCGCCAGCACCGACCCGGACGAGAAGCCGCACACCATGGCCGAGCCACCGGCCTCGCCGATCACTGCGGCCAGATCCTCGATCTCGCGCTGCACGGCGTACGGCGTGGTGTCTCCGCTCTCGCCGCGTCCCCGACGGTCGTAGGCGTACAAGCGGAACCCGTCGCCGAGCAGTTCGGCCACCTCGGCCGGCTTCGGTGATACGGCTCGGTGCGCCGTCGCGCCGTCGACGAAGATCAGCGGCTGGCCGCTGCCCCACGCTTCGTAGCCGATCGACGTGCCGTCTGCAGAAGTAACTGTGCTCATGGTCGTCTCCTTGGCTTCAGATTCAGCGTCCCTGGTTCGGAACTGAACGGTACCGTACTACGACTGGAACTGTACTGTACAGTACTTAGAACAAGAAAATTTCAGGAGGCACCGTGGACCAGCAAACGATCAGCCGCACCGACCAGCGCCGCGCGGCGATCGTCGAGGCCGCCGTGGACGTGTTCCTGCGCAACGGCTACCTGGGGGCGACCACCGACGAGGTCGCGACGCGCGCCTCGGTGTCGAAGCAGACGCTCTACAAGCACTTCGGCGACAAGCAGAAGCTGTTCGCCGAGATCATCCAAGACAGCACGATCCAGGTCGGCGAGGGGCTGGCCAACGCCGCCGCGGCTGCCCTGCGCGACGCCACGGACGTGCGCAAGGCCCTGCGCGAGGTGGCCGACGTCTTCCTGCGCGGCATGCTCAAACCCGAGGTCGTGCGCCTGCGCCGGCTGGTGATCGCCGAGGCCGACCGGTTCCCCGACGTCGGTCGCACCTGGTACGAGCGCGGCTTCGAACGCACCCTGGCGGCCATCGGAGACGCGATGAAGGGGCTGGCCGACCGGGGGCTGCTGCACAACGTCGCCGACCCGACCCTGGCCGCCCACCAGTTCGCCGGCCTGGTCATGTACCAGCCGATGAATCAGCTGATGTTCGCCGGAACGGACACGCGCCCCTCCCCCGCCCGGCTGCGCAAGATCGCCGACGCCGCCGTGGACATGTTCCTCGCGACCTACGGCTAGTGGGATTCGCGGCCGACGGCGTGGCCCCGGCGTCCGGTGAGGAAGTCCAGGTCGGCGCCGCGGTCGGCCTGCAGGACGTGGTCGATGTAGAGGCGCTCCCAGCCGCCGGTCGGGTCGGCGTAGGCGGCCACCGTCTCGGATGACGGCGCGCGCCGGGCCAGCTCGGCATCGGGCAGGTCGACGGTCAGTCGCTGCGCCGCGACGTCCAGCACGATCGGGTCGCCGGTCCGGACCAGTCCGAGCGGGCCACCCGCGGCCGCCTCGGGCGCGACGTGCAAGACGACGGTGCCATACGCCGTGCCGCTCATCCGGGCGTCGCTGATCCGCACCATGTCGCGCACCCCGCGTTCCAGCAGCCGGGCCGGCAGCGGCATGTTGCCGACCTCGGGCATCCCGGGGTAGCCCTTCGGACCGCAGCCGCGGAGCACCAGCACGGAATCTTCGGTGACGTCGACCGAATCGAGGCGGGCGCGCAAGTCCTCGACGCTGTCGAACACGACGGCCGGCCCGCGGTGCTGCAACAGGTGCGGGGACGCCGCAGCGGGCTTGATCACCGCACCGTCGGGGGCCAGATTGCCGCGCAGCACGGTGATCCCGGCTGACGGCTGCAACGGCTCGGCGCGTGTGCGGATCACGTCGGCGTCCCAGATCCGGGCGTCGTCCAGGTGGGACGTGAACGGCGTGCCGGTCACCGTCGACGCGTCCGCGTCGAGCAGGTCGCGCACCTCGCGCAACGCCGCCAGCAGGCCGCCCGCCCGGAAGAAGTCGTCCATGAGATGGCGCCCGGCCGGCTGCAGGTCGACGAGCAGCGGCACGTCGGCGCCGATCGCCTGGAAGTCGTCCAGGGTCAGCTCGATGCCGAGCCGTCCGGCGATGGCCAGCAGGTGCACGACCGCGTTCGTCGAGCCCCCGATCGTGGCCAGCGCGACGATTGCGTTGCGGAACGAGCCGCTGGTGATCACGTCGCTCGGACGGCGCCCGGCCGCCACCATCTCGACGATCAGCCGGCCCGTCGCGTGCGAGCGTTCGAGCAGCCGGCTGTCACTGGCCGGCGTCCCGGCCGTACCCGGCAGCGTCATGCCCAGCGCCTCGGCGACGCACGCCATGGTCGAGGCGGTGCCCATCGTGTTGCAGTGCCCGGCGCTGCGGATCATCGCCGACTCGGACGCCAGAAAGTCCTGCGCGGTAAGGGATCCGCCGCGAACGTCCTCGCTGAGCCGCCACACGTCGGTGCCGCAGCCGAGCGGCTGGCCCCGGAAGTGGCCGGTCAGCATCGGCCCGCCCGGGACGACCACCGCGGGCAGATCCACCGACGCGGCCGCCATCAGCAAGGCGGGAATCGTCTTGTCGCAGCCGCCGAGCAGCACGACGCCGTCGATGGGATTGGCGCGCAGCATCTCCTCGATCGACATCGCCGCGAGGTTGCGCCACAGCATCGCGGTCGGACGCACCAACGTCTCGCCGAGCGACATCACGGGCAGGTTCAGCGGCACCCCGCCGGCCGCCCAGACTCCCTGCTTGACGCTGGCGGCAACCGCGTCGAGATGCATGTTGCAGGGGGTGAGGTCCGAGGCGGTGTTGGCGATCGCGATGTGCGGGCGGCCGTCGAAGGCGTCGGCCGGCAGGCCCCGGCGCATCCAGGCCCGATGGATGTAGGAGTCCCGATCGCTGCCGCCGTACCAGCGGGCGCTGCGCAGAGCCATCCGCATGCCTTTCAGCTAAGTGGAACAGCACACTACTATCCGGACCATGACTGAGGGGACTCGCCTGGTCGGCGCGGACCGGGTGCTGGCCGTGCTGTGCGAGCTGGCCCAGCACGGCCAGGGCATCGGGCTCGAGACGCTGGCCAAGGCCGTCGACAGTCCCAAGCCGACGGTGCACCGGGCGCTGGCCGCGTTGCGCCGGGCCGGCCTCGCCACCCAGGACGGTCGGGGACGGTACGTGCTGGGCGATGAGTTCCTGCGGCTGGCGTTCGCGCACTACGAGGCACGCCCGGATCACCTGCGCGTCGCACCGGCGCTCGAACGGCTGGCGGCCCTGTTCGGCGAAACCGCGCACTACGCCGTGCTGGACGGTCGCTCGATCGTGTACCGGGCCAAGGTGGATCCGCCCACCGGCGCGGTGCGGTTGACCTCCACCATCGGCGGACGCAACCCGGCGCACTGCACGGCGGTCGGCAAGCTGCTGCTGTCGTACACGCTGCCCGACGATGCCGCCGTCGCGGCCTGGGTCGGCGGCGGCGAGCTGGAACGGCGCACCGACAAGACGAAGGTGTCGGCGATCGAGCTGCGTCGCGAGCTGCGCACCATCCGCGAGCAGGGCTTCGCCGTCGACGACGAGGAGAACGAGACCGGCGTCTCGTGCCTGGCCGTGCCGGTGTTCTTCGCCTCGCCGAGCCGGCCCAGCGGAGCCATCAGCGTCAGCGCGCTGGGCTACCGCACGCCGTTGCGCGTGCTGCGCGACGGGCTGGACGAGATCCGGGCCATCGTCGCGGGCCAGTCGTGAGGGCGTTCGTCGTCACCGGACCCGGCCGGGCCGGCGTCGTCGACGTCCCGCCGCCGGCCGTCGCGCCCGGCGAGGTCGTCATCGACGTCGAGCGGGCCGGCATCTGCGGCACCGACGTCGAGATCTTCACCGGCGACATGGCCTACCTGCGCTCGGGGTCGTCGCACTATCCGATCCGGATCGGGCACGAATGGTGCGGCGTGGTGCGCGCTGTGGGCGACGGCGTCGACCCGGCGTGGATCGGCCGGCGCGTCACCGGCGACACGATGCTCGGCTGCGGGGTTTGTCCGACGTGCCTTGCCGGGCGCCGGTACCTCTGCCCGGATCGGCAGGAGCTCGGCATCCTCGGACGGCCCGGCGCGCTGGCCGAGCAGCTGGCCGTGCCGGCCGGTGCCCTGTTCGAGCTACCGCCCGCGGTGGACCCGGTCGCGAGCGCGCTGGTCGAGCCGGGCGGGAACGCGGTGCGCGCGGCCCAGGCCGCCGCGGCTGCGTCGGGCGTCCGCATCGCGATCTGGGGACCCGGCACGATCGGCGTGCTGGCCGCACTGTTCGCCATGGCAGCCGGCGCCGAGGTGCACGTGATCGGGGTGGACGAGCCGTCGCTGGCGTTCGCTCGGACGCTCGGGTTCGCCGGCGTTTGGCGCGCCGATTCCGTCCCGACCTTGTCGTTCGACGCCGCGATCGACGCGACCAATGCCGCGTCCGTGCCCGCGGCGGCGCTCGCGGCCGTCCGCCCGGGCGGACGCGTCGTGTACATCGGCCTGGCCGGCGAGCCGAGCCGGATCGACACGCGTTCGCTGGTCCTGAACGACCTCACCGCCGTCGGGCTGCTCAGCGGTTCCCCCGGGCTGGCCGCCGCGATCGCCGGCTACGCGTCGGGCGCCGTCGATCCGACCCCGCTCGTCGCGGCCACGATCAGCCTCGATGAGGTGGCCGACGCGCTCGCCGGTCACCGGCCCGCCGATGCGGGACCTGGTCCGAAGGTGCACGTCGATCCGCGACTTTAGGCGGTTCTCTCTCGTCGGTCGCGGTGCTAGCGTCTGCGTTCAGCTTGCTCACCACCTGTTCCGGTTCTTGGAATACGGAGGCAGCTCATGCGCCGACGCTTCACCGTCCTGATCGGCATCGCGATCGTGGTCATCGCCGGCGTGGTCGCCCCGGCCGGTTCGGCGCAGGCGCGGCCACACCGGTCGAAGGTGGCCGACTTGGTCGCGCAGCTGACCCTGGACGAGAAGATCTCGCTGCTGCACGGCGCCACCGACCCGGCCGGGCAGGGCCAGTCCGGCTACCTGCCCGGGGTGCCGCGCCTGGGCATCCCCGAGCTGCGACTGACCGACGGGGCGGCGGGCATCCGGATGGCCAAGCCGGCGCTCGCGATGCCCGCGCCCGTCGCGCTGGCGTCCGCCTTCGATCCCGCGCTGGCTCGGCAGTACGGCGCGGCCATCGGCCGGGACGGCCGGGCGCTCGGCATGGACGTGCTGCTCGGTCCGACGCTGAACACCATCCGGGTGCCCTACAACGGCCGCAACTTCGAGACGTACAGCGAGGATCAGCTGCTGACCGCGCGCACCGTGGCCGCCGACATCACGGGCATCCAGTCGCAGGGCATGATCGCGACCGCCAAACACTTCGCGGTGAACAACCAGGAGACCGACCGCGACACGGTAAACGTCAACGTGGGCGAGCAGGCGCTGCACGAGATCGAGCTGCCCGGCTTCGCGGCCGCGGTCAAGGCCGGAGCCGGCGCGATCATGTGCGCCTACAACCAGGTGAACGGCGCGCCGTCGTGCGGCAACACCGAGCTGCTGCAGACCGTCCTGCGCGAGCAGCTGCACTTCACCGGCTGGGTGATGTCCGACTGGAGCGCCACCCACTCCACCGACTCGATCACCAAGGGCCTCGACCAGGAGATGCCCGACGGCACCTACCTGGGCGACGCGCTCAAGAAGGCCGTCCAGGACGGCACGATCCCCATGTCGGCGGTCGACCAGTCGGTGACGCGCATCCTCACCGTGCTCGACCGGTTCAAGCTGCTCGGCCCGCATCCGCGCCCGCGGCCGACCCGTGACCCGGCCGGCGGCGCGGCCGTCGCGCAGCGGGTTGCCGAGCAGGGCGCCGTGCTGCTGCGCAACACCGGTTCCACGCTTCCGCTCCGCGGACGGGACGCCAGTGACATCGCCGTGATCGGCCCGACCGCCCAGACGCCGAAGGTCAGCGGCGGCGGTAGCGGCAAGGGCCATCCGGCGTACGCGGCCCCGCCGTTGGACGCGATCCGTACCAGGGCGCATGGTTCGGTGACGTACAGCCCGGGTGGAGAGCTGTTCGGCCGGCCCATCCCTTCGGCCGCGCTGGATCCGGCACTGCCGATGTCGTCCGACGGGACGGCCACGTTGCCGCTCTATACCGGCTACTCAGGCACGATCGACGTGCCCGAGGACGGCGACTACCGGATCTCGGCTTCGGTGGCCGACGACTCGCTCGTCGCGCTGTACGTCGACGACCGCTCGGCGGTCGGCGGCGCGTTCGGCTTCGGGCCGGCCGAGTTGCCCGTGCACCTGACGAAGGGATCGCACCAGCTCGGCATCTACCCCTTGCTCGGGCCGGACCCGATGCCGGTGAAGCTCGGCTGGGTCACGCTGGCCGCGACACGTTCTTTGATCGCGCAGGCGGTGACTGCCGCGTCGCACGCCCGCACCGCCGTCGTGTTCGCCTACGACGACGAGACGGAGGGGCTCGACCGTCCATCGCTCAGCCTGGCTGGATATCAGGACGAGCTGATCACCCGGGTAGCAAAGGCGAATCCCAATACCGTGGTCGTGCTCAACACCGGGTCGGCGATCACCATGCCGTGGTTGTCGTCCGTCCGGTCGGTGCTGGACATGTGGTACCCGGGCCAGGAGGGCGCGGCGGCCACGGCGGCGTTGCTGTTCGGCGACGCCGCGCCGGGTGGGCGGCTGTCGCAGACGTTCCCGGCGTCGGAGCAGGCGACTCCGGTGGGCGGCAACCCATCGCGGTATCCCGGCGTCAACGGTCAGGAGACCTATTCGGAAGGCATCGACGTCGGCTACCGGTGGTACGACGCGTACCACGTGGCCCCGTTGTTCCCGTTCGGGTTCGGGCTCACCTACACGTCGTTCGCGTACAACGGGTTGTCGGTGCGGGCCGGTGCCGGCGGTGGCCTGGACGTCTCGGTGTCGGTGCGCAATACCGGCTCGCGCGCCGGGGCCGCGGTGCCGCAGGTGTACGTCGGGACGTCATCTCGGGTGACCGAACCGCAGGCGGTGCGCGCGCTGGCCGGCTTCGACAAGGTGACGCTACGGCCGGGCGAATCGCGGCGGGTGCACATCCGGATCGATCCGGCGCAGCTCAGCTACTGGGACGTCGGGGCCCACGCCTATCGCCTCGGCGGTGGCGCCCGGACGATCTT
>DASXYE010000456.1:0-5179 GCA_036502695.1 Jatrophihabitantaceae bacterium
TCGACCCGCAACGGTGGCAGCTGCGCATCCACGGCCTGGTCGACCGCGAGATCACGCTGAGCTACGACGAGCTGATCGCGCGGCCACTCATCGAACGCTGGATCACCATGACCTGCGTGTCGAACGAGGTCGGCGGCAACCTGATCGGCAACGCGCGGTTCCTCGGCGCTCCGCTGGCCGACCTGCTGCGCGAGGCCGGCGTGCAGCCCGACGCCGATCAGCTGCTGGCGACGTCGGCGGACGGCATGACGATCGGGTCGCCCACGGCGGTGGTCATGGACGGCCGCGACGCGATGCTGGCCGTCGGCATGAACGGCGAGCCATTGCCGATCGAGCACGGATTCCCGGTGCGCATGGTGGTTCCGGGTCTGTACGGGTACGTGTCGGCCTGCAAGTGGATCGTCGACCTCAAGGCGACGACGTTCGACGATGTACAGGCATACTGGGTAAAAGGCGGCTGGGCGGCCCGCGGCCCGATCCGGCTGGCGTCGCGGATCGACACCCCGCGGACCGGTGGGCGCGTGCCGGTGGGCCAGGTGGTGCCGATCGCCGGCATCGCCTGGGATCAGCACGTCGGCGTGTCCAAGGTCGAGGTGCAGGTGGACGGCGGCGAGTGGCAGGTCGCCCGGCTGGCGCCCGTGCCGTCGACCGATACGTGGCGCCAGTGGGTGCTGCCCTGGACGGCGACCGCCCCCGGGCAGCACACCATCCAGGTGCGCGCGTTCGATGCCCACGGCGACGTGCAAGACGTCCACCCCGCCGACCCGTTCCCGGCCGGGGCCACCGGCTACCACCGGATCGTGGTCACCGGCCGCAGCGCCTGAGCCCACTGCCGGCTCGCAATGCCGAAGTTGTCCGCGCTTCGTGTCGCCCCAGCATCGCGAAGCGCGGACAACTCTGCGCGGGTCGGGGCGCAACGGGCACGGCACACCGTCCCGGCGGCAAAGGGACGCACATCACGACCCCTGCGGCGGGTTCCGGGTTCGCCATTACGCTGGACGTCGTGACCACGGCCGAGGAGTCGTCCGATCCGCAGCTCCCGCGGCTGCGACCGGCGTCCAAGTCCGAGAACAACGAGCCCCCGTTCGAGCCGAAGAGCTGGGGCGGTGCCCTCGCGTACATGGCGTTCGTCGCCGGAGTGCTGTGGGCCGTCGAGATCGCGAACGCCGTCGACGACTACGGGTTGAACCGGTTCGGACTGCGGCCCCGCGAGGTCGGTGGGCTGTGGGGCATCCTCACGACGCCGTTCCTGCACAACAGTGCTTGGCAGTTGCTGTCGAGCACCGGGCCGTTCGTACTGATCGGCTGGGTGGTCCTGCTGTCCGGAATGCGCAGCTGGCTGGTCGTCACCGGCCTGGTGCTGGTCATCGGCGGTGTCGCCACCTGGCTGATCGCGCCCGGTGGACTGGTTCTGGGCTGCAGCGGCCTGATCTTCGGCTGGATGGGGTACCTGCTCGCCCGGGCGTACTTCACCCGGCGCATCGCGTGGATCCTGGCCGCGGTACTTGTCGCCTTCTTCTTCAGTGGGCTGTTCGCCGGGTTGCTGCCGTCTATCAACTCGAAGAGTTCGTGGCAGGCGCACGTGTGCAGTTTCGGGGCCGGCATCGTGGCCGGGTGGTTGCTGCACCCGCGCGGGACGCGCGCCGAGAGGGCCGAGAAGCGCGCCGCTTCCGCCTGAATGCTCACTCACTATCCTGACGGCGTGCTCGCTGACTCACCCATAGGCATGGTCGATTCCGGCGTCGGCGGCCTGACGGTCGCCCGGGCGGTGCTCGACCAGTTGCCGCACGAGGCGCTGCACTACGTCGGCGACTCCGCGCACGGCCCGTACGGACCGAAGCCGATCGCCTCGGTGCGCCAGCACTCGTTGGCGCTCATGGACGAACTCGTCGCCTCGGGCGTCAAGGCCCTGGTCATCGCCTGCAACTCGGCCAGCGCCGCGTGCCTGCGCGATGCCCGCGAGCGCTACGACATCCCGGTCGTCGAGGTGATCGTGCCGGCCGTGCGCCGGGCCGTGGCCACCACCCGCAACGGCCGGGTCGGCGTGATCGGCACCGTCGCCACGATCACCAGCGGCGCCTACCAGGACGCGTTCGCCGCCGCGCCGGACATCTCGGTGGTCACCGCCGCCTGCCCGCGGTTCGCCGAGTTCGTCGAGCGGGGCGTGACGAGTGGACGTCAGCTGCTGGGCCTCGCCGAGTCCTACCTCGCTCCGCTGGCCGGGATCGACACGCTCGTCCTGGGCTGCACGCACTACCCGATGCTGACCGGGTTGCTGTCGGTGGTCATGGGCGATGCCGTGACCATGGTGTCCAGCGCCGACGAGACGGCCAAGGACGTGTACCGGACGCTGTACGCGGCCGGCCTGCTTCGCCCCGACGATGCCCCGCCGCCGCGGCACGTGTTCCGCTGCACCGGGCCGTACCCGCCGTTCGCTGCGTTGAGCCGACGGTTCCTCGGCCCACAGATCCTCGACAGGATGGCTGCCGCATGAAGCTCACCGTGCTGGGCTGTTCGGGCACGTTGCCCGGCCCCGATTCGCCGGCGTCCGGGTACCTCGTCGAGGAGGACGGCTACCGGCTGGTGCTCGACCTGGGCCACGGTGCCCTCGGCCCGCTGCAGCGCTACGTCGCGCCGCACGAGGTCGACGCGATCGTGCTGTCGCACCTGCACGGCGATCACTGCATCGACCTGACGGCCTACGTGAACCTGCTGCGCTTCGGGCCGCATCGGCTGACCGGACGCATCCCGGTGATCGGCCCGTCCGGCACCCGCGACCGGATCGAGACCGCCTACAACCCGCTGGCCCGCAAGCTGGCTCTGCAGGAACTGTTCGACTTCTCCACCCCGCGCAGCGGCGAGCTCGGACCGTTCGCCGTCTCGGTGGCAGCGGTGAACCATCCGGTGCCGGCGTACGCGATCCGGCTGAGCGTCGGCGACCGGACGCTGGTGTATTCCGGCGACACCGGCGAGAGCGAGGCGCTGGTGTCGCTGGCCCACGGCGCCGACGTGCTGCTGTGCGAGGCGTCGATCGCCGCGGACGAGGAGTACGTGCCGGACCTGCACCTGACCGGCAAGCAGGCCGGCGAGCACGCGGCGAAGGCCGGCATCGATCGACTGATCGTGACCCACGTGCCGCCGTGGAACTCCCGGGAGGACGCCGTCGCCGAGGCGGCGACCGCGTTCACCGGCTCCGTCGAAGCCGCCCAGCCCGGCGCCGAATATTGGATCTAGGGACACTTTTGGTCGTTCGAGCCGCGTAGCGCGGTCCGGACGACCAAAACCGGCTCAGATTTGGCTGAGGCGCACGGTGCGGTCCGGGTTGTCGACGTTGGTGTCGACCAGGCAGACCGACTGCCAGGTGCCCAGCTGCAGCCGGCCGTCCAGCACGGGGACCACGATCGACGGGGCGATGAACGCCGGCAGCACGTGATCGCGGCCGTGCCCGGACGATCCGTGGCGGTGCTGCCACCGGTCGTCGCGCGGCAGCAGGTCGTCCAGGGCGCGCAGCAGGTCCTCGTCGCTGCCGGCGCCCGTCTCGAGGATCGCGACCCCGGCGGTGGCATGCGGCACGAAGACGTTGAGCAGCCCGTCGCCCTCGACGAACCGCGCGCACTCGTCGGTGAGGTCGTACACGCGCGGGCGCCCGCCCGTCCTTATGTGGATCGTTTCGGTGCGCATGTCTGGGACAGTAGACGGCGTGCAGATTGCGATCCTCGGCCCGCTCGAGGTCCGGGACGGCGACGCCGGCGGCTCCATCGAGGTCGCCGGATCGCGGCTGCGCAGCCTGCTGATCCGCCTGGCGCTCGACGCCGGCCGGCCGGTGAGCGCCGCGGCACTGGTCGACGCGGTGTGGGGTGATCAGCCACCGGCCGAGGCCGCCAACGCGTTGCAGTCGCTGGTGTCGCGGCTGCGGCGGACGCTCGGCGGCGCCGCGACGGTGGGGCAGTCGCCGACCGGATACCGGCTGGCCATCGAGCCCGAGGACGTGGACGCGGCCCGGTTCGAGCAACTGGCCCGCGACGGCGCGACCGCGCTGCGGATGGGCAAGCAGAGCAAGGCGGCCGACACGTTGCGCCAGGCGCTGGCGTTGTGGCGCGGACCGGCGCTGGCCGACGTCGACGGGGCCGCGTTCGCGGTCGCCACGATCAACCGGCTCGAGGATGTGCGGCTGAGCGCCGCCCAGGACCGCATCGAGGCCGACCTCGCACTGGGCCACGCCGCCGACGTCATCGCCGAGCTGGACACCCTGGCCGAGCAGCACCCCCTGGACGAGCGCCTGGCCGGCCTGCAGCTCTCGGCGCTCGCCGCCACCGGCCGCTCGGCCGACGCCCTGGCCGGCTACGAGCGCATCCGGGCCCGGCTGGCCGACGAGCTGGGCATCGACCCGTCCGCCGAGCTGCAGGCCGTGCACCTGGCGGTGCTGCGGGGCGAGACGGCCCAGCCGACCACCCCGCAGCGCGCGCCCCGCACCAACCTGCGCGCCCAGCTGACCAGCTTCGTCGGACGCGACGAGGAGGTCGCGCGGATCGGGAAGCTGCTCGGCGAGAGCCGGCTGGTCACCCTGGCCGGACCGGGCGGGGCCGGCAAGACCCGGCTGGCCATCGAGGCCGGATCGACGCTCGTCGAGGGCATCCCCGACGGCATCTGGTTCGTCGAGCTCGCCTCGGTCACCGACGCCGTCGACGTGCCGCAGACGGTGCTCGGCTCGCTCGGGCTGCGCGAGTCGCTGGTGATCGACCAGCCGGCGAAGCTGAGCGCCCGCGACGCCACCGGCCGGCTGCTCGAGGCGCTGCTCGACAAGCGGTCCGTCCTGGTGTTCGACAACTGCGAGCACCTCATCGACGCCGCCGCGCAGCTGGCCGATCAACTGCTGGCCGCCTGCCCCGAGCTGCGCATCATCACGACCAGCCGCGAGCCGCTGGGCATCTTCGGCGAATCGCTCATCGTCGTGCCGCCGCTGGGCCAACCGGCCCTGGACGCCGCGCCCGACGAGGCGTACGCGTACCCGTCCGTGCGACTGTTCGCCGACCGGGCGGCCGCCGTACGGGCCGACTTCGTCGTGGACACCGCCACCGTGGCCAGCGTCATCGAGATCGTGCGCCGCCTGGACGGCCAGCCGCTGGCGATCGAGCTGGCGGCCGCGCGCATCCGGTCACTGCCCGTCGAGGAGATCGCG
>DASXYE010000457.1:0-6593 GCA_036502695.1 Jatrophihabitantaceae bacterium
GGTCGGCGGTGGCGACGACGGGCAGCCCGGCCGCGGTCAGCAGGTCCGTCGGCAGCACCCGGATCGACGGGGTCGTCGATCCGAACTCGGTGTCGCCCACCCGCAACCGGTACTCGAGCGGGCCGCGCGCGGGCAGACCGACCGTGTCGAGGCCGAACGTCACCGGTCCGAGCAGGCCTTCGCCGCTCGTACCGGCCAACTCCAGGCGCCCGGGATCGCTCTCTTCCAGGAACGTCCCGCCCAGGCCGCCCTGCGTAACGCGGTGCGCCACGGAAACCCGGACGATCGCCGGCTGGCCGTGAGCGGGCAGCAGCGACGACACGGCCGCCGAGATGTCGATCTGCGGGCCGACCTGCAGCGGGCGGTCGATCTGCGGCGGCGTGGGCACGGCCCGCCCGGTCCGTTCCAGCAGCGAGCGCACCTCGGCCGGGTCGAGGTGGCGGCCGGTGAGCCGGGCCGCCTGCAACACGACGGCCGCGGCCGCGGCGATCTCGGGGGCCGACGCCGACGTGCCGCCGCTGAACACCGGTGTCACCGCCTGGGCCGGCTGGCCGTTGGTGTGCTCGTACACGACGATGCCGTCGCTCGGCGCGGACAGATCGATGCGGGTGCCGAAGCCGGAGGAGAAGTTGCCGCCCCCGCTGATCCGGGTCTCGGCGAGCGTTCCGGTCGACGCGAGCGGGCCATCACTGCGCGGCGACACGGCCAGCGTGTCGTCCAGGGTGGTGCCGCCCGCCGCGATGGCCCCGCTGTCGGGCACCAGGCTCGGCGTCGTCGAGTACGCGTCGTCATCGATCGACGTCGCGTGCGCGGCATTGCCCACCCGGTCGGTCGGCGTGCTGCCCCCGTCCGGGCCGACGGAGGCCGGCGTGTACAGGCGGGTGCCGTCGTTCGCCGAGATCGACACGACGATGCCGTAGTGCCGGACGATGCCGGCCACGACGGCCCGCAGCAGCGGGTCGTCCTCGAGGTAGCGACCCGGGAAGCCTGCCGTGTCGGTACCGAAGCCGAGGCTGGCGGTGATCACGTTCGGCCGCGGCTTCTGGTTGGCCGCCGCCACGAGTGCGGTGGCGATCTGGTCGAACGTGGGCTGCTGCGGTATCACCAGGCGGTACTTGGCTCCGGGCGCGATGCCGAGCAGGTCGGTCAGTCCGCTGCCCGTCGCGTCCGGCCGTTGCTGATCGTGCGGCAGCGGGGCCATGACGCCGAAGTCCAGCATGACCTCACTGAGCGCCGGGTCCTGGCCCTCGGTCGACCCGGTCGGATCCAGCGTGCCGTCGGCGGCCGCCGTGTAGGTGGGGATCAGCGGCATCGACGGCAGGTCCAGGTAGCGCTGACCGTTCGTCACGACCGTGGTCGGACCGTACTGGCGCACGTAGGAGTCGCCGGCGTCGGCCATCGACTGGTCGGTGAGATCGCCGACCGAGACGTTGGTGATGATCTCGCCGGCACCGGGCAGCTGGCCGTAGCGGGCGCCGAGTTGTTGGTAGGCGCCGACCGCGTCGACGCCCCCGGCGTTGAGGTAGCTCTGCAGTGAGGTGGCCAGCCCGTAGTTGCTCGGCAGCGCGGCACTGTCCGGTGTGGACGGTGTGGACGCCGCCGGCTTCGGCACTGGCAGGTGGCCGGCCGCGGCGGGTACCGGCGTGGGCGTCGTCGACATCGACGTCACGTACCGATCCGGCTCGGCGAAGGCGACGCCGGGCGTCGTGCCCAGCGCGTCCGCCGCGGCGGTGGCGTCGGTGCCCGCGGTGTCGACGACGACCAGCCGGGAGAGATCCGGCGCCGTGGACCCGAGGGCCGATCGCGACGCCCCGGTCAGGTCGGTCGAGCCGGTGGGCAGCACCGGGCGAATCGACCGGGCGTCGACCTTGCGCAGCGCCGCGTTCGTCGCTGCATCCGACGTCGCCGCCGTCCGCGCGCCGTGCTTGGCCGGCAGGGGCGTTCCGGTCACGGTCGTGCCGGGCGACAGCAGCGCGAGCACCTGGCCGGCGGCGGTGCCCGTGCGTGCCGGCACCGCGGCCGGTGGTTGCCACCCGGCGCCGAGGGCCGGCTGGCCGGCGACACCGCGGACCGGCTGGCCGGTCGCGCTGGGGGCCGGCGTTGACCGGCCGCCGGTGGGCTGCGCCGCCGCGGGAACGGCGGACGCCAGGGCCAGCGTGGTGGCGAGCACGGTGAGTACGCGGATCGGCCGCATGGCGGTCCTTCCTGCCGCAACCGGCGGCCGTTCTGCAGCGGGTGACCGTCCTGCAGGGGGTGGTGGTCCGCGATCAGGCTCGCAGCGAGATCAGCAATGGCACAAGGTGGCCAGCTGACGAATACTTGCCAGGTGGCGGACTACCGCCACCCAGTCGTTCGACCGCGGAAACCTGGAGGCAATGTGTTCGAAGCACTGGGCCTGACCGCGGCGGAGAGCGCGGTGTACGTCGCCGTCGTCACCAACCCGCAAGCCGACGCCAACGCGCTCGCGCCGATCGCCGAGCTGTCACCGACCCAGACCGGACGGGCGCTGAGCCGCCTCGCCAAGCGGGGCATGGTGAGCCGGCTGCCCGGGCGGCCGGTCCGCTTCATGGCCACGCCGCCGGACGCGGCGATCGGCGAGCTGATCGGATCGGTCGAATCCGAGCTGCGGCAGGCGCGCGACGCCGGGCAACGGCTGATGGAGACGCACCGGGCTGCCGCCCGCTACATCCACCCCGACCAGTCGCTCGAGGTGCTCGTGGGCCGGGAGAACATCGGCCGGCGGGTGGCGCGGCTACAGAACAGCGCCCGGACGCAGGTCCGCGGATTCGACAAGCCGCCCTACGTCAGCGCGCCCGGCGAGAACCTCGAGCACGAGCGCCAGCGGCTGCGCCAGGGCATCCGCTACCGCGTGATCTACACCCGGGACGCCATCGCCTGGCCGGGTCGCCTGCGCGCCGACATCCTGGTCGGGCTGCGTCAGGGCGAGCAGGCCCGGGTGCGTCCCGACCTGCCGTTGAAGCTGCTCATGGCCGACGACCGGATGGCCGTCATACCGATCAGCTCGAACGAGCAGGACATCGGCGTGGCCTACGTCGTGCACCCGTCGTCGCTGCTCGACGCGCTGATCACGCTGTTCGAGGCCGAATGGGATCGGGGCGCACCGCTGTCCGAGTCGGGGCCGCAGGACGACGCGAACGCGCCCGACGACGAGACGCGCGACCTGCTGCGGCTGCTCGCGTCGGGGCTGACCGACGAGCGCATCGCCCGGTCGCTGGGCTGGTCGACGCGGACCACTCAGCGCCGCATCCGCACGCTGATGGACACCCTGGGCGCCACCACCCGTTTCCAGACCGGGATGTGGGCCCAGGCCCGGGGCTGGTTGTAACCACGCTCGGGGCTGGTTGTAACCACGCCGGGACCTGCTTGGGGTGAGTGACGGGACTTGAACCCGCGGCCACCTGGACCACAACCAGGTGCTCTACCAGCTGAGCTACACCCACCATGTCGGCGACCGAGGCCACCGAGCCGGATCAGTCTACCGTGCCCGCTGACTCGCCCAGCACCGCTTTGGCTGCGGCCTGCGCCTCATCGGTGGACGGCCCGGGCAGCGGCACGAACAGGGTCCGCCGGTAGTAGGCCAGCTCCTGCATGCTCTCGCGGATGTCGGCCAGCGCGCGATGCGCCAACCCCTTGGCCGGCTGGGCGTAGTAGACGCGCGGATACCACCGGCGGGCCAGCTCCTTGATCGACGACACGTCGATCATCCGGTAGTGCAGGTGCTCGTCCAGGGCGGGCATGTCGCGGGCGATGAAGCCGCGGTCGGTGGCGATCGAGTTGCCGCACAGCGGCGCCGTCCGGGCGTCGGGCACGTGGCCCTTCACGTAGTCCAGCGCCAGCTGCTCGGCCTCGCCCAGCGTGATCTTCGACTGGCGGACGGCCTGCGTCAGTCCGGACGAGTCGTGCATCTCCTTCACGAAGGGCACCATCGTCTCGAGCACGTCGTCGGCGGTGTGGATGATGACGTCCAGGCCGTCGTCGAGCGGCCGAAGTTCGGCGTCGGTGACGACGACCGCGATCTCGATGAGGGCGTCACGACCGAGTTCGAGCCCCGTCATCTCGCAGTCGATCCACACCAGCCGGTCGTCGCTCACGGGGCGACTCCGCGAAAGCATGAACTCATCGGGCGAGAGTATCTGGCGCGGCTACGGTGGGCGCGAATCTAACGACGAAAGGGGCCGGTCATGTCGCGCGAACTGCTCACACAGGACGTCATCGACCAGCGCTTGGCCAGCCTGCACGGCGACTGGTCGGGCACCACCTCGCAGCTGCAGCGATCGATCGAGTTCGCCGACTTCCCGACGGCGGTCGAGTTCGTCAACCGGCTGGCGCCCGTCTGCGAGGAACTCGATCACCATCCGGACCTGGCGGTGCGGTGGCGCTGGGTCGAGGTGGTGCTCGCGACGCACAGCGCCGGTGGAGTGACCGACCTGGATCTCACGCTGGCCGGCCACGTCGACGAGATCGCGGCGAATCTGCCGCAGGCCTGACTGCTGGATTGTGGTTCGGAAGCACCGTATTTCGTGGCTTGCGAACCACAATCCGGATCAGCGCCAGGCGGGCGCGATGGTGCGGCGGTACTTGCCGCCGAACACGCGGGTCAGCATCGCCACGACGGGGCCCGGGATCTCCTTGCGCAGAGCGGCCTTCTCCTCCGGGCCGGCGCCGTCCTGCAGCCAGGCGAAGAACACGCCCGACTCGGCCAGCTTGTACTCGCGGCCCATCTGCCGCCCCATCGTGCGCAGGACGGGATTGCCCTTGTGCGAGAGCAGGAACGGCTCGATGTCGGCCTCCTCGTGCTCGAGGTGCTCGAGCGCGACGGTCCGCAGCTCGGTGATCGCCGAACGGGCCGCGGCGATGTTCTGGCTGCTCACCGTGGTGCGCAGCGCGCGCATCGCGGCGTCGGCGGTAGTCATCGCGGCGGCCATCTTCTCGTGCTCGCCGTCCCACTTGGTGGTGAGCTCGTCACTGATGCCGACCTTGTGCAAGGCCGGCCAGGCGATGGCGTGCTCGCTCTTGTGATGGATGGTCAGCTGGTGCTCGAAGTTGGCCCAGGCGGCCGACAGCTGCTGGGCGCGGCGGGTGTCGCCGTCGGCCAGGGTGTCGAGCGCATTCTCGAACCGGGCCAGATCCCGGCGAAACGCCTCGTGAACGACGCGGTTCATGCTCATCTCAGCCATGTCCCGACCCTAGCGCCGGGACACTGAGAGTCAGCGGCGCGTGGCGATCACTCGCGCGCCGCGCGCCGGGGCCAGCGTGACGTTGCGGGGAGTGGATCGCTCGGGCCGGGCGCGGTCGGGCCGCAGGTCGTACGAGCGCAGCATTTCGCGCAGGATGGCCGTCGCCTCCATCAGCGAGAAGCCGGCGCCCAGGCAGCGGCGCACCCCGCCGCCGAACGGGATCCAGGTGTTGGCCGGCAGCGGGGCGCCGAGAAACCGGGTCGGGTCGAACTCGTCCGGATCGGGGTGATGCGCCGGGTCGGCTTGCACCAGCCCGATCCCGGGCATGACGGTGGCCCCGACCGGCAGCCGGTAGCCGCCCACCTCGACCGGCGCCTTGAGCTTGCGGGCCACCTCGAAGATCACCGGATGCAGCCGCATCGACTCCTTGGCCACCGCCTCGAGGTAGGCGTCGTCGCCCTCGTCGGCGGCCTGCTGAGCCCGGCGCAGCACGTCCGGACGGCGGGCCAGCTCGTGCACCGCCCAGGCCAGGGCGGTGGCGGTCGTCTCGTGCCCGGCGAGCAGCAGCGTGACGAGGTTGTCGCGCAGCTCGGCGTCGGTCAGCCCGCCGCCGGCGATCAGCCGCGACAGCACATCGGTGCGTCCGTCGAGATCCTCCTTGCGGCGCTGGGCGATCTCGGCGTACAGCAACCGGTCGAACTCGGCCTGGATGTTCGCGAACTGCCGCCACGGCCAGATGCGCTGCAGCCGCGGGTAGAACCAGCCGAGCATGATCAGCGGGTTGATCGTGACCACTTGCGACACTGGTGGCCGGAGCTGGGCCAGCCGGCGCTCGTCGGTCACGCCGAAGACGACCTGCAAGATCACTTCGAGGGTCAGCGCGCTCATCCGCTGGTGCAGCCGGAACGGGCGCCCGACCGACCAGCTCTGCACCTCGGCCTGCGCGAGGGCGCTGACCAGATCGCGGTAGCCGCGCAGCGCCGCCCCGTGGAACGGCGGCATCACGAGCTGGCGGACCCGCATGTGCTCGGACTCGTCGAGCAGCAGCACCGAGTGATCGCCCATGATCGGGCCGAGGATCGCATTGCCCTCGCCGGCGTGGAACACCGACGTCGAGCCGGTGAACACGGTCCGGATGTCCTCCGGCCGGCTGATCATGACCATCCGGCGGCGGTGCGGGGCGATGCGCAGGGTGAACAGGTCTCCGTAGCGGCGGCGCATCGCGGGCAGGAAGCGGTCGCGGTACTTGCCGAACAGCAACGTCTGCGCGGCGACCGGTAGCCGGGGTCCGGGTGGCAAGCCGTCGATCACCGGCTTGCGGTCTGTCGCGGTCACGGCTTCGATTTATACGCTTGTATATGACGAGCGTCTAGATCCCGGAGCTACGCTGTCCCG
>DASXYE010000458.1:0-17287 GCA_036502695.1 Jatrophihabitantaceae bacterium
CAGCGCCTGCAACCGGTCGTAGGCGCCGTTGAACACGTCCTGGTCACCCGGGAACGTCCCCGAGTCGGCGTACTGCCAGACCGTGTAGACGCCCCAGGCGTAGGGCAGCCCACCCGGTGCGGACGCGTACCGCGCGACCCACAGCGGGTTGGTCGAGGTGAAGTCGCCCAGGTTGCCGGTGCACTGCGACCACCAGCTCGTCGCCGTGTAGATGACCGGCCACCGCGTCGTGCGGGCGTGGTACTCGTCGCTGAACGCCTTGATCCAGGCGACCATGCCGCTCGTCGACAGGCCGTAGCACGTCCCGCCGGCGTAAGGGTTCCACTCGATGTCCAGCGCGCCGGGCAGCGTCTTGCCGTCACCGGACCAGCCACCGCCGTGGTTGACGAAGTAGTCGGCCTGCGCGGCTCCGCCGGAGATGTTCGGCCGGGCGAAGTGGTACGAGCCGCGGATCATGCCGACGTTGTAGGAGCCGTTGTACTGCTGGGCGAAGTACGGGTTGGTGTAGCCGGTGCCCTCGGTGGCCTTCACGTAGGCGAACCGGGCGCCGTTGTTCCACGCGGTCTGCCAGTCGACGTTGCCCTGGTAGCCCGACACGTCCATGCCGGGCACCGACCCGGCCGCGGACGCGGGGGAGGCGGCCACGACCAGCCCGACCGTGACGGCGGCCGCGGATGCGAGTACGCCGAGTCCGGAGAGCAGCGTCTTGCGGCGGGTGAGTTGAGGAGTGCGGAGTTTCATGGATGATCCCGTCCCTTCTGGGGGAGCCGGGGCGGGCCGGGTTGCCCACCCCGGCGGGGTAGGGAATTGATCAGCGTTGATCAGCCGTTGGCCAGCGCTTGCAGCCGGTCGATGGCACCGTTGAACGTGTCCTGGTCACCCGGGAACGTCCCCGAGTCGGCGTACTGCCAGAACGTGTAGAAGCCCCACGCGTAGGGCAGCGTGCCCGGGCTGCTGTTGTAGCGCGCGACCCAGAGCGGGTTGGTGGAGGTGAAGTCGCCGCGGTTGCCGGTGCACTGCGACCACCAACTCGTCGCCGTGTAGATCACCGGCCAGCGCGAGGTCTTGGCGTGGTACTCGTCGCTGAACGACTTGATCCACGAGACCATGCCGGCCTGCGACAAGCCGTAGCACGTCCCGCCGGCGTAGGGGTTCCACTCGATGTCGAGCGCGCCGGGCAGGGTCTTGCCGTCACGCGACCAGCCGCCGCCGTGCGCCACGAAGTAGTCGGCCTGGGTCGCCCCGGACGACACGTTCGGCCGCGCGAAGTGGTACGACCCGCGGATCATGCCGACGTTGTAGGAACCGTTGTACTGCTGGGCGAAATACGGATTGCGGTACCCGGTGCCCTCCGTCGCCTTGACGTAGGCGAACCGGCCGCCGTTGTTCCACGCGGCCTGCCAGTTGACATTGCCCTGGTAGCCCGAGACGTCCATGCCCTTGACGCTGCCGGCCGCGCCGGCCGACGAGCCGAAGGTCACGACGCCGGCGACGACTAGTCCGGCCACAGCGGCGGCGGCGCCGGCACCGGTCAGCAGTCGTTTGCGATGGGTGATGATTTTCACGTTCGACCCCTGTCTTGAAACCCGGCACCGTCTGCCGGGCACAGGGCACAGGGTGGACCTCACAAATCGGGCCAGGCAAGAGAGAAGCCGTGACACGACATGAAGTTGCCGCTAACCCGTTTCGTCGGCAATTACCTCGATTGCTAACTGACAGTTGCAGAGGGAACGATTAGTAGCTTCCCGGTCGTCTGCCGCGACTCGAGCGCCGCGTAGGCGGCGCGCACCTCGTCGAGCGGGTAGCGGTCGTAGATGTCTATGCGCAGCGTGCCGTCGGCCACCGCGTTCAGCACCTCGCCGCCGCGCCACAACAGCTCGTCGCGCGTGGCCATGTAGTCGGCGAGCTTGGGCCGGGTCAGGAACAGCGAGCCGCCGGCGTTGAGCCGCTGCGGATCGAACGGCGGCACCTGACCGCTGGAACCGCCGCACAGCACGAGCGAACCGCGCCGGGCCAGCGCCGCGAGCGAGGCTTCGAAGGTGTCCCGGCCGACGCTGTCGTAGACGACCTGCACGCCGCGATCGCCGTTACGCCGTCGGACTTCCGCGGCGACGTCGTCCACCTCGGTGTAGCGGATGATCTCGCGAGCGCCGGCGGCCAGCGCGACGGCTTCCTTCTGCGGTGTCGATACCGTGCCGAAGACGGTGGCGCCCCGGGACGTTGCGTACTGCACGAGCAACTGGCCGAGTCCGCCGGCCGCGGCGTGCACGAGCACCGTGTCGCCCGGTTGTACAGCGTAGGTGGACATCACGAGGTAGTGCGCGGTCATGCCCTGCAACATCGCGGCCGCGGCGACCTCGGCGGAGACTCCGGCCGGGACGGGGACGAGCCGGTCGACCGCGATGTTCATCAGGCCGGTGTGGCTGCCGCGGATGTCGGCCCAGGCCACGGTGTCACCGACCCGCACCGAGTCGACGTCGGCACCGACGGCGATCACCTCGCCGGCGCCTTCCTTGCCGAGCACGAACGGCGGCGGCGTCGGCGTCGGGTAGATGCCTTGCCGTTCGTAGACGTCGATGAAGTTGACGCCCGATGCGGCAACGCGGATCTGCGCCTCGTCCGGCCTAGGCACGGGCACCGTACGGCCCTGTACGGCCAGCACGTCGCGGTCGCCGTGGGCGGTTACGACGACCGCTGATGTCTCGAGATCTGCCATACGGGCCAACCTAGTGCGGGTGGCCGCACGCCTACGACTACGGTTGCGGGGTGCGGCACATGGCCTCGATCCCCAGCCCGACCCGGGCGGTGTGGCATCTCGGACCACTCCCCATTCGCGCGTACGCGCTGTGCATCGTCGTCGGCATCTTCGTCGCGCTGGCCATCACATCCCGCCGATGGCGGGCGCGGGGCGGCAAGAGCGACGACATCTGGGACGTCGCGGGCTGGGCCATCGTGCTCGGCATCATCGGTGGGCGGCTGTACCACGTCATCACCGACTACGAGAAGTACTTCGGCAACGGCAAGCGCCCGGTCAACGCGCTCAAGATCTGGGACGGCGGCCTGGGCATCTGGGGCGCGATCGCACTCGGGGTGCTCGGCGCGTGGATCGGCTGCTACCGCAAGGGAATCCGGCTGACGGCGTTCGCCGATGCGGCCGCGCCGGGAGTGGCGCTGGCGCAGGCGATCGGCCGGTGGGGCAACTGGTTCAACAACGAGCTGTACGGGCGCTCGACGAACGTGCCGTGGAAGCTGGAGATCCACGACATCGACGTCACCGACGGCCGTGCGCAACCGTGCACGTTCGGCAATCTCGGTAAGACGGTCTGCGGCTACTATCACCCGACGTTCCTGTACGAGTCGCTGTGGGATCTGGCGTTGGCGCTCGTCCTGCTCTGGGTGGCGAGCAAGTGGCGACTCGGCCGTGGCAACACGTTCGCCCTGTACGCGATCGGCTATACCGCCGGACGCTCCTGGATCGAGGCCATGCGCAGCGACTACGCGCACCACTTCCTCGGCCTGCGGGTGAACGACTGGGCGTCGATCATCGTGTTCGTCGGCGGGCTCGCCTGGTTCATCCGACATCAAGGCGTGCTCGACGAATCGCCCTACACCGGCGCCCGCGAGCAGGCCATGGCGACGACCGATCTCGACGACCTGCCCGACGACGAGCTGTCCTACGACGACTACAAGGATCCCGACGCACGATCGGACGAGGAGTCTGACCCGGACGAGGAATCCGAGTCGGACGAGAAATCGGAGTCGGCGGAGGGAACCGAGTCGGAGCAGGAATCCGAGTCGGCGGAGGAGAAACCGGCGCCGGCAACCGGCGAGGACTCCGATGACGAGTCGGATGCCGAACCGGACAGCGAGTCGGTGAACACGGCGAACGGTTCGGATCGACCGTGACCGACGGCGCGTCGCCGGAGGTCCATCACCAGCACCGGGACGTGACCGGCGGCTGGCTGCGTCCCACCGTCTTCGGGATGATGGACGGCCTGGTGTCGAACTTCGCCCTGATCGCCGGCGTGGCCGGAGCCGGGCACAGCGTCAGCATCCGCGCGGTGAGCCTCGCCGGTCTCGCCGGCCTGGTCGGCGGGGCGTTCTCGATGGCCACCGGTGAGTACGTGTCGGTGCAGAGCCAGAACGAGTCGATGCTCGCCGAGGTCGAGGTCGAGCGGCACGAGATCAAGCACAACTCGGCCGCCGAGCAGGCCGAACTGGCCCAGCTGTACGTCGAGCGCGGGGTGGACCCCGGGCTGGCCAAGCAGGTGGCCGCCCAGCTGTCCCGTGACCCGGATCAGGCGCTGACGATCCACGTGCGCGAGGAACTGGGCGCCGATCCGAAGTCGCTACCCAGCCCGTGGACCGCCGCCGGTTCGTCGCTGCTGTCGTTCTCGCTCGGCGCGCTCATCCCGCTGTTGCCGTACCTGTGCGGGGCGCACGTGCTGTGGCTGTCGGCGATCCTGGCGCTGGTGGCGCTGTTCGTGGCCGGTGCGGCGACGGCTCGATTCACCGAGCGCGACTGGGTGTTCTCCGGGGCCCGGCAACTGGTGCTGGGTGGCCTGGCCGCCGCGGTGACCTACGGCGTCGGGCAGGCGTTCGGCGCAGTCGTCGGCTGATGCGGCCCCAGATCGCATCCGCGCGAGCGCTCATCGCGTGTCGAGCAAGGCGACTACGGCGGCGGCGGTCTGTTCGGTCGACCCGGACGCGTCCACGGTGCCGCCCGGCTCGTCGGCACCGAGGCGTTCGAAGTCGGCCAGTTGGCTCGCGAGCAGCGACACCGGCATGAAGTTCTGCTGACGTTCGCGGAGCCGTCGATCGAGCACGGCGGGTGGAGCGGCCAGGAAGGCGAACCGCACCGCGGGGTGCCCGTCGCGCAGCAGGTCGCGGTAGGAGCGCTTGAGCGCCGAGCAGGCGACGACGCCGCCGCCCCCGGCCGCCTCGCGTGAACCGATCCAGGCCGCGATGGTCTGCAGCCAGGGCAGCCGATCCGCATCGGACAGCGGCGTTCCCGAACGCATCTTGGCCACGCTCGAGGTGGTGTGGAAGCTGTCGCCGTCGGCGAACGGCCAGCCGAGCTCGGACGCGACGAGCAATCCCACCGAGGTCTTGCCGGTCCCGGCGAAGCCGGCGATAACCACAACTGGAGGCACGGCATCATCGTGGCAGGTGCCGTGCCCCCGAGAGGAGACCCGAGTTGCCCGAGCCGTACCGAATTCCCGGTCTGGTCCTGACCGATCACGTCGTCGAGGTGCCTCTCGATCACGACCATCCCGACGATCGCCGCATCGACGTGTTCGCCCGCGAGGTCGTCGCGGCGGACAACGTGGGCCGTCCGGATGGCGACCTGCCGTGGCTGGTCTACCTGCAGGGTGGTCCGGGTGCCCCGGGGCCGCGGCCGATACGGGCGGACGGCTGGCTGGGACGGGCCGTGAAGTCGCACCGCGTGCTGCTGCTCGACCAGCGCGGTACCGGTCGCAGCACCCCGATCTCGGCCCGCACCGTGGCTGGGCAGGACGCGAACGAGCTGGCGGCCTATCTGCGGTTCTTCCGCGCGGACAGCATCGTGGCCGACGCCGAGCTGATCCGCGCGCGGCTGGCGGGCGATCGGCCCTGGGAGACCCTCGGGCAGAGCTACGGCGGTTTCATCACGCTCGCCTACTTGTCGCGCGCTCCGCACGGGCTGCGCGCCTGCTATGTCACCGGTGGCATCCCGGGCATCACGGCGACGGCCGACGACGTCTACGCGCGGACGTATCCGCGCGTGGCGGCCAAGAACGCCGAGTACTACCGCCGCTATCCCGGCGACGTGGCCGCCGTGCGGCGGATCGCCGACCACCTCGAGGCGAACGACGTGCGGCTGCCCGACGGCGACCGGCTGACCGCGCGTCGGCTGCGCGTGCTGGGCAACGCCTTCGGCATGAGCGACGGGTACGAGCGGGTGCACTGGCCGATCTCCGATGCCTGGCATGGCGATCAGCTGTCCGACGGGTTCTTGCACCACGTCATGACCGCCACCGGGTTCGTCGACACGCCGCTGTTCGCGCTGCAGGAGTTCACCTACGGCCAGCCGAACGCGACGACGGCCTGGGCGGCCGAACGCGCAATCTCCGCCCGCCCGGACTTCGCTGCCGACGCCACCCCGCTGCTGTTCACCGGCGAGATGATGTACCGCTGGATGTTCGACGACATCGCCGCGCTGCGCCCGTTCGCCGGGGCGGCCGACGTCCTGGCCGCCGCGGACGACTGGCCGCCCCTGTACGACGTCGACCGGCTGGCGGCCAACGACGTACCCCTGATGGCGGCCGTCTACTTCGACGACATGTACGTCGATTCCGGTTTGCAGCTGGACA
This sequence comes from Jatrophihabitantaceae bacterium, assembly GCA_036502695.1. GTDB lineage: Bacteria > Actinomycetota > Actinomycetes > Mycobacteriales > Jatrophihabitantaceae > DASXRA01. The sequence continues at coordinate 6,354 of DASXYE010000458.1, forward strand.
CCCTGCGCGGAGTCGGCAACTCTCGGGCCTGGGTCACGAACGAGTTCGAGCACGACGGGCTCCGTGAGGGCGACGTCCTGGGCCGGCTACTGGACATGGGCGCGGGCAAGGTCTAGCCCACCGGATTGTGTGAGCGCCGTCATCGCCGCGGCGGTTGTCGGACCGACCGGTCGGTCGGTAGGGTTCCTGTCCGTGACGGACCTGCCCGGACTGGACCTGACCCGAGTGGCCGCCTGGCTCGACGAGACGCATCCCGGGTTACGGGCCGGTGAGCTCTCCGGGCAGATCATCCAGGGCGGCAAGTCGAATCTGACGTACCGGGTGACTGATGGCACCAGCGTCTGGGCGCTGCGCCGACCCCCGCTGGGCCACGTGCTGCCGACCGCGCACGACATGGTCCGCGAGTACCGGGTGGTCAGCGCGCTGGCGGGCACCGACGTCGCCGTGGCGTCTACAGCTGCGCTGTGTACCGATCCGGACGTGCTGGGCGCGCCGTTCTACCTGATGTCCTATGTGGACGGTGTGGTGCTGGATCGTCCCGGGGCGCTGGCCGCCCTGGATCGCGACACGGCCGGGCGGATCGGCGACGTGCTGATCGACACGCTCGTCGCGTTGCACCGGGTCGAGCCGGACCAGGTCGGGCTGGGCGACTTCGGCCGGCCCGCGGGCTTTCTGGACCGGCAGGTCAACCGCTGGCACAGGCAGTGGCAGGCGTCCGAGACCCGGCCGGTGCCCGAGCTGGCCAAGGTGGTCGACGCGCTACACGTCCGGATGCCGCAGTCGGGCGCGCCGGCGATCGTGCACGGCGACTACCGGCTGACCAACGTCATCTACACGTCCGACCTGAGCCGGATCGCCGCGGTGGTCGACTGGGAGATGGCCACGATCGGCGATCCGCTCACTGACATCGGGCTGCTCGTCGTCTACCACCAGCTGGCCGAGCACTACGACCTGACCATGCCGCGGATGCGCCCGGCCGACGGCTTCCGCTCGGCCGAGCAGCTCGCCGCGCGCTACGCCGATGCGTCCGGGCGTGAGCTCGGCGAGCTGCAGTGGTACGTCGGCCTCGGCTACTACAAGCTCGCCGTGATCGCCGAGGGCATCGCGGCCCGCCACCTGCAGGGCAAGACGGTGGGTCCCGGCTACGAGCGGTTCGGCGAGATGGTGCCGACGCTGCTGCGGTCGGCCCTGGAACGACTGGAGACAGCCTGATGGAATTCACGCACAGCGAGACGTCGCAGAACACCCAGGCCGCCGTGCAGCGGTTCATGGACGAGCACGTCTACCCGAACGAGGCGGCCTACGCCGAGCAGGCCGCCGAGCTGCGTGCCGCCGGCACGCCGTTCCGTACGCCCGAGCTGATCATCAAGCTGCGGGCCGAGGCGCGCTCGCGGGGGTTGTGGAACCTGTTCCTGCCGGACGGCCGGTTCGGTGCCGGACTGTCCACATTGGACTACGCGCCGATCGCCGAGCTGACCGGACGCTCGCCGGCGATCGCCCCGGAGGCGCTGAACTGCGCCGCCCCGGACACCGGCAACATGGAGCTGCTGGCCATGTTCGGCACCGAGGAGCAGCACGCGCAGTGGCTGCGTCCGCTGCTCGACGCCGACATCCGGTCCTGCTTCTCGATGACCGAGCCGGACGTCGCCTCGTCGGATGCCACCAACATCGCGACCACGATCGACCGCGACGGCGACCACTACGTGATCACCGGCCGCAAGTGGTGGTCGACCGGGGCGATGCGCCCGGAGTGCACTGTCGCCATCGTCATGGGCGTGAGCGATCAGACGGCGCCGCGCCACGAACGGCACTCGATCGTGCTCGTCCCGCTCGATACGCCTGGCGTGACGGTGCGCCGCTCGACCACCGTGTTCGGCTACGACGACGGCCCGCACGGTGGCCACGGCGAGCTCGACTTCAACCGGGTGCGCGTACCCGTGGCCAACCGGCTGGGCCCGCAGGGCGGCGGCTTCATGATGGCCCAGGCCCGGCTCGGACCCGGGCGCATCCACCACTGCATGCGCAGCCTGGGGATGGCCGAACGAGCGCTCGAGCTGATGCGCGACCGGACGATGGCGCGCAGCGCGTTCGGCAAGCCACTGGCCCAGCAGGGCGTGGTGCGCGAGTGGATCGCCGAGTCGCGGCTGGCGATCGACCAGGCTCGACTGCTGGTGCTCAAGACGGCCTGGCTCATCGACACGGTGGGCGTCAAGGGCGCGCGCACCGAGATCGCCGCGATCAAGGTGGCCGCACCCCGGGCGGCGTCCTACGTTCTGGACCGGGCCATCCAGACGTTCGGCGCGGCCGGCGTGTCCGGCGACGTCCCGCTCGCGCACTCGTGGGCCCAACTGCGCACGCTGCACCTGGCCGACGGCCCGGACGAGGTGCACCTGCGCTCGATCGCCCGCGCCGAGCTCGAAGCCGGTCTGAAGTGACGGCCACGGCACCGGCCGACACCGAGGTCCGGCGGCGCATCCTGTCCGCCGCCGTGGACCTGTTCGCCGACCACGGGTACGACGCGACGAGCGTGTCGCAGGTGATCAATCGGGCCGGAGTGGCCAAGGGCGGCTTCTACCACCACTTCGCCAGCAAGGACGAGCTGCTGTACGCGGTGTACGGCGAGCTGATCAACCGGCAGGTCGAGGGCATGCAGCGGATCCTGGCCGAGAAGCTCTCGCCGGCCGAGACGCTGCGCCGGCTGATCATGGACCTGGTCGAGACCACCGCGGCCAGTGCCCGCGAGGCGCTGGTGTTCTCGCGCGAGCTGTCGCAGCTGGGCAACGCGCGGATCATGCAGATGCGCAGCCAGCGTCGCAAGTACCACAACGCGATGATCAAGCTGGTGCGCGAGGCTCAGGAGCGCGGCCAGTTCAGCCCGGTCGCCTCGCCCGAGATCGTCACGTTCACGGTCTTCGGCGTCATCAACGAGATGCCGCGGTGGTACCGCCCGGCCGGGCGGATGCGTCCCGAACAGATCGCCACCGAGATCGCCGACCTGGTGCTGGCCGGGCTGCACGCCGAGGAGACCGACATATGACCGCCGACCACTCCGAGTTGTCCCACCGTCGCCGCGCGATGGCGCGGCGAAAGTGGGACAACTCGTTGGAAGGGAGGTAGGTCGATGACCGGGTGGGGGCTGACGATCCCGCTGACCGGGGTGCCGCTGGCCGAGCACGCCGACCTGGTGCGCGCGCTGCCGGACCTCGGCTACACCGACCTGTGGTCCTCGGAGGTGGCCGGCGCCGATGCGTTCACCCCGCTGGCGGTGGCCTCGCAGTGGGCGCCGCAGTTGCGACTGGGCACCGCGATCGTGCCGGTGTACACGCGGGGTCCGGCGCTGATCGCGATGTCGGCGGCGACGCTGGCCGGGTTGGCGCCCGGGCGGTTCGTGCTCGGGCTCGGCGCGTCCAGCCCGGTGATCGTCCAGGACTGGAACGGCATCGCCTTCGACGAGCCGTATCGGCGCACCCGCGACGTGCTGCGCTTCGTCAAGACGGCGCTGGCCGGTGAGCGGGCGGGGCGGTTCAAGCTGGAGACCCCACCCGAGCAGCCCCCGCCGGTGCTGCTCGCTGCGCTACGTCCGCAGATGCTGGCCCTGGCCGGGCGGGAGGCCGACGGGGCGATCCTGAACTGGCTGGCGGCCGGCGACGTGCCGCGCTGCGTCGAGGCGATCGGTAACCCGGACGCCGATGTGGTGGCGCGCATCTTCGTCTGCCCGTCGGCGGATGAGGAGTACGCGCGCAACGTCGGCCGCGGCCTGATCGCCGCCTACCTGACGGTGCCGGCCTACGCCGCCTTCCACGACTGGCTCGGCCGGGGCGAGGCCCTGCGGGGGATGCACGAGCGGTGGGCGGCGCGCGACCGGGCCGGGGCCGTGGCGGCCGTCCCGGACGACGTGGTCGACGCGCTCGTACTGCACGGCTCGCCCGAGTCGTGCCGCGAGCAGGTGCGCGAGTACGCGAAGGCCGGCGTCCGCACCCCGGTGCTCGCCGTGCTGCCGACGCCCGAGGTGATCGCCGACCCGCTCGCCGTCCTGCGGCGGATGGCTCCCTGATGGACGTCAAGGACGCGGTGATCGTGGTGACCGGTGCGGGCAGCGGCATCGGGGCGGCGCTGGCCCGACGCTTCGCCGCCGAAGGGGCCGCCGCCGTCATCGTGTGTGACCGCGACACCGCCGCCGCGCAGGCGGTGGCCGCCGAGATCGGCGGCGTCGCCGAGTCCGTCGACGTGACCGATGCCGCCGCCGTGGCCGACCTGGTCGCCCGCACCGAGCAGCAGCACGGGCGCATCGACCTGTTCTGCTCGAACGCCGGCATCGCCACCGGAACCGGCGTCGACGGACCGGATGCCGCCTGGCAACGCACCTACGAGGTGCACGTCATGGCCCACGTGTACGCGGCCCGGGCCGTGCTGCCCGGGATGCTGGCGCGCGGCCGGGGCTACCTGCTCAACACCGCCTCGGCGGCCGGGCTGCTCACCGCGCCGGGCGATGGCGCCTACTCGGCGTCCAAGCACGCCGCCGTCGGGTTGGCCCAGTGGCTGGCCGTCGAATACGGCGACCGCGGCATCGGCGTCAGCGTGCTGTGCCCGCAAGGCGTCTCGACCCCGCTGCTCATGGACCCGCTGACCGCCGGCAACGCGTCGGCGCGCGCGGTGGCGGCTGCCGGCGAGATCATCACACCCGAGCAGGTGGCCGACGTGGTGCTCAGCGGGCTCGCGAGCGAGCGGTTCCTGATCTTGCCGCACCCCGAGGTGGCGACGTACTGGGCGCACCTGGCGGCCGACCCGGATCGCTGGCTGGCCGGGGTACGGCGGATGGTGGCAGCAGCCCGGTGACGATGCGCTCGAGCGCGGCCAGGTCCGCGGCGGGCAGTTCGACCAGGGCCGGCGGCGGCGCGTCCATGATCTGACCGGCCCGTTCGGCCTCGGCCGTCCCGGCCGCCGTCGCGGTAACGATGCGCCGGCGCCGGTCGCGGGCATCGACGCTGCGCTCGACCAGGCCGCGCTGCTCGAGGTCGTCGACGACGATCGTCGCGTACGGCGCGTCGGTGCCGAGGCTTTCGGCCAGGTCGCGGATGGTCGTCGGCCCTGCCGCCACCCGGCGCAGCGCCTTGACCCGGATGTAGCTCATGCCCAGCGCCTCGGCGACATCGCGGCGCCGGTCGTTGGAGTCCAGCACCAGGCTGCGCATGGCCACCCAAGCAAGCTCGGCCCGCTCGGCGCGGCTCATGACGGCACCGCCACCGGCTCGGCCGTCTGCAGTTCGGCGGCCGTTCGGCTGGACGTGGCCCGCGCCCACCTGCCGGTCGTCACCAGCGCGAGCACGACCACCGCCAGACCGCATCCGAACATGATCCACCACCCGATGTGGCTCGCGGCGGCCAAGCCTTCGGTGACCGATCCGCGGACGTGTGAGGTGACCGCCGAGCCGATGATGGCCACGCCGAGCGTCATCCCGACCTGCCGGCTCGTCGACGCGAACGCCGCGGCCACGCCGGCCTGGGCGCGGGGGAGGCCGGACACGGCGGTGTTGGTGATCGGCGCGTTGGCGAAGCCGAATCCCACGCCGACCAGGGCGTAGATCGCGAGCAGCGCCAGGATCGGGGTGTGCCGGGTGAGCCCGGTCAGCGCCAGCGCGCCGGCCGCGATGCCGGTGCCGCCGAGCACGAGTGGCACGCGCGGCCCGACCGTCGCTACCAGGCGTCCGGAGATCGGCCCGCAGAGGACGAGCATCACGGCGGTGGGCAGCGTGCAGGCGCCGGCCTGCAGCGTGGACAGCCCGCGGGCTTCCTGCAGGTACAGCGTGTTCACGAACAGCAGTCCGCCCAGCACGCAGAAGATCAGCACCGCGATGGTCGTGGCCCCGGTGAACGGCGCGCTGCGGAACAACCGGATCTCGACGAGCGGCTCGAACCGCCGCCGCTCGTAGCCGATCAGCGCGATCAGGGCGGCGACCGCGACGGTGAACAGCGCGACGATGCGCGCCGACGTCCAACCGGCGACCGGGCCCTCGATGATCGAGTACGTCAGGGTGGCCAGCACGACGATCACGAGTACCTGCCCGATCGGGTCGATGCGGCGGGCCCGGGGAGCGCGCGACTCGGGGATGTACTTCTGCGCCAGCACCATCGCGGCCAGCCCGACCGGCACGTTGATCCAGAAGATGGCCCGCCAGTCGAGCGGAACCAGCAGCCCGCCGAGCACCGGCCCGAGCGCCATGCTGAGGCCGAACGTGGCACCCCAGAAGCCGATGGCCCGCGCTCGTTCCCGGGGATCGGGGAACGTGTTCGTGACGATCGACATGGCCACCGGGTTGAGCATCGAGCCGCCGATCGCCTGCAGCACGCGGAACGCCACGAGCCAGCCCAGCCCGGGCGCGAGCCCGCACAGCATCGAGCCGAGGGTGAACAGCGCCAGCCCGACCTGGAAGACGCGCCGCCGGCCCAGACGGTCAGCCGTCGAGCCGCCGAGCATGAGCAGGCTGGCCAGCACGATCGTGTAGGCGTCGATCGTCCATTGCAGGCCGGAGGTCGAGGCGTGCAGGTCCTTGCGGATCGCCGGTAGCGCGATGTTGACGATCGTGCCGTCCAGGCCGACGACGAACAGGCTCAGACAGCAGATGGCGAAGATCAGGGTGCGGCGGCGGTCCCACATTGCGCGGCAAGCTCCTTCGTTGGACTAACACATGTAACTGTACAACTAATCGCTTGTGCTTGTGTAACTAATCACTGGCCTCGGTTCGGGCGGTGGGGTGATCGGTAAGGTGCCGTCCATGTCAGGTGTGCAGGATCGCGTCGCACTCGTCACCGGCGGCGCCCAGGGAATCGGTGCCGAGGTAGCTCGCCGGTTGGCGGCCGGCGGCGCGAAGGTCGCGGTGCTCGATCTGAACGCGGATGCGGCGACCGCCGTCGCGGCCGAGTTCGGTGGGCTGGGGCTGGCCGCCGACGTGTCGCAGCGCGACCAGGTGCAGGGCGCCGTCGACCGGGTGGTGGCCGAACTCGGCGGGCTACACATCCTGGTCAACAACGCCGGGGTGCTGCGCGACAACCTGCTGTTCAAGATGAGCGACGACGACTGGACCACCGTCATGGAGGTGCACCTGCGCGGGGCCTTCCTGGCCAGCCAGATCGCGCAGAAGCACATGGTCGCGGCCAAGTACGGCCGCATCGTCTCGATGTCGTCGACCTCGGCGCTGGGCAACCGTGGGCAGAGCAACTACTCGACGGCCAAGGCCGGGCTGCAGGGCCTGACCAAGACGCTGGCGATCGAGCTCGGCCCGTTCGGCATCACCGCCAACGCCATTGCGCCGGGCTTCGTCGAGACCGCGATGACCAAGGCGACCGCCGAGCGGATCGGCATCACGATCGAGCAGATGCGCGAGGCGAATGCCCAGGTCGCGCCGGTGCGTCGCGGGGGACTGCCCGCCGACATCGCCAACGCCGTCGCGTTCTTCGCGGCGGAAGAATCCGGGTACGTCACCGGCCAGGTGCTCTACGTCGACGGTGGCCGCGGGCTCGTGTGAGCCCGGCGCCCGCCTGACTCGGGTGGGCGCCGCCACGGAAGTTGTCCGCGCGTCGTGCTGCCCTGGCGTCGCGAAGCGCGGACAACCTGCCCGAGCTCGAGCCGGTCTCCGCCTTGCTCGCGGGTGAGAGGCTGGTGGGCGATGGAATCCAGCCGGGTTGCCCGTGACACCTACGACCAGGTCGCGGCCGAGTTCGCGGCGGGCACCGCCATACCCTGGCCCGAGCTCGATCACCTGATGGCGGCCTTCCTGGCGCGCCTGCCCGAGCGGGCGCGGGTTCTCGACGCGGGCTGCGGGCCGGGCCGGGACACGTTGCTGCTGCGCGGACGGGGCGCTCGGGCCGTCGGGCTGGACCTGTCGTTCGGCCTGCTGCGCGCGCAGAGCCTGGCCCGCGCCGTACAGGCCGACATGCGGGCGCTGCCGGTACGCGACCGAGCCGTCGATGCGGTGTGGTGCCAGGCGGCGATGCTGCACGTGCCCCGTCCGGACGTGCCTCGCGTGCTGGGCGAGTTCGCCCGGGTCACCCGTCCGTCCGGGGTGCTGCACCTCGGGGTGTCCGAGGGCGACGGCGAGGGGTGGGAGCACGGGGCCCACGGCTCGGACCACTCCCGGTGGTTCGTGCACCACCGGCTCGAGCCGTTGCGCGCGCTGCTCGCCGCGGCCGGCTGGACGGTCGTCGATGTCCAGCGGCTGCACTACGTGCGGGACTGGCTGTACCTTCTCGCCCACCGGTCGTAATCAGCGGACTCGTCCGGTATTGCGTGCGGAGTTTACGGAGCGTTCCCCTCGCTGCCTGTTGTCCCGGTAGGTGCTCACTGTTAGGAATGGTCCCGGGATAAGCGGCGCAGGGGGTGACATGGCGGTCGAGGCCGGCCCGGCAAGCTTCGCGAATCCTCGCGGCCTGATGCTCGACCTGTTCCGCGACGGTGCCCGCGCGGCCGCCCCCGAACCGCGAACCTTGACCGACGCTCTCGGCGACGACGGCGTTCAGGTCACGGCGCGCGAGGTGGTGCTGTCCCGGGTCGGCTGGTACGTCGGGGCCGCGCCGGTCGTGCTGCGCCTGCTGGTGTTGCCGGCCGCGACCATCGTGCTGATCGGCGTCTACGGGCTCGGTCCGCTGCTGCCGCTGGCTGTCGTGGTGGCGTTGCTGGCCGGGGCCGATGCGCTCGGCCTGCTGCGGGCGGCGCAGCGCAAGGGGCTCGAGCCGCGGCTGCTGCCGGTCGGGTTCGCCCTGGCTGTGGCGGCCAACCTGGCCGTTGCCGCCACCGTGCGGGCATCGCTGTTCTCACTGGCCACGGCGGTCACCGGCGCGTACCTGGTCACCACGGTCATTCTCTGGACGCTGGCCTGGGGCGGGCTGGCCGGGCTGGTGCTGGTCGCGGCCAACGTCCCGCTGCAGGCGGCCATGGTGGGCCTGAACCATGTGCACGACTCGGCCGGCGTCCCGCACGCGCTCGCGTACGCCTCCGCCGGCACGATCGGACTGGGCCTGGCCGTCGGCACCGCGCTGATCGCGCTCACCGTGCTGGGCTTCGGCACCCGGCTGGCCATGACCGTGGGGATGCGGGCCGGACGCGATGCCGAGCGGGCGAACATCCTGCGCGGCATGCACGACACGGTGCTGCAGACGCTGGAGGCGATCGCCCTGCAGCCCGCGAGCGCGGCGACCGATCCCGAGCAGGCACTGCGGCAGGTCCGCGGCATGGCCCGCAGCCAGGTCATCCAGATCCGGCGGGCACTCGACGAGCTGGCTGGTGCGCGGGCGTCCGGACCGCAGCTGTCCGACGAGCTGGCCGAGCTCGCCGGCGAGCTGGCCGCCGCGGGACTGCGCGTGCAGCTCGCGCTCGGCCCGATCAGCGACGGCGACCTGCCCGCGAACCGGCGCCGGGCCCTGCGCGACGCCGCGCGCGAGGCGCTGCGCAACGCGGTCAAGCACTCCGGGTCCGACGAGGCGGTGCTGCGCCTGGACGAGAGCGACGGCCAGGTGATCGTGGTCGTGCGTGATCACGGCGCGGGCTTCGATTCGCGCGCCCGCGGCTTCGGTCTGCGGCAGTCGATCTGCGAGCGGATGGCCGACGTGGGCGGCTGGGCCGACATCTGGTCGAAGCCCGGGCGGGGCACCCGGGTGACCCTGCACGTTCCGCTGGACGAGCGCGGGTGAGCGCCCGGACCCAGCGCGGCGTCGCGGGCGTGGCCCTCGTCGCGGCGATGTTTGCCGGACCGGTGTGGCCCGCTCACGCGGATGCCGGATGCGCCACCGCCAAGGGCGTCTACAAGCAGGGCACGCCGTGGGCTCAGCAACTGCTCGACCCGCAACGGATCTGGCCGCTGAGCGACGGCACCGGCCAGACCGTCGCCGTGATCGGCACCGGTGTCGACGCCGCCAACACCCAGTTCGCGCCCGGGCAGGTGCTGCCCGGCGCGGACCTGCTGCCCGGCGCGGCGGCGTACGCGTCCGCCGACAGCGACTGCGACGGGCGCGGCACGTTCGCGGCCGGTCTGGTCGGCGCGCAGGCCTCGCCGTCGACCACCTTCGCCGGCCTGGCCCCGGGCGTGCGGCTGCTGCCCGTCCGGTACACGCAGTCGACCGGCGGCGGTGCGCAGGCCGGCGACCCGGCCCGGCTGGCCACCGCGATCCGCACGGCGACTGCCGCGCACGCCGGGGTGATCCTCGTCGTCGTCCCGGCCACCGCCGACTCGGCGCGGCTGCGGAGCGCGGTGGCCGACGCCATCCGGGGCGGGGCGGTGGTCGTGTCCCCGGCGGCGGCCGGACAAGCCGGCGCGCACAGCTATCCGACGGCCGACCCGGGCGTGATCGGGGTGGGCTCGGTCGACGCGCACGGTGCCGCGCAGCAGCCGGAGACGGGCGCCCTCCTGGCCGCGCCCGGCGCGAACCTGGTCAGCACGGCGCCGGCGCGGACCGGGCACGCGTGGGGCGTGACCGATCCGCAGTTCGCGGCCGCCTTCGTGGCCGGCGCGGCGGCGCTGCTGCGGGCGTACCGCCCCGAGCTCACGCCGGCGCAGGTCGTCACCCGGTTGACCGGCACCGCCGACCACCCGGCGACGGCCGGCCGCGACGCCCGTCTCGGCTGGGGCGTGATCGACCCGTACCTGGCGCTCACCTCCACCCGGTCGGTGGACGCGGCGGCGTCCAACGCGCCGACGGCTCGCCCGCGGCGCATCGCCCCGGCCGCGGCGCCGGCCCGACGCCCGACCCCCGATCGGTGGCCCGGCGTGCTCGCGATCATCGGACTGGCCGCCGCCGCGACGGCCGGCCTCGCGGCGGCGGCGGTCCGCCGGGGCGGGGCCCGGCGCTGGCAGTCCGGCCGGATCTGAGCCGGGTCGGGGCGAGGCGTCGGGTCGTCCGGTCCGGTTATCCGATCGAGTGGTGCGTTATCCGTCGAGTGGCGCG
>DASXYE010000459.1:0-3598 GCA_036502695.1 Jatrophihabitantaceae bacterium
CAGGTCGATGCGGGCGAGCATCTTGCCGCCGTCCAGGCCCATCGCCGCGATGGTCGGGCTGTCGTAGCTGGTGAACCGGTCGTCGAGTTCGAACGTCGCGCCCTGCAGACCGCCGCGGTTCATCGAGCCGATCACGACCTTGCCGTCGAGGGCGCCGAGCAGCAGCAGGTCCTCGATGATGTCCGGCGTGCCGAGTACTCCGTCGACGCCCGGCCGCTGCAGGGTGATCACCAGGCGGCGCAGCAGGTCGTAGCGGTCGGCCATCGCGTCGGCGACGTCGCGCACGCCGAGCGCACCGCGGGCCGGATGGTCGGCCGCGACGATCATCAGCCGCCCGTCGTGATCGAGCAAGGGCCGCCGGGTGCGGGCCGCCGCCACCTCGGCGATGGCCGCCGGGTGATGGGCACGCAGCTCGCGCAGCCGCTCGAAGTCAAGCACCGCTCGTCCCCTCCCGGGTTTGGTCACCAGTGCGGCTATACGACGACTGGTGACCAAAACCGGACTGCTCGAGCAGGGCCTCGACCTCGGCGGGGGTGGGCATGGCCGTCGAACACTCGAGCCGTGACGCCACGATCGCCCCGGCGGCATTGGCGTACCGCAGCGTACGGTCGAGCGGCCACCCGGCGAGCAGCCCGTGACACAGCGCGCCGCCGAACCCGTCGCCGGCGCCCAGCCCGTTCACCACCTCGACCGGCGTGGGCGGCACCTCGACCACCTCGTCCCGCGTCCGGGCCAGCACGCCTTTCGGGCCCTGCTTGACGACGGCCAGCTCGACACCGGCGTCCAGCAGCAGCTCGGCCGCCCGGGCCGGCTCCCGTGTCCCGACGGCTACCTCGCACTCGTCGAGGTTGCCGACCGTCACGGTGACGTGCGGCAACGCCTTCGCGACCTCGGCCTGGGCGGCGGAACGCGACGACCAGAACATCGGCCGATAGTCGAGATCCAGCACGGTCAGGGGCCGGCGCGCCCGGGTCTCCCAGGCGACGTGATGTGCAGCCCGGCTGGGTTCTTGCGACAGACCGGTGACGGTCGTCCAGAAGATGCCGGCGCCGGCGATGGCGTCGAGGTCGAGCTCGCCGGGGCGGATGACCAGGTCGGGCGCCTTGGGAAACCGGTAGAAATAAAGGGGAAAGTTGTCGGGCGGGAAGATCTCGCAGAACGTGACGGGCGTCGGCAGGTTAGGCACGGCGCTGATGTAACCGTCGTCGACGCCGAGGCGGCGTACCTCGCGGCGCACGTATTGCCCGAACGGATCGTCGCCGGTGCGCGTGATCACCGCGGTGCGCCGACCGTGCCGGGACGCGGCCACGGCGACGTTCGTGGCGCTGCCGCCGAGGAACTTGCCGAACGACGTGACGTCCTCGAGACCGACGCCGACCTGCAGGGGATACAGGTCGACGCCTACCCGGCCCATCGTGATCACGTCGAACGTCACGCGCGTACCTCGTCGACCCGAACCGGGCGGTGCTCGGCGCGGGACAGCTCGCAGGCCTCGGCGATCAGGAACGCCTCGAGCGCGTCGGCCACCGTGCACGTCGGCTCGGCCCGGCCGGCCACGATCGCGATAAATCCGGTCAGCTCGGCGACATAGGCCGCGTGGAAGCGATCCATGAACATCGGGTAGGGGACGCCGCCGGGGAACGTCACGCCCGGTTCGGTCGACCGCAGCGGCAGCCGGTCGTCGAGGCCGACGCTGACGCTCTGCTCCGAGCCCAGCACCTCGAGCCGGACGTCATACCCAGCGGCGTTGTAGCGGGTGGCCGCGACGTGCGCGAAGCCGCCGCCGTCCAGGGTGAGCAGGGCGGCGGCCGTGTCGACGTCGCCGGCATCGCGGAAGAACGATGCGCCCAGGTTGGCGCCCAGCGCGTACACCTCGACGACCTCCTGCCCCGTGACCCAGCGGATCGCGTCGAAGTCGTGGACGCTGCAGTCGCGGAACAGCCCGCCGGATGCGGCGATGTACTCGGCCGGCGGGGGAGCAGGGTCTAGCGTGCCGGCGCGCAGCGTGTGCACCCAGCCGAGTTCGCCGCTGGCCACGGCGGTCCGGGCGGCGGTGAAGCCGGCGTCGAAACGGCGTTGGAAGCCGATCTGGACCGGGACGGGCGACGCGTTGACCTTGTCGAGGACGGCGCGGGTGCCGGCCGCGTCGGGGGCGACCGGCTTCTCGCAGAACACCGGGATGCCGGCGTCGACCGCGCCGAGGATGAGCCCGGTGTGCGCGTCGGTGGCGGCGGCGATCACCAGGCCGTCGATGCCGGCGGTGAACAGGTCGCTCGGCGCGGACACGTGGTCGACGTCGAGCTCCTCGGCCACGGCCACCGCCCGGGCGGTAATGGCATCGGCGAGGACCAGGCTGTCGATCTCGTCGAGTTCGGTCAACGTCCGGGCGTGGAACGCACCGATCCGTCCGACGCCGGCTACCCCGATTCGCATTGTCACTAGCCTCTCGCCGTCCGTCACGCAGCTCTTAAGACTGTCCCGTCCGGGAAACACGCCTGTCAAGAGTTTGTTCTGACATATTTACATCCTGGTGACAAGCGGTCAGTATGTATGGCGATCACGATCGGAGGAGCGCCATGCCAGTTCCCTCGATGCGCATCGACCGGTCGAGCCCGATCCCCTTGTATTTCCAGGTGACCGCCCAGCTCGAGGCGGCGATCGACGCCGGCGACCTCGCCCCGGGCGATCGGCTGCCGAACGAGATAGACCTGGCCGAGTCGCTCGGGCTGTCCCGTCCGACGATGCGTCGCGCGCTGGAAGAGCTTGTCGGAAAAGGGCTTCTGGTGCGCAAGCGCGGATACGGCACCGAGGTGGCCAACACCCAGGTACATCGCCGGGTCGAGCTCACCAGCCTGTACGACGACCTGGACGCCGCCGGGCAGAATCCGACGACCGAGGTGATCAAGCTCGACCCGTCGCGGCTGAACTCGGCGGCCGCCGCGGCGATCGGCGCCGACGGCTCGACCCCGCTGGTGTACGTCGAGCGGCTGCGCTTCGCCGACGGCCGACCGCTGGCCGTCATGCACAACTGGCTGCCGCCGCTCTACGCGGATGTGTCGAGGGACCTGCTCGCGACGGACGGGCTGTACCGGATCCTGCGCTCGCGCGGCGTGCAACCGCACGTGGCCAAGCAACGGATCACGGCCCGAGCGGCCAGCCAGCGGGAGGCCCGGCTGCTCAAGATCCGCCGCGGCCAGCCGCTGATCGCCATGCAGCGCACCGCGTACGGCGCGGACGGCCAGGCGATCGAGTTCGGCGACCACGTCTACCGCGCCGACGGCTACGCCATCGAAGTAACAGTCTTCGATCGCTGACTCATCCCGAGTTGTCCGCGCTTGGCGGTGCTATCGCGACGGGAACCGCGGACAACTTCCGAAGATCGCCGGGTGTTCTCGCCGACCAAGCAGTTGTCCGCGCTTCGTAGTGCTATGACGTCGCGAGGTGCGGACAACTTCCGAAGGCGAGCGGTGTCAGTGCACCTGGCGCTGGTGGCCCTTCCAGTAGGGCTCGCGCAGTTTGAACTTCTGCAGCTTGCCCGTCGCCGTTCGGGGCAGCGTCTCGACGAACTCGATCCGCTTGGGGCACTTGTAGCCGGCCA
>DASXYE010000460.1:0-4705 GCA_036502695.1 Jatrophihabitantaceae bacterium
GAACATGTAGCTGATTTTACCCGCTCGGAACCAACCTTGTCTAGTGAGATCATCCTTATTTTATAAGAAGAATCTCGCAGTTCGAACAACTCCGAGCATGAACACACGCCGACAGCGCGTCCCAGCCCCGAGCTCAACTCCTCGTCGCTGCCAAGCTCTTGTCCAGCGGAACTGCAAGCCAGCAGCGCGTCCCAGCTGCGAGCCCAACTTCTCGTCGCTGCCAAGTTCTTGAACCCGGCGACGCTGGCGGCGAGGGCCCTATTCGAGCTCGTTGAGCACCGCGAGGTCGGGCGGCACCAGGGTGGTGCTCAGGAGCAACTCCCGCATCAGGTTGTCGTTCAGCGCGTTGCCGATCGGTTCGCCGATCTCCTCGCGGGTCAGCCCCGGGACGCCGCCGCGCGACAGCCGGATCCGCACGCCGGCCACGACGTGTTCGACGCGGCGGGCGGTCCAGCCACTGTCCGGCTGCAGGGCGGCCAGCTCGTCCGCGGCGTCACGCCAGGACACCGGCTGCGGGCGCAGTTCGTGCAGCAGGTAGCGCTGCCCCAGCACGATCAGGGCCAGCCGCTCGTCGGTCGACAACTGCCAGGTCCGCGGCGGCTGGGTGACGTCGACGTGCCGGGGGCGCGGGGCCTGCCCACTCTCGCCGGTGACGTGCACCTCGAGCACGTGCTCGCGATGCGTCGAGCCTCGCACGAACAGCGGCGTGTAGCCCTCGTCCAGCGGCAGCGGTTCCTCGTCGCGGAACAGCAACCGGGCCGGTGGCACCCGGATCGGCACCTGCCCGGTGTTCTCCAGCCACCAGCGTCCGCCCTGGTGGTGCAGGGTGCCGTGCTGCCGGCTGATGCGGGCGTCGTCCTCGCCCAGCCCGACGTGGACCTCCGGGCGGTTGCGTCCGAACGTGACGGTGCGCCCCTCTTCCGGCGTCAGCGCGATGCCGCCGCTGAGGCCGAGCACGTGGATCGTTCCCGGCGGCGACGCCTTGACGCCGCGGGCCAGGCTGCCGTGGGTGGGCTGCAACAGCGTCATGGGCTGGGCAGCTTCGTTGCGATCGTGCCCGCCAAAGTCCGCGCGTCGGTGCACAGCTGGGCTGTAGGTTTCTTGCCGTCGACCGTCACCTCGATGACGTCTTCCATCGCGTCGCCGTCAGCGTTGCGGTAAGAGCGGTAGACGACGCTGACCAGGCAGCTGTGCGGACCGTCGTCCTCCGGGGTGACGAACGCCGACCGCTTGGCCAGCTTGATCGGCTGCCCGTCGTCGGCGGTCAGCGTCGAGTTGCGGTCGAACCGCACGGTGGCGCCGGACGGGGCTGCGTCGGCACTCCAGTCGCAGGACCAGTTGCCGAATCCCGGACTCGGGTGCACGCCGGCCAGCCCCGACACCTTCGTGAACGTCGCCGGCCCGACCAGGCTGCAGGCGTTGAGGTTCGCGAGCGACGTTTCGGGTAGGGCACCGGCTGCGCGTTGGGGGATCGGCCCGTGGGCGAGCACGTCGGCGGCGTGACTCGCGGCGATGTCGGCCGCCGAGCACGAGTCGAGCTTTCCGTTGTCGAGCGGCTTGGCGGTCACCACCACGAACGACTTGTCGCGCAGCAACAGGAACCGATCGCACTCGCCGCTCTCCGCCGGCTCGGACACGACGGTGACCAGGCCGTGGCTCTGCCGCTGGGTCGGCCCGTCGAACTCGGGCGCGCCGGACGCCAGGCTGACCTCCACGTCGGCGAAGTCGGTGTCGTTCTTGCTGATCAGCACGTCGCAGCGGTCGAAGTTGCCGTAGTCGGTGACCAGTCGCGCGGCGCCGAACCGATTGAGGTCGCTCGGCCGCAGCAAGCTGCACGGGTCGGCTTTGCGCGGGTCCCCCAGAGTGGCCGGCTGGGCGACCGGCGTCGGTGCATCGGAGGGACCTTTCGAGTCCGACCACGGCCGGTCGATCGCCAGGTACAGCCCACCGGCGACCAGCGCGGCGACAACGACGGCGGCGGTGATCAGCCCGGTCCTCGTCCGGACGAAGGCGCGCCGTTGCCCGGTCGGATCCGCCGGCTCAGCCCGGTCGGCCTGGGACAACTGCCGGCGCACCTCGTTCGGGTCGGGACGCTCGGCCGGATCGACCCGCAGCATCCGGGCCAACGCCGGCCCGAGCGGTCCGGCCTTGGGCGGGTCGATGTGCCCGGACGCCGAACGCCACACCGCGGTCAGTGGGTTCTCGGCGTCGCCGAGCGGCGAGACGCCCTCGACCGCCGCGAAGAGCGTCGCGCCCAGCGAGAAGACATCCGATGCCGGCGTGCGGTCCTCGCCCCGGGCGACCTCGGGCGCCAGGTAGGCCGGCGTACCCGCGACGAGGGATCCGGCCGTGACGGTCGCGTCGCTCCAGATCGCCCGGGCGACGCCGAAGTCGGTGAGCACCGCGTCGCCGTCGTCGGTGATCAGTACGTTGCCCGGAGCGATGTCGCCGTGCACGACGCCACGATCCTGCAGCACCCGCAAGGCCTCGGCGAGCTGCTGCCCGAGGTGCGCGACCCGGGCCGGTGGCAGCGGGCCGTCCTCGGCGATGATCGTGGCCAGGTCGCGCGAGGGCACGTACTGCATCACCAGCCAGCTCTCGCCGTTCTCCACGACGGCGTCGTACTGGGCGACGATGCGCGGATGCCGCAGATCGCGGGCGATGCGCGCTTCGCGATCGGCCGGACGCTGGCCCGGGTGCGCCTGTTTGAGCGCCACCGGCGTGCCGGTCTCGAGGTCGGTGGCCAGCCACACCGAGCCCATTCCACCCGAACCGATCGGGCCTTCGACGCGGTAGCGTCCGGCGATCAGTGCCCGCTCGTGCAGTACCACTGGCGCGTTCCGATGCTGGGGGCTGGAGGCTTGGCCGATCATATCGGCCGACGGGCGATGTATCCCGCCTGGACCGGGCGGCCAGCCGGGTTTCAGCCGGTTGCGTACCCCGGCCGCCCAGCCGCCCGGCAGTCAGCGGACCAGCCCGCCGGTCCGACAGATCGCCCGGACCTGTTTCGCGGCCGTGTCGTGCGGCGATCGCTCAGCGAGAATGGACGGGTGCGTCCGATACCGCTCGATCCGAATCAGCCGGCTACGTTCTATCGCGGCTCGGGCCGGCTGGCCGAGTTCCGCGGTCGGGCGCTCGAACCACGTCCGGAGGACTGGATCGCCTCGACTACGGCCCGGTTCGGGCAGGCGCCGTCCGGGCTCAGCTCGCTGCCGGACGGCCGGTTGCTCGCCGACGCGATAGCGGCCGATCCGCTCGCCTGGCTGGGCGAGCGGCACGTGGACCGGCACGGGGCGAACCCGGCGCTGCTGGTGAAGCTGCTCGACGCGGGCCAGCGGCTGCCGGTGCACGTGCATCCGGACCGGCGCTTCGCCGCGGCCCATCTCGCGAGCGGGTACGGCAAGACTGAGGCGTGGATCGTGCTCGACGCCGCGCCGGACGCGGTGGTCCACCTGGGCTTTCGCCGCGACGTCGCCGTCGACGAGTTGGCGCACTGGGTGAGCACGCAGGACACGGCGGCGCTGCTCGACACGACGAACCGCATCCCGGTCCAGGCCGGCGACGCGATCCTGTGCCCGGCCGGGCTGCCCCACGCGATCGGCGCGGGCATCCTGCTCGTCGAACTGCAGGAACCGACCGACTTCTCCGTGCTGCTCGAGTGGGAGGGGTTTGCGCTTGGCCCGCAGGACGCCACGCTCGGCTTGCCGTTCGCCGATGCCCTCGCCTGCGTCGACCGGCGAGCGATCAGCCCGGCCCGGCTGGCGTCCCTGCGGGGGCGCGACGGATCACCGCGCGGCGCGGCGCTGCCCGACGAGGCCAGCGCGTTCTTCGTGGCCGAGCGCGTCGGCGGTGGCGACTCGGTGCCGCCCGGGTTCGGCGTGCTGATCGTGACGGCCGGTTCGGGTCAGCTGGCCGGTCAGTGGGGGTCGCTGCCCCTCGCGCGGGGTGCGACGGTCGTCGTGCCGTTCGCCGCCGGCGCCGGCCGCTTGGACGGCAACCTCGCCGGAATATACAGCTGCCCTGTATAAAACGGCGTCAGCGGGCCGTGAGCACGCGGGTCATCCGGGTGAACCGGACGTCCGACGAGGCGACGATCATCAGTGCCCCCGCCGCGACCACGACGTCGATGATGTCCGCGGCGACGCGGGGCAGGCCGGGCGCGGCCATCACAGTGCCGCTGGCGCACAGCAGGATGAGCATCGCGCGCAGCCGATCCTGGGCCACCGGCGCCAGGCACACGACACCCCACAGCAGGTACCACGGGTAGATCACCGGGCTGAGCAGGGCGACCGCGATCAGGCCGAAGCCGATGGTGCGTTCCAGGGCGCGGCGTTGCGCGGTCGTGATGAGGTACGTGACGACACAGCCGGCGGCGAGCAACGCGGCGGTGCGGCCGGCCATCGACAGGTCGTCGAAGGACGCGGGCCGCACGATCGGCTTGAACAGGTCACCGATCAGGCTGGCCGGCGCTGCCGGCGTGTAGCCCAGGGCCGGAGTGTTGAGCGCGGGAATCCAGCCCCACCCGTGCGGCACCAACAGCGTCAGCCCGATGCACGCCGCCACCGCCACGGCCGCGTCGCGCAGACCATCCGTCCACATCGAGCGGCCCGGACGCTGCCAGGCGATCAGCGCGAGCACCGCGACCAGCCCGGGCGCCTTGACCGCCGCGGCCGCACAGGCCAACACGACGGCGAGTGCGTGGTTG
>DASXYE010000461.1:0-13468 GCA_036502695.1 Jatrophihabitantaceae bacterium
GCTGTCATCGTCACGTCCGGACCTGTCGGTATGGGTCGTGACCGGTGACGGCGACGCGCTGTCGATCGGCGGCAACCACCTGATCCACGCGCTGCGCCGCAACGTCAACCTCAAGATCCTGCTGTTCAACAACCGGATCTACGGGCTGACCAAGGGCCAGTACTCGCCGACGTCCGAGCTGGGCAAGATCACCAAGTCGACGCCATTCGGGTCGCTGGACACCCCGTTCAACCCGGTGTCGCTCGCGCTCGGGGCCGAGGCGACGTTCGTCGGGCGGACCCTGGACTCCGACCGCAAGCACCTGACCTCGGTGCTGCGCGCGGCGGCCGATCACCAGGGCACTGCGCTGGTCGAGATCTACCAGAACTGCAACATCTTCAATGACGGTGCCTTCGAGGTACTGAAGGACGCGTCCACCCGCGACGACTGGACGATCCGGATGGAGCACGGGGCGCCGTTGCGGTTCGGCGCCGACGGTTCGCGGGCTGTGGTCCGCTCGGAGACGGGGGCGCTCGCGATCGAGGACGACGTGGCCGAGGACGACCCGCGCGTGGTGGTGCACGACGCGCACGCCGACGACCCGGCCTACGCGTTCACGCTGTCGCGGCTGTCGTCGATCGACTCGCGCTACACGCCGATGGGGGTGTTCCGCTCGGTCGAGCGGCCCACGTACGACGCGATGATGGCCGACCAGATCACCCGGGCGGCCGACGAGGCCCCGGGCGACGCCGACGCCCTGCAATCGCTGCTGGCCGGCAAGGACACCTGGACGGTCGGGTAGCGCTTTTGGCCGCCCAGGCACGTATTTGATGCCGGGCGGCCAAAACCGGATCAGGTGCTGTCGACGATGTGCATCAGGCGGCGGAGTAGCGCGGTGAGCTGGTCCTGCTGGGGCTCGGTCAGCGCGCTGAGCAGGGTGGCTACCACCTCGCGCTGGCCGTCGACGATGCGCTCGGCGGTGGCCTTGCCCTTGCGGGTGAGCACGACGACGTTGCGCCGACGGTCGGCCCGGTCGTAGCGGCGCACCACGAAACCCCGCCGGATCATCCGGTCGACCCGCGAGGTCATCGCCGCGCCCGTCACGCCCAGCTCGGTGGCCAGCTCGGTCGGGCCCGCCGCGTAGGGCTGGCCCCGGCGACGCAGCGCGTAGAGCGTCGCGCACTCCCACATCTGCAGCCCCAGCCGTTCGACCGACGCCGCCTTGCGCGCGGACAGGTGCCGGACGATCAGCTGCATCCTCGTCACGATGCCTTCGGCGCGCGGATCGATGCCGCCGATCGCGACCTGCCACTGCTCGATCAGGGTGTCGACGCTGTCCTTCATGGGTCGAAGTATCAACCTGCCGAAACGTCATTGTCTAATAGTTCGACGTCTAATTACCGTTCTACGGTATGGCATATCTGGACATCGAATCGCTGATCACCGTCGCACGTGACCTGGCCCGGGGCGGACGGTGGGCCCCCGCCCAGGCTCTGCTCGCCGCCGCCGAGGCGGCCGACGCGCACGAGGCCGGGGCGATTGCCGTGGCCGCTGCCGACGCGGAAGCCGACCGCGCGTTCTGGATGCGCCACGTCGCCGATCCAGACGTGCTGGCCACTGCGCAGGAGCTGGCCACCGACGCCGTCCAGGTGTGGACCGCCGGGTTCGCGCAACTGCGTGCGGACTACGCCCCGCAGCTGTGGACGCGCATCGCCGGCGAACCGCCGGACGACGAAGCGGTCGCGCGACTGGCGGCCGCCGCCGAGCGGCTGGCCGAGACTGCGCCCGATCCGGCCAGCCGGGCGTACGCCACGTTCTATCGCGGGCTGATCGCCGGCGTCTTGCAGGACGACTCGGTCGCCGGCGAGAAGTACTACCGGGCCGCCGCCGAGACCGACGACGAGTACGTGCGCTCGTACGCGTTGCGGCACCTCGGCTGGGTGGCCGACGAGGCCGGGCGGCCGGACGAGGCGATCAAGCTGTGGCGTGAATCGACGCGGCTACGTCAGCGAGTGGGCTTCGTGCCGGGCACGTTGGCCCAGCTGCAGCTGATCGTGGCGCATACGTCGGTGCAGCGCGTCGTCGAAGACTGGGCGACCGAGCTCGACATCGGCGACTGGATCATGCAGGCCGCCGGCGTCGACCCGGAAGACGCCTAGCCGCCCCGATCCTTGGTACCA
Source organism: Jatrophihabitantaceae bacterium (assembly GCA_036502695.1). GTDB lineage: Bacteria > Actinomycetota > Actinomycetes > Mycobacteriales > Jatrophihabitantaceae > DASXRA01. Next base: position 2,160 of record DASXYE010000461.1, read on the forward strand.
CGACTGGTACCATCGACGGTATGGCGACGAACCTGCGGCTTCGCCCTGAGGCCGAAGAGGCACTACGCGCTGAGGCGGAGCGCACTGGACGCTCCCAGCAAGACATCCTCCGCGAAGCCGTCGACCGATATCTCGGTGTCGCGCCGGACAAGCGTTCCGTCGGTGCAACCGACCGCGAAGCTGCTCTGGCGTCCGGCCTTGTTCGGCCCCCACGATCGCCCTATCGCAAGATCACGCCACGTATCCGCCTACCCGAAGGCACGACCAGCCTGGACCTGCTCGGGCGCGACGATCGGATCTGAGTGCGCGTCTACCTGGACAGCAGCGCACTGCTCAAACGCGCTGTTGTCGAATCGGACTCCAGCCAGCTCGTCGAGACGATCGATCGCTACGAGAGCGGGGGCGATCTGCTCGCGTCCTCGACGTTGGCGTGGATCGAGGTCACGCGCGCGCTTCGGGCGCGTAGCCACAGCGCGGCGGCGACAGCGATCAGGACCGCCGACGACGCGCTGTCCGGGGTGGGCGAGTACGCGATTTCGGCAGAAGTGGTGAGCTTGGCCCGGCGCCTTAACCCGCCGGTACTTCGGTCGCTCGATGCGATTCACCTGGCGTCCGCGCTCCTGCTCGATGCCGACCTCGTCCTGGCGTACGACGAGCGGCTCATTGCCGCATGCAGGTCGAACGGCATCGCCTGCGCATCTCCTGGTCGATGACCACCGGGTGGCAAGTGGCCCGCGATCCGGCGTGATCCGCGTCGGCATGATTCGCCCATGCTGATCGAACGGGACGACGGGCTGGCGATCTCCGACGACATGGCCCGGCTGGACGTGGACCGCGTCCACGCCTGGCTGCGCGCGTCCTACTGGGCCAGTGACCGCGATCGTCCGACGCTCGAAGCCGCGATCGCCGGGTCGGTCAACTTCGGGGTGTACGCGCCGGCCGGTGAGCAGGTCGCATTCGCCCGGGTGGTGACCGATCAGGCGACGTTCGCGTGGATCTGCGACGTCGTGGTCGACGAGGCCTGGCGCGGCAAGGGCGTCGGCACCTGGCTGATGCGCGCCGTCGTCGATGCCATCACCGCCCACGGCGTCGGCCGAACGATGCTGGCAACCCGCGACGCGCACGGCGTCTACGAGCGGGTCGGCTTCCGGGCGCCGCGGAACCCGGAGTTCTGGATGGAGATCGACCGCCGTCGCAGCCGACCCCGCCCGCTGGACGAGGTCACCGACCCGGGCTGACAGGATGCCTCGGCATGAGGCGGGCCGGCGCGGTGGTGGTCGCGAGCATCGGTGCGGCCGGGCTGATCGTCACGGTGGTCGGGACGTTCCTGCCGTGGCTGCGGTCCGGCGAGGTCCGTCGCAACAGCTACACCTCGTTCGGTCTACTGCGCAGACTGATCGGCTTTCCGGGTCCGGCCGAGTTGCTGCTGCGGGCCTGGCCGCTGCTCGGCGCGGTGTGTGCCGTCGTCGTCCTGGTCGCCGTCGCCGGACGGCCCCGGTTCGCGGCGGCGTTGACGCTGCTCGTCGCGGCCTGGTCGGCGACCGTCGCCGGTGGGGCGCTGGCCCACGAGCCGGTCGGCCTCGTCCAGGTCGACGCGCTCGGTCCGATCGTGACCCTTTCGGGAAGTGCCACGGCGGCGGTAGCGGCTATCCTCGCACTCACTTCACAAGCCGCACCCGGAGTGGGGGGGACCAACCGTGAGCGAGCCTCCAGGCGCGCCCTACGACCCAAACGGTGATTCGTCGCCGGCCGATCCGCCGCGACCGCCCGGCGGGTGGGTGGACCAGCCGCAGCAGCAGCCCGGCTGGCAACCGCAATCGGGCTGGCAACCGCCGCCGCAACCGCAACCGGGCTGGCAACCGCAGCCCGGTTGGGACGCCCAGCCCGGTGGGTGGGAGCAGCTCGGCCCGCCCATGCCGCCGCCGCGCGCCCGGCGCGGCTGGCGGGCCCCGCTCGTCGCCGCGGTCGCCGTCGCCGCGATCGCCGGCGGGGGCACGGCCACCTACCTCGCCGTTTCGGACAGCCACTCCGGCTTCAAGGGCGCCGCGACGCCCGAACAGGCCGTGAACTCGCTCGCCTCCGACCTCAACCAGGCCGACATCCTCGGCATCGTCGACCACCTGCCCCCCGCCGAGCGCAGCGCCCTGCTCGACCCGCTGCGCGAGGCGGTCAGTCAGGCCAAGCGGCTGCACATCCTGTCCGGGGCGGCCGATCCGGCGCACGTTCCCGGTGTGGACGTCTCGGCCAGCAGCATCAAATACGACCCGGGCGAGGACGAGGCCATCGGCGATCACGTCAAGATCGTCAAGCTCACCGGCGGCACGATCACGATCAACTCCGACCTGCGCAAGGTGCCGTTCGCCAGCGAGCTGGTGCAGACGATCTTCCCCAACGGCGTCGTGCCGGACCAGAAGTCGTCCAACACCGTCGACCTGGCCCAGGTCATGCAGGACGGCGGTCCGGTGCGCATCGCCACCCAGAAGGTCGGCGGCAAGTGGTACCCGAGCCTGCTGTACACGATTGCCGACCAGGCCGTGCAGGCCAGCGGCCTGGACAATCCGCGGGCGTCGGACTACGTCGCGCCGAAGGGTGCGGCCACGCCCGAGGATGCCGTGATGCAGGCGGTGCTGGCCGTCCAGAAGCAGGACTACCGGAGGCTGATCGAGCTGGCCGCGCCGGATGAGCTGCAGGTGGTGCACGACTACGGCGGCGTGATCTTGAACGCCATCCATCCGGATGCCGGTGTGTCGTTCACCGTCAAGGATCTGCAGCTGGCCAGCAAGAAGGTCTCCGGCGCGACGCGGGTGTCGCTGACGAGCATCACCGTCGACACGCCGGGCCACGAGACGAAGGTCGCGATCGCCGGTGACTGCGTCGAGGTCACCTACGACGGCGACTACAACAAGTACTGCGCCGACGAGCTGATCAAGAAGCTGAACGCCGGACCGCTCCAGGACAAGCCGCTGACCGCCGACGAGTCGGCCGCACTCGGCCGGCTGGCCCGAGGCGTGGCCGACTCCAGCGTCGACGCCACCGAGTCGAACGGCCAGTGGTACATCGCCGCGCTGCGCTCGTACCTGGACGGCGTCAACAAGATCGTCGAGCCGCTGCAGAACAACGACCTGATCACCCTGCTGAAGCTGCTCAATAGATAATCCGGCCCAGATCGAATCCGCGCGGGCCCTCCACAGAACAGAGGGCCGCACACGGATCCGAGCGCAAGCTCCTTCGTCGCGCGCGGCCGGGCTCTTCGCGCGAGCGCTCATCGCGTTGGTGGCTTGGTGAGCCTCGGTCACCTTCCGCTGTGTGCGGCTGGCGGGCCAGTTGCGGAGAAGTGGCCGGGGCGGTTGCGGCCGTCGGCCGGAGATCATGATCGGGTGGGTTCCGACGTCGATGAGCGCCGGGGCTTCCTATACGGCGCGACGGCCTACCTGCTGTGGGGGCTGTTCCCGCTGTACTGGCCGCTGCTGAAGCCGGCCGGTGCGCTCGAGATCCTGGCGCATCGGATGCTGTGGTCGCTCGGGTTCGTCGCGATCGTGGTGTGGCGGACGCACGCCTGGGCCAGGGTGCGCGCGGTCCTGGCCGTCCGCGAGAAGCGGTGGCTGCTCGGCGGCGCCGCGGTGGTGATCACCTCGAACTGGGGCACCTACATCTGGGGCGTCAACAGCAACCACGTCGTCGAGACGAGCCTGGGTTACTTCATCAACCCGCTGTTCACCATCCTGCTCGGGGTGCTGTTCCTGCACGAGCGGCTGCGCCGGACGCAGTGGGTGGCGGTGGGCATCGCCTCGGTCGCGATCGTCGTGCTGACCGTCGGCTACGGGCGGCTGCCCTGGATCGCCCTCGTACTGGCCACCTCGTTCGGGCTGTACGGCTACTTCAAGAAGCGCGCGGCCGCCGGCGCCCTCGAGTCGCTGGCCATCGAGACGGGCTACCTCGCGATCCCGGCGTTCGCGACGCTGATCGTGATCGACGTCCGCGGCGATCTCGCGTTCGGCCACCACGGGGCGGGCAAGGTCTCGCTGCTCGTGCTGACCGGGGTGATCACCGTGATCCCGCTGCTGTTCTTCGGCGCGGCCACCCGGCGGCTGCCGCTCTCGATGATCGGCCTGCTGCAGTACCTGGCGCCGGTGTTGCAGTTCTTCGCCGGCGTGACGGTCGACCACGAGAAGATGCCGACCGAACGCTGGGTCGGTTTCGCGCTGGTCTGGGTCGCCCTGCTCGTCCTCACCGTCGACGGCCTCCGCCTCCGCACCCAACCACAGCGCGATGAGCGCTCGCGCGAAGAGTCCCGCCGCCGCGGCGCGGCCCGCGACGAAGTCGTGGTGCGGATCTCTGACGGACCCCGAGCGTAGCGAGTGGGTCCACGAGGAGATTCGCGAAAGGCGGGTTATACCGTGAGCTTGGCGACGAAGGTGTAGCGGTCGCCGCGGTACCAGCTGCGTACCCACTCGACCGGCGTGCCGTCGGCCTCGAAGCTGTGCCGGCCCAACACCAGCATGGGCGATCCGGTATCGGTGCCGAGCAGGGCGGCCTCGCGCGGCGGTGCGGCTCGGGTCTCGATCGTCTCCTCGGCGCTGACGGGCTTGATGCCGTAGGACTCGGCCAGCACGCGGTACAGCGACGACGCGCGGCGCACCGCCTTGATCAGTCCCGGGAAGCGGGCGACGGACAGGTGCGACGTCTCGACGGCCATCGGCGTCTCGTCGGCCAGGCGCAGCCGCTCGATCCGGTACACGTACGCGCCGGGGGGCAACCGAAGTCGGGCCGCCGCCTCGCCGGTCGCCCGGGCCCGTTCCGCCGAGAGCAGCTGGGCCGACGCGACGAAACCGTTCGCCGCCGCCTGCTCGGTGAAGCTCGTCATCTGCAGCGGCCAGGTCATCTTGGGCTCGGCGACGTAGGTGCCTGAACCCTGCCGGCGGACCAGCCGGCCTTCGCCGACCAGCTCGCCGAGCGCCTGCCGCACGGTGGTGCGCGAGGTGGCCAGCGTGACGGTGAGCTCACGTTCGGTCGGCACGAGCGCGCCCGGCTCGAGCGACTCGATCAGCTCGAGCAGGTGACGCTTGACCAGGTAGTACTTCGGCGCGCGTGGCTCGATCTGGTCGGGGGCTGCGTTCACGGCCATCCCTTCGTGAGCCCACTGAGCGGTGTCCAGTAGAAAATGTCTACACCATTGACACGGCGGAGCCAAAACCCAAGTATGTAAATTCGTCTAGTCCATTTAGGGAGTTGCCCATGCTGGACGCCGGGATCCGCCGCCTTGCCCTGGGTGGCCTGCTGGCCGGATTCGCCGGACCCGAGGTGCCGTCCTGGCTGTCCCGGGCGCTGGCTGACGGGCTCGGCGGGGTGGTGCTGTTCGGCTCCAACATCGGTGACGGTACCCGGCTCGAACGGCTCACGGGTGCCCTACGGGATGCGGCCGGGCGCGACGTCGTCATCGCACTGGACGAGGAGGGCGGCGACGTCACCCGGCTGGACGCCCAACGCGGCAGCACCAGTCCGGGGGCTGCCGCGTTGGGCTTCCTTGACGACCCCGCGGCGACCGAGGCGGTGTACGCCGCGATCGGATCCCGGTTGGCTCGCGCCGGGGTCACCCTGAACCTGGCCCCGGTCGCCGACGTGAACGTCGATCCGCGCAACCCGGTGATCGGTGTGCGGTCGTTCAGCGCGTCGCCGGAGGTGGCCGCCCGGCAGGTGGCCGCCGCCGTGCAGGGCCTGCAGGGGGCCGGCGTCGCGGCCTGCCCGAAGCACTTTCCGGGACACGGAGCCACATCGTCCGACTCGCACCACGAGGTGGCCACCGTGACCCGCTCGCGGGCCGAGCTGGACGCCGCCGAGCTGGTGCCGTTCCGGGCCGGGATCGCCGCCGGCGCCCGGGCGGTGATGACCGGCCACCTGCTCGTCCCGGCGCTGGATCCGTCCGAGATCGCGACCGTCAGCCGGACGATCACCACGCAGCTGCTGCGCGACGAGCTGGGCTTCACCGGCACCGTCGTCACCGACGCCCTGGAGATGCAGGCCGTGTCGGCGACGATCGGCATCCCCGAGGGATTCGTGCAGGCGCTGATCGCCGGGGCGGACGCCATCGAGACGGGCGCCCAGGACGCCGAGCACCTGATCGACGCGATCGTCGCCGCCGTCGCGACCGCGGTGGCCGACGGGCGGCTGGACATCGCCCGGCTCGAGGACGCCGCCCGGCGAACGGCCCAGCTGGCCAGCCCGGGCGATGCCGGCCGGTCGGTCGAGGCCCCGGACGTGGCCGCTCGCTGCCTGGAGATCCGCGGCCAGCTGCCTCGGCTGGATCGGCCGCTGGTCGTCGAGTGCCGGTCGCCGAACGGGGTGGCTACCGGTGAGCTGCCCTGGTCGCTGGCCGACGCCATCGCCGAGCGGGAGCCGGGCACCGAGACGGTGCTGGTCGACGGGCCGGCGCCGCCCATCGAGGCGGACGGTCGCTCGCTCGTCGTGGTGGTGCGCGACCCGAACCGGCACCCGTGGCAGCACGCCGTGCTCGACGCCGCACGGCGCCATCCGAACAGCGTGATCGTCGACGCCGGCTGGCCGGCCGAGGACCTGCCCGAGCCGTACGTCCGAACGAGAGGCATCGCCCCGGGGTTGTTGGATGCCGCCGCCGAAGCACTGGCCGCCCCCGATCGTGCAACGTTCGGCCGCCTCACGCGGCCCAACGTTGCACGATCGGAGAACAACCGGCCGCGGTTGCACGAGTTGCCGGCCGAGGAGGTCGTCGGGTTACTGCTCGACGGCGAGCAACGCGTCGTGCCGGCTGTGCGCGCCGCCACCGACCAGATCGTCGCCGCGGCCCGGCTGATCGCCGACCGGCTGCGCGACGGGGGCCGGCTGGCCTTCGCCGGGGCGGGCACGTCGGGCCGGGTGGCGTTCACCGAGGCGGCCGAGTTGCCCGGCACGTTCGGGCTGGCCGAGCACCGCATCGTGGCGATCATGGCCGGCGGGGCCGACGGCACCGACTGGCATGAGGACGACACCGAGATGGCGCAGCGCGATCTCGATCGGCTCGCCCCGACCTCCGGCGACGTGCTCGTCGCGGTGGCGGCCAGCGGCAGCACGCCGTACACGATCGAGCTGGCCGAGGGCGCCGCCAAGCGCGGTGCCGACGTCGTCGCCATGGTGAACACACCGGGATCGCCCTTGTCGTTGCTGGCGAATCTGGCCATCGAGGTGCCGGTCGGGCCGGAGGTGTTGCGCGGCTCGACCCGGCTGTCGGCCGGGTCGGCGCAGAAGGTCACGCTCAACGCGCTGACCACCACGGCGATGACCCTGCTCGGACGGGTGCACGGCGACGTCATGGTCGACGTCGTGCCGGCCAACGCCAAGCTGCGCGAGCGGGCGGCCGGTATCGCCGCCGAAATCGCGGGATCGTCCATTGTGGACGCTCGGGCCGCGTTGGCTGCCTGCGACTGGAACACGCGGGCCGCGGTGCTGTGCCTGGTGGCCGACCTGGACCCGGCCGAGGCCATCGCGCGGGCGGCACAACACGCCACATTGCAGGCCGCGCTGAACTCGGTCGGGTAACGACACGTAGCACTGGTATTGACAGCCAAAGTTGTCTATGCCAATGTCCGGCATTGGTCTAAACCAATAAGGAGGCCAGGGTGAGGCGCAGTCTCGTCGCGGTGGGGGTGCTGGCCACAGCCGTGGCCATGACCGTATCGGCATGTAGCTCCAGCAAGTCCAAGAACAAGGACACCGGCGGCGCCAGCAAGCCTGGTGGCAGCGGTGGCGGCAACAGCCTGCTGAGCACCAACGGTGCCGGCAAGACCATCAACGTCTGGCTGCAAAGCGACGCGCAGAAGGGCTGGCCCGACGTCGTCAGCCAGGCCACCCAGCGCTTCGAGCAGTTGACCGGCGCGAAGGTCAACGTGCAGTGGCAGCAATGGGCGAACTACACGGGCAAGCTCGACTCGACGTTCGCCGGTAGCTCCGGCATCCCGGACGTCGTCGAGCTCGGCAACACGCAGACCGCGTCCTACATCGCCGGTGGCGCGTTCGCCGACCTGTCGTCGGCCAAGAGCGAGTTCGAGAACTCGGCGACCTGGCTGAAGGGGCTGGCCGACTCGGGCACCTCGCCGGACGGCAAGCTGCAGGCCATCCCGTACTACGCGGGCAGTCGCGTGGTGATCTACCGCAAGGACCTGTGGACCAAGGCCGGGGTCACCAGCGTGCCGACCACGCTGGACGAACTGTTCAGCGACCTGGACAAGGTCAAGGCCGCGAACAAGAAGGACCCGAACTTCTCGCCGTTCTACATGGCCGGCAAGAACTGGTACGCCGCGATGTCGTTCGTCTACGGCGCCGGCGGCAGCATCGCCACCCAGGACGGCGGTCAGTGGAAGGGCGGGCTGTCCTCGCCGGAGGCGCAGCAGGGCCTGCAGCAGTGGCAGCGCCTGGCTACCGACTACTCCGTCGGCGGGGCCACGAAGGACGAGGCCGACCAGGACGCGATCATGTCCCAGGGTCACGTCGCCGCGATCGTCGGCAACGGCTGGGAGCTCGGCTCGGTGATCGACCCGAAGACCGGCAACCCCGCGCTGAAGTCCAAGCTGGCGACGTTCCCGCTGCCCGGCACGGCGGCCGGCAAGTACACGCCGTCGTTCCTCGGCGGCTCGGATCTGGCCGTCCCGGACAAGTCGTCGAACAAGGGCCTCGGCGCGGAGTGGATCAAGATCTTCACCGACACGACCAGCCAGACCGCGTTGGCCAAGTTCGCGATCCCGAACACGACGTCGCTGCTGAACGTCTACGAGGCGCAGGCGCAGGCCAACAAGTCGACGGGTGAGGCCGCCAAGGACACCTGGTTCGTGCCGAACACGCCGAACTGGGCCAACGTCGAGAGCAACAACATCCTGCAGAACGCGTTGGAGTCGATCGCGACCAAGAAGAGCTCGGTCACGGACGCGGCCAAGTCCGCCGACGATCAGATCGCCAAGACGCTCAACGCAAGTAGCTGATCCCGAGATCGAGGTCCATTTGCCACCGCAGCGGTGGCAAATGGACCTCGATCTGAACCTTCGTCGAGAGGGCGGCAGCCATGACGACGCTCGATAGGCCGCCCGCTCGGCGGCGACGACGCCGCCGTCCGGTCGCGGGCCTGCCCTTCTTGCTGATCCTGCCGTGCGTGGCGGTGCTGATCGCGGTGGCCGGATGGCCGCTCTACAAGATCATCATGCTGTCCCTGCAGAAGCAGGAATCCGGCAAGTACGCCCTGTTCCACAGCCGGGGGACGACGCCGTTCGTCGGTCTGAAGAACTTCGGCGACGTCCTCACCGACTCGACGTTCTGGACCATACTTGAGCGTACGGTCATCTTCACCGCCGTGAACGTCGTGCTGAGCCTGCTGATCGGCATGGGCATCGCCCTGCTGCTGAACCGGGTTTCGCAGTGGGCCCGGATCATCCTGGTCGCGGTGTTGCTGTTCGCCTGGGCGATCCCGTCCACCGTGTCGACGCAGGTGTTCTACTGGCTGTTCAGCAACCAGTACGGCGTCGTCAACTACGTCCTGGACGCGCTGCCCGGGGTGCACATGCGCGGCCACGACTGGTTCGCCGACCCGCACCAGGGCCTGGCCGTGGTGACCGCCGTCGTGGTGTGGGGCGCCATCCCGCTGCTCGCGATCTCGCTGCACGCCGGCATCACCCAGGTGCCGCGCGACACCCTGGAGGCCGCCCGGGTCGACGGTGCCGGGCCGTGGCAGGCGTTCCGCAGTGTCACGCTGCCGTTCCTGCGCCCGCTCATCGTCATCCTGACGACGCTGTCGGTGATCTGGGACTTCGGGGTGTTCAACCAGATCTGGTTCGTGCGCAACGGGCATCCCGAGCCGGGCTATCAGACCCTCGGCATCTACATGTACTCGCAGGGTGTCGGCAGCAGCCACTACAACCTGGGCGCCACCGTCGGCGTGCTGATGATGATCTGCCTGCTGTTCGTGATGATCTTCTATATCCGGCAGCTCTTCCGGATCGGGGACGCCGAATGACCGTCACCGTCGAGCCTCGGGTCAAGGCCGCCGCCTCGACCGACTCGCCGCCCACCGTACGCCGGCGTACGCGCGGCCGGCGGCGGTACGCCACCGGCGGCTGGAATGCCCTCGCCATGGTGCTCGCCGCAGTGATCGGCTTCCCGATCTACTGGATGCTGATCACCGCGTTCAAGCGCAGCTCGGACATCACCACGCTGACCCCGCAGTTCTGGCCGAAGCACCCGACGTGGCGTGGGTTCAGCGAGGTGATCCACGACCCGATCTTCCTGCAGGACATGCGCAACTCGGCGGTCATCACCGTCGCCGCCGTGCTGATCAGCATCATCATCGGGTTCTTCGGGGCGATGGCGATCGCCCGGTTCCGGTTCCTGGGCCGCAAGGTGTTCATCTTCGCGGTGCTGATCGTGCAGATGATTCCGTTGCTGGCGTTGACGATTCCCATGTCGTTGCTGCTCGACAGCGTCCACCTGAAGAACTCGCTGCCCGGCATCATCCTGGCCTACCTGATGTTCACCATGCCCTACACGGTGTGGACGCTGCGCACATTCATCGCCAACGTGCCGCGCGAGCTGGACGAGGCGGCGCTGGTCGACGGGTGCAGCCGGTGGCAGACGTTCTACAAGATCATCCTGCCGCTCGTGGCCCCGGGGCTGATCGCGACCGGCGTGTACGGGTGGATCCTGGCGTGGAACGAGTTCGCGCTGGCCAACACGCTGCTGCTGACGAACGACAAGCAGACGTTGATGATCTACCTGCTGATCTTCCAGAGCAGCCCGGTGCACGGCGCGGACTGGTCCGGACTGATGGCCGCGTCCACGCTGACCGCCCTGCCGGTCGTGGTCTTGTTCGTGCTGTTCCAGAGCCGGATCTCGGTCGGCCTGACCGCGGGCGCCGTCAAAGGTTGATCAGCGGGCCGAACGACTGGCCTACTGCTTCGAGTAGGCGAACGGGCGCACCACGATGATCACCCGATCGGCCGCGTCCGGAGGTGGCGGCGGGTTCTCCCGTCCGTACCGAGTGGCCAGCTCGACGTAGAACGCGCCGGTCGGATCGGGCTCGACGGCCTCGACCGTGCCCCGAGCCTGCAGGTACCGGTAGGGCTGGTCCGGATCGTTCACCGACAGGGACACGTGCGGGTTGTGCTCGATGTTGCGCAGCTTGGCCCGGCGCGTCGTGTGCGTGAACCGCAGCACCTCACCGTCCCAGGCGAACCACATGGGCGTCACCGCCGGATCGCCATCCGGGCGCACCGTGGCCAGGTGGCCGAACAGGGGCCGGACCAGCAAGTCCTCGTAAC
>DASXYE010000462.1:0-3037 GCA_036502695.1 Jatrophihabitantaceae bacterium
CATGAGTTGCACGCCGTGCTGCTCGTCGGCCAGTCCCTTGTCGACCTTCAGGAACGGCACGACCTGCTTGTCGTCCCACAGGTAGTGGGCCGTCGGGGCGCCGGCGATGGCGCGGTCCATGGTCTGCTCGAACAGGATCGCTGCCAGGATCCGGGAGCCGTCGAACTCCGGGCTGGTGATGACCCGGGTGCGCATGGCGTGCACCAGGTCGAACATCTCGTCCGTGGAGGCGTACCGGTCGGCCGGCACCCCGTAGTCGGCCAGCGCCTTCGGGGTGCTGCCGCCGCTCTGGTCGAGCGCGGCGAAGAACCCTTGCCCGGTACGGACCTTGTCGAGTTGCGAGGCGTCCACCCCGCCATACTGCACCGCATGCAGTCGCGTCAGGAAAGCGACGGTCCCATCGGCCCGATCAACGCCTCGGTCGTGCCGCGATTCGCCGGGCTGTCGACGTTCGCCCGCCTGCCCCGCCGCGAGGACGTCCCCGGTATGGACGTGGCCGTGGTGGGCGTGCCGTTCGACAGCGGGGTGAGTTATCGGCCCGGCGCCCGGTTCGGCCCGGCGCACATCCGGCAGGGCTCGCGCCTGCTGCGGCCGTACAACCCGGCCCTGGACGTCGCGCCGTTCGGACGCCGGCAGGTCGTCGACGCCGGCGACATCGCGGTGAACCCGTTCGACATCGCCGACGCCATCCGCACGATCGAGACGGCCGCCCGCGAGCTGAGCCGCGATGCCCGCCTGCTCACCCTGGGCGGTGACCACACGATCGCGCTGCCGCTGTTGCGGGCGATGCGCGCGATGCACGGGCCGATCGCCGTGCTGCACTTCGACGCCCACCTCGACACCTGGGACACCTACTTCGGCGAGCCGTACACGCACGGCACTCCGTTCCGGCGGGCGGCCGAGGAGGGCCTGCTCGACGGCGATCACTGCCTGCACGTCGGCATCCGCGGTCCGCTCTACTCCGAGAACGACCTGCCGGAGTCGGCCGATCTGGGATTCGCGACGATCTCGGCGGTCGAGGTCGAGCAGCTCGGGATTGCCGGCACGGTCGAGCGGATGCGCGAGCGACTCGGCGACCGGCCGGTGTACGTCTCCGTCGACATCGACGTCCTCGATCCGGCGCACGCCCCGGGCACCGGCACGCCCGAGGCCGGCGGGCTGACCTCGCGGGAACTGCTCGGCATCATCCGCGGACTGGCCGGCGCCGACGTCGTCTCGGCCGACATCGTCGAGGTCAGCCCGGCCTACGACCACGCAGAGCTCACCGCGATCGCGGCCGCCCACGTCGGGTACGAGCTCTTGTCGGTGATTTGAGCCTTCCCGAACGGGGCTCAGCGGTGCACAGTTCAGACATGACGACCACGGAGGCCGGCCCGGCGCGGGGCATCAATGGCGTGGAGACCCGCTCGATCGACTACGTGCCCCTCAACGAGCGACACGGCAAGCTCTGGCATCTGGGTCCGCTGTGGTTCATGTCGAACGCCCAGATCGCCACCCTGGCCGTCGGCCTGCTGAGCATCACCGAGGGCGGCACGCTGCTCTGGTCGATCATCGCGATCGTCGCCGGCGTGGCCATCGGCACGCTGTTCATGGCGTTCCACTCGGCGCAGGGCCCGCAGCTCGGCCTGCCGCAGATGATCCAGTCCCGGCCGCAGTTCGGCTACCTCGGCGCGCTGCTCGTGTGGCTGTTCGCCTACATCCAGTACGCCGGATTCAACGTCTTCAACAGCATCCTCGGCGCGGACGCGATGCATCAGACCGCGCACGGCGGCAACAAGCTCTGGATCGTGATCGTCACGGTCGTCGCCTTCGCCATCGCCATGGTCGGCTACGACATCATCCACCGGGCCGAGCAGGTGCTCACCTATCTGATGCTGGTCATCTTCGGCATCTTTACCGTCGGGCTGTTCTTCTTGAACTATCCCGCCGGGACGTTCGACCTCGGCTCGTTCAAGGCGACGCCGTTCCTGTTGCAGTTCGGCGTGGTCGCCGGCTACCAGATCAGCTGGGCGATCTACGTCTCCGACTACTCGCGCTACCTGCCGCCGGGCGTCACCGTGCGCAAGACGTTCTACTGGACCTACTGCGGCTCAGCCCTGGGCGGCGCGTGGATGATGATCGTCGGCTCGGTGCTGGTTGCGTGGGTCGGCGTCGACAACTTCGGCGGCACCGGCATCGCGGAGATGAACAAGGCCGGCGATCACGTCTTCAGCGGTTTCGGCGCGATCGTCCTCATCCTCGCCGCGCTGGGCCTCGTCTCGGTGATGGCGCTGAACATGTACGGCGGATCGCTCACCCTGATCAGCGCCATCGACTCGTTCCGGCAGGTTCGCCCGACCGTGTTCATGCGGGTGCTGACCATCGGACTTACAGCCGTGCTGTCTTTGATCGGCGCGCTGCTCGCTACGTCGCACTTCCTCAAGTACTTCAACGACTTCCTGCTGTTGATCCTGTACCTGTTCATCCCGTGGACGGCGGTGAACCTGGTCGACTACTACATCGTGCGCCGGGGCCACTATGCCATCGCCGAGATCTTCAACCCGCGCGGTATGTACGGACGGTGGGGCTGGCACGGCATCGGCGCCTACCTGGTCGGGTTCGCCGCCATGGTCCCGTTCTTCGCGGTCGGCACCGCGTACGTCGGGCCGGCCGCCCGGGCCATGAACGGCGCCGACATCTCCTTCTTCGTCGGCCTGCCGATCGCAGCCGTGCTGTATTTCCTGTTCACCCGCGGCATCGACGTCGCCGCCGAGACACGAATCGCTCAGGCCGAGCAGGCCGAACTGGAACAGGCCGCCGCCGAACACAAGCTGCCGTGACGGATGCCTGGGCCACGGCCGAGGCGATCCGGACCGGGGCCACTACGGCCGAAGCCCAGGTGTCGGCCGCCCTTGATCGGATCGCGGCCGGCGACGGTGAGATCAACGCGTTCACCGTCGTGCGTTCGGACGCGGCGCTGGCGGTGGCCCGCGACGTGGACGCCGGGCGCCGTAGCGGCCCGCTGGCCGGCGTCCCGGTGTCGATCAAGGACCACGTG
>DASXYE010000463.1:0-6797 GCA_036502695.1 Jatrophihabitantaceae bacterium
CCGGATCATCGCGCGACGTCTGAGCCCGCGGTCCGTCCAGGACGTGTGAGCTAGCCCGCACAGCCGTCGTTCCTAGACTGACGGGGTGTCCGCCGCTCCTGCCGTCGAGGTCGTCGACCTCGTCAAACGCTACGGCGCGCGGACGGCGGTCGACGGCCTCTCGCTCACGGTGGAGCGCGGCACGCTGCTCGCCCTGCTCGGGCCGAACGGCGCCGGCAAGACCACCACGGTCGAGATCTGCGAAGGGTTCCGCCGCGCCGACGCCGGCACGGTCCGGGTGCTGGGCCTGCCGCCCCAGGCGCCGGAGCTGCGTCCGCGCATCGGCGTCATGTTGCAGGACGGCGTCGGCGGGTACCGCGAGGCCCGTGCCCGCGAGTTGCTCGACCTGTTCGCCGCGTACGCCACCAACCCCGTCGGCCCCGCCGAACTGCTGGGTCTCGTCGGGCTGACCGATGTCGCCGACACCCCGATCAAGCGGTTGTCCGGCGGTCAGCAGCAGCGGCTGTCGCTGGCACTCGCCCTCGTCGCGCGTCCCGAACTCGTCTTCCTCGACGAGCCGACGGCGGCGATGGATCCGCAGGCCCGGCGCGTCACGTGGGAGCTGATCCGGCAACTGCGAGCCGACGGTGTGAGCGTCGTGCTCACCACGCACTTCCTGGACGAGGCCGAGGAACTGGCCGATCAGGTCGCCGTGATCGACGCGGGGCGACTGGTCGCCTCCGGTACGCCGGCCGAGCTCACCCGGTCCGGTGCCGAGGGGCAGATCCGGTTCCGAGCCACCGAGGGCCTGCGCCTGGCATCACTCGTCGACGCGCTACCGGTGGGCACGCACGCGCTCGAAGCATCACCCGGACGCTACGTGGTGACCGGCGACGTCAACCCGCAACTGCTCGCCGCGGTGACCGCCTGGTGCGCCGGGCAAGGCGTGCTGGCCGAGGAACTCACCGTCGAGCGGCGCAGCCTGGAAGACGTGTTCCTCGAGCTCACCGGCCGGGACCTGCGCGCATGAGCACCGTCGTCGACTACACGCCCGCCCCCGGGGCGGCGCCGCGGTCGCGGATGCTCGCCGCGCAGACCGGCATGGAGCTGCGGCTGCTGCTGCGCAACGGCGAGCAGGTCGGGCTGACCCTGATCATCCCGTTGCTGCTGGAGTTGTTCTTCAACCTGCCCCTGCTGTACTCGCTGGACGGCCGGCGCATCGACTTCGTCGTGCCGAGCATCCTGGCCCTGGCGGTGATGAGCGCGGCGTTCACCGGGCTGGCCATCGGCACCGGGTTCGAGCGCAAGTACGCCGTACTGAAGCGGCTGGGCGCCACGGCGCTGCCGCGGTCGGTGCTGCTGCTGGCCAAGACGTCGGCCGTGCTGATCGTCGAGGTCCTGCAGGCCGGCCTGATCTGCGCGCTCGGGTTCGCGCTGGGCTGGCACCCGCACGGCGACCCGGCCTGGGCCGTGCTGCTGATCGTCCTGGCCACCCTGGCCTTCGGCGGCCTCGGACTGCTGCTCGCCGGCACTCTGCGCGCCGAGGTCACCCTGGCGGCGGCGAACCTGGTCTGGATGGTGCTGCTGTTCGCCGGCGGCATCGCGATCCCGCTGTCGAAGTACCCGCACGGCGTGGCCGAGGTGCTGCGCTGCCTACCGTCGGCGGCCCTGTCCGACGGGCTGCACAGCGTCTTCCAGTACGGGCACGGTGTGCCCGCCCGCCCGCTCGTCACGTTGCTGATCTGGGCCGCCGTCGGCCTGCCCCTGGCGGCCCGGTGGTTCCGGTGGGAATGACCGTCGTCGCGCCGGCCCGGGCCCGGGTCCTGTCGTGGTTCGGCTCGCCGCGGGTACTGCGCGAGCTGGCGCTGGCCTCGGTGGTGGCCAACGTGGTGATCGTCGTGACCGGCGGAGCGGTGCGGCTGACCGGATCCGGGCTGGGCTGCCCGACCTGGCCGCGCTGTACCGGGTCGTCGCTGACTCCGACCCGGGCGCATTCGTTCCACGGCGTCATCGAGTTCACCAACCGGCAGCTGACGTTCGTGCTCGGCGTGATCGCCGTGGCGACGCTGCTGGCCGCGTACCGGCAGCGCCGCGAATTGAGGTTGGCGTCGCTTGCCTTCCTCGGCATCCCGGCGCAGGCCGTCCTGGGCGGCATCACCGTGCTGACCGACCTCAATCCGTGGACGGTCGCCGCGCACTTCCTGCTCTCCATGTCGATCATCGCGGTGACGACGCTGCTGTGGTGGCGGCTGCGGTTCTCGTCCGGCTCGGGGTTCGGGCCGGCCGTCGTGCTGGCCCGGCTGATCGTGCTGGCTGCCGCCGTGGTGCTGGCGCTGGGCACGGTGGTGACCGGTACCGGGCCGCACGCCGGCGACAAGGGCGCGCGCCATCGCATCGGGCTCGACCCGAGCGGGGTGGCCCAGTTGCACGCTGACGCGGTGATGGTGCTGATCGGCCTCACCGTCGGTCTGATCGTGCTGCTGCGCGTGACAGCGGCCTCCGGCGCGGCGCGGCGGGCCGGGTGGTGGCTGCTCGGGATCGAGCTCAGCCAGGGCGTCATCGGCTACGTCCAGTACTTCACGCACCTGCCGGCCGGGCTGGTCGCCGTGCACATGCTCGGGGCCTGCCTGGTCTGGATCGCCGCCCTGCGAGCGCTGTTCACCGTCCAACCGACCGATCGGTCGGTCCCGGCCGCGGCGCCCGCTCGTGACGGCTGAGTTCACCCGGGTCACGACCCTGCCGGCGTCTCCCCCGCAGGCCTTCGAGCTGTCGCTGTCGGTCGAGGCACATCTGCGGTCCATGGAGCGTTCACGTGAACGCGCGGTGGCGGGCGTGACATCGGGCATCCTCACGCTCGGCGACGAGATCACCTGGCGGGCCTGGCACTTCGGCGTTCCGTGGACGATGACCAGCCGCGTCACCGAATACGATCCACCGCACCGATTCGTGGACGAACAGGTGCGCGGTCCGTTCCACGCGTTCCGCCACGAGCACCTGTTCGAGGCCTCGGCGGATGGCTGCCTCATGACCGACCGCGTGGCGTTCCAGGCCCCGTTCGGGATCATCGGGCGCTTGACCGAGCGCGTCGTGTTGCGTCGCTACCTGGCTCACCTCATCGCCGAGCGCAACCGCTACCTCGTGGCCGCTACAGCACCTGGCTGATTGCGTAGATGATCACGCCGACCAAGGCGCCTACCACCGTGCCGTTGATGCGGATGAACTGCAGATCGCGGCCGACCTGCAGTTCCAGGCGCCGGCCGGTGTCCTCGGCATCCCAGCGGGCGACCGTCGTCGAGATGAGCGCGGCGATGTCGGCGCCGTAGCGGGCCGACACGTGGCCGACCATGCGCTGCAGCACTTCCTCGACCTTGCCCTGCAGCGACGGGTCATCGCGCAGCGCCGTCCCCAGCTGGACGGTCAGCGACTGTACGGTGCGGCGCAGCTCGGATCCCGGGTCGGCCGCCCCGGCGAGCACCGCGCCCTTGACGTGCGTCCACAACGTCGAGAGCCAGTCGCGGACCTCCGGGTGATCGAGCAGCTGCAGCTTGGCGGCGTCGATGCTGGCGGCCTTGGCCGGATCGCTGCGCAGCGCCGTCGCGTAGTCGCGCAGCCGCTGGTCGAACTGTCGGCGCAGGTCGTGCGACTCGTCGGTCATGACGTCGCCGAGGAATGACTGCAGCCCGGTGAACAGCCGGTTGAACACGCGCTCGTCGACCCATTCCGGTACCCACTCGGGTGATTCGTCGGCGAGCCGGCGCCGGAAGATCGCCCGGTTGTCCTCCAGGAAGCGGCTCAGCCCGCGCAGCCCGGCGGTCAGCGCCACCTGGTGCTGGCCGGACTCGCACACCGCGCCGAGGATCCGCGACAGCAACGGCGCCAGGTCGGCCGCGCGCAGCCGCTTGTCGACGTAGCCGGCCACCGCCGCCCGCACCTCGTCGTCGCGGACGAACGACGCGACCCCGGACAGCGCGGCCGCGAACTCGTCGGCGACCCGGCCGGCGTTCTCGGGCGCGGCCAGCCACTCGCCGGTCCGTTGCGGGACGCGCGCCGCCGCGACGTGCTCCCCCACCACCGACCCGGTCAGGAAGTACTCCTGCACGAACGTCCCGAGCGCGGTCCCGATCTGGTCCTTCTTGCGCGGGATGATCGCCGTGTGCGGGATCGGGATGCCCAGCGGATGCCGGAACAACGCCGTGACGGCGAACCAGTCGGCCAGGCCACCGACCATCGACGCCTCGGCCGCCGCCTGGGCATAGCCCCAGACCCCGTGCCCGTCGCCGACCGTCACGCACACCACGAACACGACGGCCGCGGCGAGCAGCAAGGCGGCGGCGTTCGCCTTCATCCGGCGCAGCGCGCGCCGGCGATCGGGTGACGGCAGCGGCACCGTCATAGCCGACGGACCACCGCCTGGGCGAACAGGGAGGCCGCTGCCTCGTCGTACTGCAGGAAGAACGACGGCTCGGTCAGCTCGAGCTCGATGACGACGGGGCCGGCCGCCGAGGGCAGCACGTCCACCCGGGTGTAGAGCAGGTGGCCGCCGAAGCGCTGCCGGATATCGGCCAGCACCCGCTCGCCCAGCGCCAGCTCGGCGTCGTCCGGGCGGCGGGCGCTGATGCGCTCGGGCCGGAACAGCCCGGTGGACAGCCCCGGTGACAGTTCGTTCACGGTCGCCTGCTCGAGCATCGGCGCCTTGCGGATCGCGTGGCTGAACGCCCCGCCGAAGTAGATCAGTGCGGTCTCGCCGGCCGTGTCGACGTCGGCCAGGTACGGCTGCACCATGACGGTGCGTCCGACCTCGTGCAGCGCGGCCGCGTGCGTCCGGGCCGCGTCGTACATGCCCTCGGCGAAGCGCCCCGCACCATTGGAGCCGGCCCCGATCGAGGGCTTGACGACGAACTCGCCGCCGGGCAGTTCGACCGGCTCGCCCGGATCCGCCCACGCCGTGGGCACGACCGGGATGCCGGCTTCGGCCAGATCGCGCAGGTAGGTCTTGTCGGTGTTCCACGCGAGGACCTCAGCCGGGTTCGCCAGCCGCGGCACGGCGCGCGCCCAGGCCAGGAAGCCGGGCGGGTCGACCGTGTAGTCCCAGGTGGAGCGCACCACCGTGAGGTCGAACGCCTGCCAGTCAACTTGCGGGTCGCTCCAGACATGCCAGGATGCACTGACGCCAACGGCGTCCAGGGCCGCGCCCAATTGCTGGGAATCCTCGTCCCCAGCGGGTAGCTCCGCGCAGGTCGCGAGTGCGATGGATCCGGTCACACCCGCGATCGTACGGAGCCGCCGAACGGGTTTGTCCTGCCTGGACCGGTGATCACGCGAGGTGGCACCATCGCAGACGTCTGGTACGGAGGAGTGATCGTGACCGCGGCTGGGTGGTATCCCGACCCCGAGGACCCCACGTCGGTTCGTTACTTCGACGGTGACCAGTGGACGGACGAACGCCATCCGACCGCCCCGTTGCCGGCCTATCGCCCGGAACGGGAACCGGCCTACGCACCGGCCGAGGCGCACGTGGCTACCGAGACGTATGCGACGACCGAGACGTACTCATCCGCCGAGCCCTATCGCCCGCCGGCCTACCCGTCCCCGGCCCCGTCGCTGCCCGGCGACCGCGACCCGCTGCCGGCCAGCGACTACGCGCCGTCGCTGCTCGACGGGGATGACGACGACGACTGGCGGTCCACGCCGCGGCGGCGCTCGGCCACCCCGCGGCGGCGGCGCCGGCCCGTCGTCATCGCGATCTGCGCCGCGGTGCTCGCCGGCGGGCTGACCGGCGGCTGGTTCGTCCTGCACAAGTCGCGCTCGACGCCGTTCACGTTCGACGGCCGCACCGTCGCCGATCCGTCGGCGACGCTGCAGCGCGCCGAGAAGTCCGTCGACGCACTGGTCACCAGCCGGCACGGTGTGAAGAACTCGGCCACCCGCTGCTACTTCGCCGTGCCGGCCACCCCGCCGCCGGGCGCCAAGAAGACCGACGTCGACAGCGCCCTGCGTTGCGGCCCGGTGCTGTTCGTCGACGGGGACGCGGCCCGGGCCTACCTCAGCTACCCGCTGAGCAGCACGCCCGGCCGCGACGGCGACGTGGACCTGACTCCGTCCGCGCGCCCGATCGACACCCAGCCCGGGCTGCTGCCGGTCGGGTTCACCCTGCGCCGTCCCGACAAGCGGACCGCGCCGCTGGATCCGGGGCTGGCGGTGCCCGCACCGCAGGCCGCGGCCGGCAACACGCTTGTCGCCGCGGATCTCGGCAACCAGCCCTTGCCCGATGCCCCGAACAGCGCGCTGATGGTGGCTCTGAGGGGCGGGGTGCGGCTGACCAAGCTCGGCCCGATCCAGCGCTTCGGCACGGGCGACACGGCCCGCAGTGCCCCACCGGGACAGCGGCTGATCGCGTTCACATACATGTCGGTGCCCGGGCAGGTCGCCAACAACGCCCCGCCCCCGAACCAGCTCGGGGTGTCCGTCAACGGCGGCCCGGCTCGCCCGCTGCCGATCCTCAAGGGCGCGCAGGCGGTTGTGGTGGCCGTCCCGGCGAACGGGCACGCCGACTTCGTGCTCAACGCCGACGGCGTCCGGCAGACCCTCGCGCTGCCCAGTGGCAAGCCCGGCCCGAACAACCTGGCGGTGCTGCGCCGCAACAGCATCGACGCCACGCTGGCGGTGAACAAGCCGATCACGTTCAAGTTCACCCGGCCCAGCGGGGCCACCAACCTGGCCGGCACTGTGACCGTGACGCACGCGCTGCTCGGCTACTGGACCGACGACGGCCAGCACCACGCGAGCTCCGGCGGCAAGGCCCTGCTGTGGATGGACTT
>DASXYE010000464.1:0-3180 GCA_036502695.1 Jatrophihabitantaceae bacterium
GGCCAGGAGCAGCGCGAGCTGCGGCGGCTGGCCGACACGGCTCAGCAGCTGTACGGCGCGCGGATGCGGGCCACCCGGTTGACCGCCCGCTTCCAGCCGGTGTTCGAGACGATCCCGACGCTGGGCCAGGTGGCCGTCCTGATCGTCGGTGGGCTGCTCGCGCTGCAGGGCCACATCACGATCGGCACGTTCCTGGCCTTCTCCACCTACGTCGGCCAGTTCGCCGCACCGGCGCGTCAGTTCGCCGCCGTGCTGACGGTCGGGCAGCAGGCCCGCGCCGGCGTCGAGCGGATCTTCCAACTGCTCGACACGCAGCCCAAGATCGCCGATGCCCCTGGCGCGGTCGAGTTGCCCGACGTGCGGGGCGAGCTCGTCTTCGACGACGTCCGCTTCGGCTACTCCGCCGATACTCCCGTGCTGGACGGCTTCAGCCTGCGCATCGCCGCCGGCGAGCGGGTGGCGCTGGTCGGGCCGAGCGGCAGCGGCAAGTCGACGGTCGCCGCGCTGATCTCGCGGTTCCGCGACCCCGAGCTCGGCCAGGTGCTGGTCGACGGGCACGACGCGCGGGCGGTGACCTTGCACTCGCTGCGGCGGCGAGTCGGCGTCGCGTTCGAGGAGAGCTTCCTGTTCTCCGACACGGTCCGCTCCAATATCGCCTACGGCCGCCCGGACGCCACCGACGAGCAGGTCGAGCAGGCGGCGCAGATCGCGCAGGCACACGAGTTCATCACCGCGCTGCCGAAGGGTTACGACACGGTCGTCGGCGAGCGTGGTCTGACCCTGTCCGGCGGGCAACGCCAACGCGTCGCGCTGGCTCGCGCGATCCTGGCCGACCCCCGGGTACTCGTGCTGGACGACGCGACCAGTGCGGTCGACGCGCGCACCGAGGCCGCGATCCACGACGGGCTGCGCGCGGTGCTGGCCGATCGCACCACGGTGCTCATCGCCCATCGCGTCTCGACGCTGCACCTGGCCGACCGGGTGGTCGTGCTGGACCGTGGCCGGGTCGTCGAGCAGGGTCGCCACGACGACCTGATGCGCGACAGTGAGCGCTATCGCGCGCTGCTGTCCGGCATCGACGTCGACCCGCTGCGCCAGGCCGGTGACCGGATCGAGGCGCTGGCGGCGCTGACCGGCGTCACCGAATCGGCCTGGCGCGGAACCGGCGAGCCGACCCCGTCGGCCAACCACGGTCCGCGCCAGGTCAGCCTGGGCGCGGGGTTGCACGGCGGCGGCGGTGGCCACGGGATCATGGCCGGGCTGCCGGCCACGCCCGAGTTGCTGGCCCAGGTCGCGGCCCTGCCGCCGGTGCGCGACGAGGCCCACCTCGATCTGGCGACCGAGAGCGCGCGGCAACGCGAGTTCGGGCTCGGGCGGCTGCTGTCCCAGTTCCGCCGACCACTGCTGCTCGGGCTGCTGCTCGTCGTGCTCGACGCGCTGGCCGGCCTGGCCGGGCCCTACCTGGTCAAGACCGGCGTCGACCACGGCATCGTCAAGGGTTCGCAGGGCGTGCTCTTCGCCGCGGCGGGGATCTTCCTCGCGGTGGCGCTGGCCGACCTCGTCGACAACATGGCGTCCACGTTCGTCACCGGGCGCACGGCCGAACGGATCATGCTGTCGCTGCGCATCCGCGTGTGGGGCCAGCTGCAGCGGCTCTCGCTCGACTACTACGAGCGCGAACTGGGCGGACGGATCATGACCCGGATGACCACCGACGTCGACCAGTTCGAGTCGCTGGTCGAGAACGGCCTGCTGTCGGCGCTGGTGGCCTTCGTGACCTTCGTCGGCGTCGGCGTGGCGCTGCTCGTCATCGACCTGGAACTCGGGCTGATCACCCTGTCGGTGGTGATCCCACTGGCGGTGGCCACGGCCTGGTACCGCCGACGCTCAGCCCGGCTGTACGACTTGTCGCGCGATCGGATCGCCATCGTGAACGCGTCGTTCCAGGAGAGCCTGTCCGGGGTGCGCGAGTCACAGGCATTCGTGCACGAGAACGCGACGATGGCCCACTTCCACTCACTGGGCCGCGACTACCTCGACTCGCGGCTCGCCGCCCAGCGCATGGTCGCGACGTACTTCCCGTTCGTGCAATTCCTGTCCGCCGTCGCCGACGCGCTGGTGCTCGGAGTCGGGACCACGCTGATCCACTCCGGGTCGCTGACCGTCGGCGGGCTGATCGTCTTCCTGCTCTACATCGACATGTTCTTCTCGCCGATCCAGCAGCTGTCGCAGGTATTCGACGCCTGGCAACAGACCCGTGTCTCGGTGAATCGGATCGCCGAGCTGTTCGCGCTCGACCCGCTCACCCCCGAACCGGCCGACCCGCAACCGTTGACTGACGCACGCGGGGCAGTCCGGCTGGACGACGTACGGTTCGGCTACCCCAACTCGGCGGCCGGCGAGGCCCTGCGCGGGGTGGGCTTCGCCGTCACGCCGGGCGAGACGGTCGCGCTCGTCGGCGAGACCGGCGCCGGCAAGTCGACGATCATCAAGCTGCTGGCCCGCTTCTACGACCCCACCGCCGGCACGGTGACCTTCGACGGGCACGATCTGCGCGCCCTGGACCTGACCGGTTACCGCGGTCACCTCGGCTACGTACCCCAGGAGGGGTTCCTGTTCGGCGGCACGATCCGCGACAACATCGGGTACGCCCGACCCGACGCCTCCGATGCCCAGGTCGAGGCCGCCGCCCGGGCCGTCGGCGCGCACGAGATGATCGCCGGCCTGCCCGGCGGCTACCTGACCGTGCTCGGCGAGCGCGGCGGAACGCTGTCGGCCGGACAACGCCAGCTCATCGCCCTGGCTCGCGCCGAACTCGCCGACCCGGCGCTGCTGCTGCTCGACGAGGCGACCTCCAATCTGGACCTGCTCAGCGAGGCCCGGGTCACCGCCGCCATGCACTCGATCGCCCGCAACCGCACCACGATCGTCATCGCCCACCGGCTTCCGACGGCCCGGCTGGCCGACCGGATCGTCGTGCTCGCCGATGGGGTCGTCGCCGAATCCGGCACCCACGACGAGCTGCTCGAGCGATCCGAGAGCCGCTACGCCCGAATGTGGCAGGCCTTCGAACTGGCCGGCACCGCCTAGTGTCCCGAGTCAGAAATTCGGGTGCAGGATGCGGCGATCAGGATCGAGGCTCGCAAGGCGGAGGAGGAGAGCTGTACTTGACTCGTCCTG
>DASXYE010000465.1:0-4776 GCA_036502695.1 Jatrophihabitantaceae bacterium
CCCAGTGTTCGCGGAAGACGTCCTCGATCAGGACGCCACCCCGGTCGGCAGCCGGAACAGCACCGGACGGATCTCGACCGAGCCACCCAGCCGCGCGGCCGGAATCCTGGCGGCGTACTGCAGGGCGCCGTCCAGGTCGTCGGCCTCGACGACGTAGTAGCCGGCGAAGATCTCCTTGGTGTTGGCGAACGGTCCGTCGGTGACGAGCGCCTCGCCGTCGGCCACGCGCATCGTGGTGGTGGCGTCGACGCCGGCCAGGCTGGCTCCGTCGAGGCAAGCCGGATCCTGGCGCAGCGCCAGGTACTCGGCCGTGATGGCTTGCCGCTGCGACTCGTCGAGCCCGTCCAGCATGCCGGGCGTCTCGTAGATCAACACTGCGTACTGCATGTCGCTCTCCCTACCGGGTTGAGGTTCCTGTCGCGTCTAGACGAGCGGGACCTTCGCCGGGGGACAGCCGGCCGCAGAAAATTTCTACGATGTGGTCGAGGCGGTGCGCAGGGCAGCGGCCACGTTGGGCGGCACCACCTCGTAGCGCGCGAAATGGCGGGCGAACCGGCCGGTGCCGGCAGTCAGCGAGCGCAGCGTGATCGCGTACCGGGTCAGCTCGGTGTCGGGCACCTCGGCGTGCACGATGCTGCGCTCCATCCCGGTGGGCGCGCTCGGGTCGGGCTCGGTGCCGGTGACCCGGCCGCGCCGCCCGGACAGGTCGGACATGACCGCGCCCACGTAGGCGTCCGGCACCGTGATGTCGACAGCGGCCAGCGGCTCGAGCATGCAGGTGCCGCCGTTCGCGGCGGCGTCCTTGACGGCCAGGCTGCCGGCCATCTGGAACGCGGCGTCGGAGGAGTCGACGCTGTGCGCCTTGCCGTCGACCAGGGTCACCAGGACGTCGACGATCGGCACGTGGTCGTGGTCCAGGCCGTGCTCGAGCTGGGTGCGCGCGCCCTTCTCGACCGAGCTGATGAATTGCGAGGGAACCGAGCCGCCGACGACCTTCTGCACGAACTGCACCCCTTCACCGCGTGGCAGGGGCGTTACCACCACGTCGCACACCGCGTACTGGCCGTGCCCGCCGGACTGCTTCACCAGCCGCCCGTGCCCGCGCGCCTCGCCGGTGAACGTCTCGCGCAGCGCCACTCGCAGCGGCACCGTGTCGACGTGCGCGCCGGTGGCTCGCAGCCGGTCGAGCACCACATCGGCGTGCGCCTCGCCCAGGCACCACAGCACGAGCTGGCCGGTCTCGGCCTGGCGCTCGACGCGCACCGTCGGGTCGCCGGCGGTCAGCCGCGACAGCGCCTTGGCCAGCGCGTCCTCGTCGGCCCGGGTCGCGGCGTCGACGGCGACGGGCAGCAACGGCTCGGGCATCTCCCACGGCTCGATGAGCAGCGGGGCGACCTTGCCCGAGACGG
Organism: Jatrophihabitantaceae bacterium; assembly: GCA_036502695.1. Lineage (GTDB taxonomy): Bacteria > Actinomycetota > Actinomycetes > Mycobacteriales > Jatrophihabitantaceae > DASXRA01. The sequence goes on from DASXYE010000465.1 coordinate 1,410, forward strand.
TGTCGCCCGTCTCGGCGGTGCCCAGGCGGGCGATGGCGCAGATGTCGCCGGCCACGGCCTTCTCGATCGGACGCAGCGTGGCCCCGAGCGGGGAGAAGATCTGCCCGATCCGCTCGTCGGTGTCGTGGTCGGGGTGCCCGCGCGATTCGCCGCCGTGGCCGGACACGTGCACCGCCGTCTCGGGCAGGAGCGTGCCGGAGAAGACCCGCACGATGGACAGCCGGCCCAGGTACGGGTCGACGCTGGTGCGCACGATCTCGCCGAGCAGCGGCCCGTCCGGGTCGGCGGACTTGACCTCGACGCTGGTGCCGTACAGCGACATGGTGGTCGGCGGGTCGAGCTCCTCCGGCGACGGGAACCCGCCGCTCAGCAGCTCGAGCAGCTCGGCCAGACCCAGCCCGGTCGAGGCGCACACGGGGATGACGGGGTAGAACGTGCCGCGCGCGACGGCGGTTTCCAGGTCGTCGACGAGTACGCCGGCGTCGATGTCCTCGCCGCCCAGGTAGCGGTCGAGCAGCGTCTCGTCCTCGCTGTTGTTGATGATCGCCTCGATCAGGGCGGCCCGGGCCGACTCGACGTCGCCGTCGACCGTGACGTCGTCCGAGTACGGCGCCTGCTTGGGCGGGAACCCGGCCGAGTAGTCGTAGACGGTCTGGCTGAGCAGGCCGACCAGCGCGTCCGGGGCCTGCTCGGCGCCGCCGCCCACGGTGAGGTAGAGCGGCAGCACGGCCTGCCCGTCGGCGCCCCCGAACACCCTTTGGGCCGAGGCCAACGCCGAGCCCAGCGACGCTCGCGGCGCGTCCAGCTTCGTGACGACGACGGCGCGCGGCGTGCCCAGGGCGGCGCACTCCTCCCAGATGGACACCGTGATGGGGTCGATGTCGTCGGTGGCCGACACGACGAACAGGGCGGCGTCGGCGGCGCGCAGGCCGGCGCGCAGCTCGCCGGTGAAGTCGGGGTAACCGGGGGTGTCCAGCAGGTTGATGACGACGTCCTCGTGCCGGACCGGGCACACCGACAGCACCACCGAGCGCTGCTGGGCGACCTCGACCGGATCGGCGTCGCTGACCGTGTTGCCGTCGGTAACCGTGCCGGCCCGACCGATCGCGCCGGTGGCGGCGAGCAGCGCCTCGACGAGCGTGGTCTTGCCTGCCGCGGAGTGGCCGACGAGTGCGACATTGCGAATCTGCTTCGGGTGGTCGGCGGTCTCGATGGCCGCCACCGCTGTCTTCGTCGCGGTCTTCTTCGTCGACATAGGGCATCCTCCGAAAGGCGCGGGGTACACCGATCCATAACAAGGCGTTACCGCATTCGACACCTATCCGTAGCCTGCGACAAGCGCATCGGCGAGATCGGACGGATCGGCCGCTATCGTGAGCGCCCGGACCAACACGCGATGAGCGCTTGCGCGAAGAGCTCGTCGGCCGCCATGCGGACACGCCGCCAGGCGCGTTCGGATTCTCGGATCCACCCCGAGCTTGCGAGCGGGTGGTCCGGGAATCCGATTCCGGCGAGTTAGAAAGGACGCCCTGCACCGTGCTGAACATTCATGCCCGCCAGTGGGTGTCGAAAACGATCAACCCGCTCGGTGTCCGGCTGGCGCGGGCGGGTATCACGCCGGACGAGATCACGATCGCCGGCACGGTCGGTGCGCTCACCGGGGCGCTGGTCTTCTTCACCCAGGGCTGGTGGTTCTCCGGGACGATGCTGATCTGGGGCTGCGTGATGCTCGACGTGGTCGACGGCGCGGTCGCCCGGGCCGGCGGAACGTCGTCCAAGTTCGGCGCCGTGCTGGACTCGACGTGCGATCGCATGGTCGACGCCGCGGTGTTCGCCTCGATCGCGTGGTACTTCTCCCGGCACGACCAGCCGGCGATGGTGGCCGGCTGCCTGCTCTGCCTGGTGCTCGGCCAGCTGACGTCCTACATCCGGGCCCGCGCCGAGGGGGTGGGGCTGAACGCCACTGTCGGCATCGCGGAACGGGCCGAGCGGCTCATCATCATCCTGGTGGGCACGGGACTGTCCGGGCAGCACCTGCGCGTGCCGTACGTGCAGGCCATCGCGGTGTGGCTGCTCGTCGGTGCCTCGACGATCACCGTGGCCCAGCGCCTCGCTACGGTATGGCGGCAGTCCAAGGCGGAACAGAAGGCGGAGCAGAGGGAGAGCGCGTGAACGTGGGGGAACTCCGCGGACGCGTCGCCGACCTCGGTTATGCCGCCGGGTGGGGCGCGGTGAAGGCGCTGCCCTCGCCGTTCGCCAGCCGAGCCTTCCGGGCGTTCGCCGACGCGGCCGCCGTCCGCAACGGCAAGGGCGCCCAGCAGCTGCGCAAGAACCTGCGCCGGGTCCGGCCGCAGGCCTCCGATGCCGAGCTGGACGAGCTGGTCGGCGCGGGCCTGCGCTCGTATGCCCGGTACTGGTTGGAGACGTTCCGGCTGCCGAAGATGGACCACCAGGCCGTGGTTGCGCGGACCGGAACGGAGACGACCGGCGCCGAGCACATCTACGCCGCGGCCCGGGCCGGCAAGAGCTTCATCCTGGCCTTGCCGCACATGGGCAACTGGGACGTGGCCGCGCTCTGGCTGGTGGCCCAGGGCTACCCGTTCACCACCGTGGCCGAGCGGCTCAAGCCCGACTCGCTGTTCGACCGCTTCGTCGCGTTCCGCGAGAGCCTCGGCATGGAGGTCCTGCCGCTGACCGGCGGCTCGGCGGCGCCGGCCGACGCGCTGCGCGACCGGCTCCGCAACGGCCGGCCGATCTGCCTGGTCGCTGAACGCGACCTGTCCCGCAACGGCGTCGAGGTGCAGTTCTTCGGCGAGGCGACCCGGATGCCGGGCGGCCCGGCCCTGCTGGCCGCGACGACAGGGGCCGCGCTGCTGCCGGTCAGCACCTGGTTCACCGACGACGGTGGCTGGGGGCAGTGGATCGGTCCGCCGATCGAGCTGCGCGGGGAGCGGCTGGCCGAGAAGGTCCGCACGGGAACTCAGGCGTTGGCTGACGAGTTCGAGAAGCAGATCGCCAAGCGGCCGGCCGACTGGCACATGCTGCAGAAGTTGTGGCTGGCGGACCTGGGCGTTCGCACGGCTCCGCTGAACGGCCACAGACAGTAGGCATATGCGTATCGGCATCGTCTGCCCGTACTCCTGGGACATCCCTGGGGGCGTGCAGGCCCACGTGCGTGACCTGGCCGAGCAGCTGATCGAGCTCGGCCACCAGGTGTCCGTGCTGGCGCCCGGCGACGACGACAACGAAGCAGATCGTGTGCCTGACCGCCGCGCAGCAGAGCATGCATCGTTCAGCGCCCTCCTACTGTCTGTGGCCGTTCAGCGGAGCCGTGCGAACGCCCAGGTCCGCCAGCCACAACTTCTGC
>DASXYE010000466.1:0-1870 GCA_036502695.1 Jatrophihabitantaceae bacterium
ACTCGACGACGCTGCGGTGGCGGGTCGACGTGCCGTTGGACGCCCCGGCGACGGACTACGGCGTGATCGCGCAGGCGTCGTGGCTCGGCGGCCGTACCCAGGGGTACGGATCGAGCGCCGTGCCGGCCCCGCTCACCGCGACCCTGACCCCGCCAGTGGTGCAGGTCGACGCCGGCGCGTCGGGCCGTTCGACGCTGCGCGTCACCAGCGCAGCCGGCGCCCCGGTGCGGGTGAGCTGGCAGGCGACGCCGCCGGCCGGCTCGGGCGTCACCGTGATCCCGGCCAGCGGTTCGTTCACCGTGCCTGCGGGCCGGACCAGCACGGCGGCCCTGACCGCGACCGCCGGACCGAACCCCGGCGCCACCGCCGTGCCGATCACGCTGACCGCGACCGGCGTCGGGCATACCGTACCCCTCAGTACGGCGACCCTGTCCGTCTCGGTGCCCTACCCGAACTTCCCCGCTGCTTACGGCAACATCGCGATCACCGACGACTCGGACATCAATCCGTCCGGGCTGAACGGCGGCATCGACGGCGACGGCTCGTCGCTGTCCGCGCAGCAGCTGGCCGGTATCGGGATCACGCCGGGCGGGACGGTCAGCCACGGCGGCTTCACGTTCGGCTGGCCGGCCTCGGCGTCCGGTCAGCCCGACAACGTGCTGGCCGACGGTCAGACGATCGAGCTGACCGGTTCGGGGCACGCGCTCGGGCTGCTCACCACCGGCACGTACTCGCCACCGGCCGGGACGGTAACTGTCACCTACACCGACGGGACGACGGCGACCGCGACGATCAGCGATCCCGACTGGCAGGCCGCACCACCATCCGGCAGCAACGTGGCGATCACCACGACGTACCACAACTACACGGGCTCGGGTCGGGTGAACCGCAACGCCTACCTCTACCTGCACACGGTCACCCTCGATCCGACCAAGACCGTCGCGTCGGTGACGTTGCCGACGATCGGGGACCACACGACGGGCGGCACGCCGGCGCTGCACGTGTTCGGGCTGGCGATCGCGTAACCGGCAACATGGGTGCCGTGGAACTGGTGAGCATCGAGCAGATCAGGGCGGCCGCGGACGACATCGCCGGCGTCGCCGTGCGAACGCCGCTGCTGCCGCAGGTGTGGGCCGACCCGGAGCGTCCGCTGTGGCTCAAGCCGGAGAGCCTGCAGCCGATCGGGGCGTTCAAGATCCGCGGCGCGTACCACGCGATCGCCGCGCTGCCGGCCGACGTTCGGGCCCGCGGGGTGATCACCCACTCCAGCGGCAACCACGGCCAGGCGGTGGCCTACGCCGCGGCCCGGTTCGGCATAGCCGCCGTGGTGGTCGTGCCGAACGTCGCGCCCGCGATCAAGGTCGACGCGATTCGCCGCCTCGGCGCCGAGGTCGTGCTGGTCGCCACCGCGGAACGGTCCGACGCGGCCGAGGCCCTCGCCGCCGACCGCGGGCTGACGCTGATCCCGCCGTTCGACCACCCCGACGTGATCGCAGGGCAGGGCACGGTCGGCGTCGAGATCCTGGCCGACCTACCCGACGTGGACGTCGTGCTCGTGCCGGTGGGCGGCGGTGGCCTGGCCTCCGGCGTCAGCGCCGCGGTCAAGGCGATCCGCCCGCAAACGGCGGTGTACGGCATCGAGCCCGACGTCGCGCCCGACGCCCGCGACTCGCTGGCCGCCGGCCGGATCGTCCCGTACACCGACGAGCAGCGCTACGCCACCGTCGCTGACGGGATGCGCACCCACCTGTCCGAGCTGACGCTGGCCCACCTGCGGGCCAACCTGGACGGCATCGTCACGGTCACCGAGGACGAGATCCGCGCCGCGGTCGGGCTGCTGGCGCGCGAAGCCAACCTGGTGGCCGAGCCG
>DASXYE010000467.1:0-15403 GCA_036502695.1 Jatrophihabitantaceae bacterium
CGATCGGCTGGCACTCGTTCCTCGATCCAGTGCTGTCGGACAATCCCTATACGGACGCGGTAACTCACGTCGAGCTGCTGGATGAGCGCGGGGTCGTCGACGGGATCTCAGCCGCGCTGTACGACAGGGCGACGATCGAGCGGACCGCCGCGGCGCGGGCTGAATACCGGAAGGCCGTGGCGGCATTGGCGCCTACAGCGGAGGTGTTCGCCTCGGCGGCGTCTCGTGTTGGGCTGCGGTTGTGAGGAACTAGGCGCAGCCTGCCTCGGGGGGACTGAGGGGTGCGGCCTGCCCTCCAGGGCTTGATTGTGCTCGGTCGGATGGGTGGGTCAAGGGCGCCTTCGGCGTCGCTTCGCGATGGCTGCGCCACCCTGGACCCATCCCATCCGACCGAGTTCTTTTGCACCTATGAGGGCCGGTCAGAGGTGTGAGCGCTACTCGATTTTGACTCTCGTTTCGCTCGGGCCGGGTTCGCGATTTTCCTTGTTTTATTGGATGATTCTGGCTAGACGGCCTGCCTTGTTGTTGGTATTATCGAACATGTGATTGATCCATCTGTGATGCCGCCGACGGTGCTTGATGCACTGGGCGCGCCCGTGGATGTGGCTGCTTGGGCCGCCACCGCTGAGCCCGGTGCTGACGTGATCGCGCCGCTCACCGCCGTCGATCCGTCCACTGTGGACGGTGCCGCTCGGATCGATCTGCTCATCGCGCTGGAGCGGCAGATCGCCTGGCTGCAGTCGGTCCAACAACAGGTGCTGGCTGAGCTCGACGGCCGCGCGCTGGACTGGGCCGGCAAGGAATCCATCGACTACACCCAGGAGCAGGTCGGTGCTGCGCTACGACTCTCACCTGGTCACGCCGCGGACCGGCTCGGTACGGCCCGAGGCCTGGTGGATCAGCTGCCCGCCACGTTGGCTTCGTTGGAGCGGGGCGAGATCACCTACCTGCACGCCAAGGCACTGGCTGAAGCGGTTGCCCCGTTCGATGCGAAGACCACCGCCGAGATCGAGGCCCGGGTCCTGACCCGGGCTGCGGATCAGACCGTGGGCACGTTCCGGGCCGCGTTGCGCCGGGCGGTGATCGCGGCCGACCCGCGCCGAGCCGAACAACGCCACGAACAGGGCCTCGCTGAACGATGCGTTGTGCTCACGCCGCGCGATGACGGCATGACCGAACTGTGTGCGCTAGTCCCGACCGAAGGTGCCGCGTTGGTCAAGACCGTGCTCGACTCGCTCGCGTCGGTGAAGGCCCCCGGCGAGTCGCGCACTGCGGATCAACGCCGCGCCGACTGTCTGATCGACGTCTTCGCCCGCGTACTCGGCGACCCGAACCTGCCTGAACAACACGGCCGCAAGCCATCCATCCAGGTGACCGTCGCGTTGTCGACGTTGCTCGGTTGCGACGAGCAGCCCGCCGATCTGGACGGCCACGGCCCGATCACTGCCCAGGCCGCCCGCCGCATTGCTGCCGACCCCACCGGCACCTGGCGCCGGCTACTCACCGACCCAGCATCAGGACAGCTGCTCGAATACGGCCGCCAGACCTACCGGCCACCAGCCAACCTCGCCGACTTCGTCATCGCCCGCGACAAGAGATGCGTATTCCCCGGCTGCCGACGACCAGCCCGGCACTGCGACCTTGATCATGCCGAAGCGTGGTGCACGGGCGGGGAGACCTGCGAACACAACCTCCACCCCTTATGCCGCAGGCATCATCGCGCCAAACATGACGCCGGTTGGACCGTTCGGCACCGGGCGGACGGCGCCTACCACTGGACCAGTCCAACCGGACACGTCACGACCGTTCGGCCCCTCGACGACAGTTGATTGATAGCGGTCTTCGGGCCTGTGCCGAGGCAAGCGCTCGTCGGCCCGCTTGCCCCGCGGTGGGGTCAGGTGTCGAGTACCTGGCTCAGGGCGGACCACGAGGACGGGGCGTCGGTGCTCGGCGGTGCAATCGCGACCGCATGGTGCGTGCGCGCGCGGACGTGTTCGGCCAGGTCGCGCCGCGAGGAGATGCCGAGCTTGCCGAAGATGTGGCCGAGATGCGCCTGCACGGTTCGCGGCGAGACGAGCAGGCGCTGGGCGACCTCCTTGTTGGTCAACCCGGTCTCGACCCAGTGCGCGACCTCCCGCTCGGCGCGGGTCAGGCTGGCCCAGCCCAGTTCGCCTTGCCGCGCGCCGCGATCACGGGTGGCGTAGCGGATGGCCTGCTCGAACGTCATGGTGGCGGCGTCACGCACGACCTCGTCCAGCTCGGGCTGATCCAGGTGGGCGCCGAGCGCCTCGATCTGGTCGGTGTGCCGCGCCGGCGTCGGCTCGAGACGATCGCGCAGGGCGTCGGCCGCCGTCAGCAACCGGATCGCGCCGGGTGGGTCGTCGCGGTCGGGGGCGAGCGTGGCCAGCGTGTCGAGCGCATCGAGGGCGGCGACGACGAATCCAGCCGTGCTGTAGGTCTCGAGCGCATCGGCGGCCGACGACCAGGCCCGGTCGGTGTCGCCGTCGTGGCTAGCCAACGCGCTCGCGGTCAGCTGGCAGCGTCCGACGAGGGCCGGCGACCCGACCTCGCGGGCGATGTCGTAGGCCTCGTCGTGCAGAGCCCACGAGGCAACCCGTCCGGGCTCGCGCAACCCGACCTCGCACAGGCCCAGCAGGCCCACGGCGGCGTGGCGATGCGTCGTCGACGTGGAGTGGTGCAGGACGTGCAGGAACGACTGCCGGGCCCGCTCGACGTCGTTCTGGCGCAGGCGGATCCGACCGATCAGGTCGATGCAAGGGACAAGCAGCCCGGAGGCTTCCAGCCGGACCGCGATGTCGATGGCGGTCCGCAGCTGCTCGCGGGCCTCGTCGTCGCGCCCGCGGTCGAACGCGAGCTCGCCGCGTTCGCGGCCGACCAGCGTGGCGAGGATCGCGACATCGACCTTGGCGCCTGCGTCGGCGGCCTCGGCCAGCAGCCGTTCCGCCGCGGCGAACTCGCCGCCGAGGCGGTAGGCCCGGCCGGCCGCAAGCGACGCCGCCGCGACGTCGATCGCGGATCCATCCAGCCGGACCCGGCGAACGGCGTCGTCGGCCAGGCGGGCTGCGCGCGCGACCTGACCGCTGTCGCAGTATCGCCAGGACGTCAGGGCCAGCTCGGCGATGGCCAACGCGTCGTCGTCGGGACTCGCCCTCTCATCCGGACGGGCGTCACCGGTCCACGTCCGGGCGACGTCGAGGACGATCAGCGCTCCGTGCCGGGCCATGGGCTGCGCCGCGTCGGCGCCCAGCACGGCGGTTCGCAGCGCTCCGTCCGCATCGCCACTCGCGCAGAGCAGGGCGGCGAGCGCCGCGGCGGCATCCCCGGCGTCCCCGGCAGCCCCGGCGTCCCCGGCCTCGTCGGGCGCACCGGTAGCAGTCTCGTGCTCGGCCAGCACCCCTTGCAGCGTGGCGATCCCCGTCGGCAGCTCGCCGCGCAGCAGCCACAACGCCCCTAGCGACCCCGCCAGCCGCAGCGCGGCACCGCGCTGCCCGCCGGCGCGGCACTCGGCGAGCAGCGGGCGGGCTCGCTCGTCCAGATCGCGCAGCCGGTCGGCCGACGACGTATCCGCCGAGCCGGTCAGCACGTCGGCGACGGCCACCTCGATCTCGGACGCCAGCCGAACGGCAAGCCGCGCGCGGGCGCTCGGGCGAGCGTCGGACGGATCGGGCTGCTCGGCCAGGTAGCGCCGCAGGCTCGAGCCGAGCCGGAACACGGCCGCGGGGCCGCTCGTATCCGAGGTGAGCAGCCCGGCCGCGACGAGCTCGGTGAGCGCGTCCAGCAGCAGCGGGCCACCGGTCGAATCGCGCACGCACTCGGCCCCGTCGAGGGTGAACGGGCCGTCGATGACCGCGAGACGCAGCAGCAGCAGTTGACTGTCCGGGTCGAGCTCGGCCCAGCCGCAGTCCAGGCCGGCCCGCAGCGATCGATGCCGCGCCGGGCCGGCCTCGGTCGTGGTGAGCACCCCGAATCGATCAGCGCTGAGCAGTTCGGCCAGCTGCGGCAGCGACAACACGGTCGTGCGGGCCGCGGCGAGCTCGATGGCCAGCGGCTCGTGATCGAGCAGTTGGCAGACGCGGGCGACGCCCACGCTGCCATCGTCGATCGCGGCGCCGCGCGCCCGGGCCCGGTCGCCGAACAGCTCCGCGGCCGCACGGGGTGGCAGCGCCGGCACCGTGACAACACATTCGCCGACGTCGTGCAGCGGATGCCGTCCCGTCGCCAGCACGGTGACCGGCGCGGCGCCGGCGAGCACGCGATGGATCACCTCGCCGACGGCCTCGACCTGGCTGTCGTAGTTGTCGAAGACGACCAGCGCGGATCGATCGGGCCCGGGCAGCAGTTCCGGTCCGCTCAGCAGATCGGGCTCGACCTGGGCGAGGGCGCATCGGTCGAGGTCCACGTACCAGACCTCGCCCGGCCAGTCCCGCGCCACCTCGACGGCCAACCGGCTCTTGCCGATGCCGCACGCGCCGGCCAGCGTGACCAGACGAGACGAGGCGAGCCGGCTCGACAGCTCGCGCACCAGCTCGCCGCGGCCGACCAGGCGGTTCGCAGCGAACGGCAAGCCGTAGCCGGGGGCATCACGCCTCGGCGGGTCGTCGGTGGCCGGCCGGGCCAGGGCGAGCGCCCGTTCAGTCGACAAGACGGCGACCCAGCATGCGCACCGACACCGAGGCCAGCAGCGCCGTACCGCCGATCAGTGCGAGTAGCAGCGCCCAGGTCGGCAGGTGCGTGGCGCTCTGCACGAGGCTGGCGCGCAGGGCCTCGCTCACGTACACCAGCGGGTTGAACAGGGTGAGCACCTGCATCCAGCGGATCGCCGACAGGTGCGACCACGGGTAGTAGACGCAGCCCAGCATGATGATCGGCACGATGAAGATCGTGAACATCACGCTGAGCTTGCGCGGTTCGACGATCGTGCCGAGCAGCAGTCCGAGGCTGGCCATCAGCAGCGACGACCCGGCGGCCACCAACAACGCCAATGGCAGGCGGCTCATCTCGATGTCGGGGGCCTGACCCTTGGCGTGGATGAGCATCACGCCGGGGAACACGATGATCGCGCTGACCAGGGCCTGGCCGGCGCCGGCGAGAATCTTGGTGACGCCGATGCACCAGATCGGCACCGGAGCCAGCACCCGGTCCTCGATCTCGCGGGTGTACGACAGTTCCATCACCAGCGGAGTCGTCACCGACATCACGCCCTGCGTCATGATCGCCGTGGCCAGCAGCCCGGGTACGAGGATCGTCGCGAACGACGGTGCCCCCGCGGGTCCGGAGAACGCGCCCGTCCCGCCACCGTTGATCTTCGGCAGCACGAACGAGAAGACGAACACGAACAGCAGCGGCTGGGTCAAGGCTCGAATGACGAAGCCGGAGATGTCGCGCCGAAGCACCCGCACGTCTCGGGCCAGCAGGCTGACGAACGCCCGCAGCACTGGTGCCGACGTGGTGGTGGTGCGCCGGTCGAAGGCCGGACCGGCGGTGGTGTCCCGGGCCGTTCCGAGCGCGGTGTCGTTGGCCGACGTGGCGGTCATTCGCGGTACTCCCGTCCGGTGAGAACCAGGAACACCGTTTCCAGATCGGGCTTCCTGGTGTCGATGTCGGTGATCACCAGTCCGCGCGCGACGCTGGTCCGGATGGCTTGGGGCACCACCTGCGGTGGCTTCTCGGCGAACAGCGCGATGGTGTTCGCGGTGATCGCGGCTCGGGCGACGCCCGGGATCTGCTCGAAGTCGGTCAGGGCGTCGGCGAGCCCGGCCTCGGTCTCGAAGCTCAGCGTCACGACCGAGTCCCCGCCCACCGAGGCGTGCAAGGCTTCCTGGGTATCGCAGACGAGGACCTGGCCATGGTCGACGATCGCGATGCGCTCGCAGATCGCCTCCGCCTCTTCGAGGTAGTGCGTCGTCAGCACGATCGTCTGCCCGGCCCGGCGCATCTCGCGCAGCATGTCCCACAGGTTGACCCGGGTCTGCGGGTCGAGCCCCGAGGTCGGCTCGTCGAGGAAGATGATCTCGGGCGAGTTCATCATCGCGCGGGCGATCATGACCCGCTGCGCCTGGCCGCCGGACATCCGGTGCACCAGGTCGTTCGCCTTCTGGGCCAGGTCGAAACGCTCGAGCAGCTCGGTGCCGCGACGGCGCGCCGCGCGGGTGGACAGCCCGAAGTACCGTCCCCGGAACTCGAGGTTCTCCAGGGCGGTCAGCTGCCGGTCGAGCGTGTTGTGTTGCGACACCACGCCGATGCGCCGCTTGACCGCCACCGGGTCGCGATGCACGTTCGCGCCGGCCACGAAGGCGTCCCCCCCGGTGGGAGCCACCCGGGTGGTCAGCATCCCCAGGGTTGTCGTCTTGCCGGCGCCGTTCGGTCCGAGCAGGCCGAAGGATTGACCGTAGGGAACCTCGAGCTCGATCCCCCGCACTGCCTCGACGGTGCCGCGTGCGCCCCGGTAGGTCTTGCGCAGGTCGATCGTTTCGATCGCCGCGTCGCTCATGCCAATACGGTGCGCTACGACAGTTGCGTCGCGCTTGGATCCGGCTTGCCGCTCGCCCTCGTCCAGGACACGAGTTACGCGGTCACCGCCAGGCCGGCCCGATCGCCCCGCCGATGCTCGGCGGAGTGGGCCGGACGGCCCGGTGCGGTGGGCAGCGCAACCAGTGCGCCTCGTCGGCCGCACCGTCGGGTTCCGTCGTGGCCGGCTCGTCGTCGCGGGTCGCTGCCTGCTGGCTGACGAGCCGGTCCCGGACGCGGGCCAGGCTCGCCATCCGCACGTCTTCGGGCAACTCGCGCAGCGCGCACTCGCGGGCGTAGAGGCGCAGCGGGTTGGGCACCGTGCAGCGCAACTCGTCGGTGCTGCCCGCGATGGGCACGGCGGCATGCACGTCGACCAGGTTCTCCAGCACTTCCTCGGCGGCGTCCGGGCGCACGTCGAGCAGCGCCGCGACTCGATCGACGGTGATCGGTGCGTCGGGCAGCAGTCCGATCTGCAGCAGGGCGGCGCGCTCGCTCGACGGCAGTTCGGACACGTAGCGCTGGACGGCCGCGCGCAGGTCCAGGTCGCCGACGATCAGCTCGTCCAGCAGCCGGCTGTCGTCGAGCCGGACCGCGAACCGGTCGACGGAGAGGTGCGGACGGCTGGCCAGCCGGGCCCCCGCGATCCGCAGCGCGAGCGGCAGCCCGCCGCAGGCCCGCGCGATCCGGTCGGCCGCGGCGAGGGCGTTGCGCACCCGCTTCGCCCCCACGACGCCGCCCAGGAAGGCGCGCGATTCCTCACCGTCGAACGGGGCCAGCGTGATGTGCGTCGCCGATTCCAAGCCACCGAGGCGACGTTGACTGGTCACGAGGACGGCGGTCGATCCGGACCCGGGCAGCAGCGAACGCACGTGGGACTCGTCGGCCGCGTCGTCGAGGATGAGCAGCACGCGACGGTGGGAGAGGCGATCGCGGACCAATGCGGCCCGGCTCTGGTCATTGCCCGGCAGCCCGGTGCCGGCACTACCGAGCTGGTCCAGCACCGTCTCGAGCACGGTGTGCCGCGGCAGGTAGGACGTCCCGTCGCGCAGCGAGACGTGCACGGCGCCATCGGGAAAGAAGGCCCGCAGGTGGTGCGCCGCGTGGATCGCGAGGGCGGTCTTTCCGACGCCGGGCGGGCCGGTGATGGCCACCAGCCGACCGGCGTTGGAGCAGTGCCGGGGGTCGAACACCTCGGTCAGCTCGGACGTTTCGCGCTCGCGGCCGCAGAAGTCGTCGACGTCTCGGGGGAGCAGCGCGAGGGGGATGGGTGGCGGCGGCTCCGGGCCGGTCGCATCCGGAGTCGGTGCCTGTTCCTCGACGGTCGCCGGCGGCGACGAGTGCGCGACGACCTCGGCCACGACCATGTCCCCGCGGGCGTTCTCCCACTCGCTGGGCTCGACCTGATCCAGCTCGAGTGACGGGTCGCCGCTGAGCACCGCCTGGTAGAGGCGTTGCAGCGCCGGGGTCGGCTGCAGGCCGAGTTCGGTGGCCAGGCCTTGACGCAGATTGTCATATTCGGCAAGGGCTTCGGCCTGGCGGCCGTAGCGGTACAGCGCGGTCATCTGCAGCCCGCGCAGGCGCTCGCGCAACGGGTGCGCGGCCACGAGGGCTTCGATGGTATCCAGGACGTCGGCGTGCTGGCCGAGGCCGACCTCGGCTTCGATCCAGTCCTCGTAGACGCCCAGCCGTCGTTCTTCCCACCGGTGCGCCTCGGCCCGCAGCGCCGGCACCGCGGTCAGGTCGGCCAGCGCCGGTCCCGACCACAAGCGCAGCGACGCGCCCAGCTGCCGGGCGGCGTCGCCGGGCCGGCGCTCGCGCAGGCTGGATCGACCGGTACGCGCCAGCCGCTCGAAGCGGGTCGCGTCCAGGGCGTCCGGCTCGACGGCGATCAGGTATCCGGGTGGACGGAACGCGATGGCGCTCGTCGGCAGGATCCGGCGCAGGTGCGACACGTAGACCTGGATGTTCTTGTGCGCCGTCCGGGGCGGACCTTCCCACCACAGCGCATCGGTCAGCTCGTCGATCGACACGACCGTTCCCGCCCGGCACAGCAACATGCCGAGCAGGACGCGCTGTTTGAACGGGCCGAGCTCGAGCCGCGTGACGGTCTGATCCGCGGCGCCGATCGAGGCCGACAGGGGGCCGAGGATCGCGAACGATGCCGATCTCGTCCCGTGTACTTCGCTGTCACCATCTGCGGGTCCACCGGGCGCGAGCTGGGTCAGCTCGCCGCCCCGCCGTCGACCCGCCCGATCTTTTGGATCTTTAGGGCGCTCAGCGGAGGTCTGCACAGGGCGCCCCTTCCTGGCCGCGACGTGTACCGACGGTGATCGGGGTGACTCTCGGTACATATACCGTCGTTAGGCGTAATTCAACACTAACCCGATGATGGGCCGCTTGCACCGGAGCGGCTAATCACCATCAACGGTCTTAACCGGATATATAGCGAAGCGCAAGCACGCTGCAGGAACACGCGGCCAATGTGGATCAAGGGCGGACTTGAGGGCGGCATGTATCTCGCGAACACAGTTGCCACCAAAAACGGCCGTTCTGAGCAGGTGGCGTGATGAGCCGATGCATCAACTGTGGAGCGGACCTGGCCGCCGGGGCCCGATTCTGTGCGCAATGCGGCACGGCCGTGGACGAGGCGGACGGTCGGGCCGAGGCGCGTAAGACGGTAACCGTCGTATTTTGTGACTTAACGGATTCGACCGGACTCGGTGAGCGACTGGACGCCGAAGCCTTCCAACGGGTAATGGTGCGCTACTACGGCTTGATGCGTGACTGCGTGCGCCGGCACGGTGGTGTTGTCGAGAAATTCATCGGCGACGCGGTCATGGCTGCGTTCGGTGTACCCCAAGTACACGAAGACGATGCGCTGCGTGCCGTGCGAGCGGCCATCGAAATGCGCTCGTCGGTCGCATTGATCAATATCGAGCTGCCGCAGCTGGGCGAGACGCCGATCCAGGTCCGCATCGGCATCAACACCGGCGAGGTCGTCACCTTGGGCACCCCCGACGCGCGCCAGGTATTGACGTCCGGCGACACCGTGAACACCGCGGCCCGGCTGCAGCAGGTCGCGAGCCCCGAGGAGATCTTCCTCGGCGCCGGCACCCGGGCCGTGCTGGACGCGGCCGTCCGGACCGAGCCCGTCGTCGGCCTGACGCTGAAGGGGAAGGCCGACCCGGTCACGGCGCACCGGCTGCTCGGTCTGGACGACGACGCCGAGGCGGTGGCCCGCAATTTCGACCTGCCGCTGGTCGACCGCGATCGGGAGTTGCGGCAGTTGCGGCTGGTCCTGGACCGGTCCGCGCACGAACGCAGCGGGCACCTGGTGACCATCTTCGGCGAGCCGGGCCTCGGCAAGTCGCGCCTGGTCCGCGAGCTCATCGCCGAAGCCCGGACGCTCGGCCTGGTCTGCGGGTACGGCGCGTGTCGTCCTTACGGCCAGGGTCATGCCCTGACGGCGCTGGCCGATGCGTTCCGCGAGCTGCTGAGTGATCACGCGGGCGCGACGGCCGGCGGCCAGACGTCGGCGGCCACGTCCTCCGACGCCCTCGCCGTGCTGCGGGACGGTCTGCTGCGCGACGCCACCCCGGGTGGATCCGACGATCAGCTGCGGTGGGCGGTGCTCGAGGTTCTGGAGCTGCTGGCCGCCGATCGGGTGATCGTCCTGGTCATCGACGACATCCACTGGGCGCAGCCGGCCCTGCTCGATCTGCTCGAGCACATCGCGGACTGGTCGAAGGGCGGACCCGTGGTGCTGGCGTGCTGCGCCCGTCCGGAGCTGCTCGAATCCCGGCCGGGCTGGGCCGGCGGCCTGTTGGACTCGACGGCGCTCACCCTGGGACCGTTGCGCGACGCCGACTGCTACGCGCTGATCGCGGCCACGGCCGAGGTCGAGATGCACAACGTCGAGCTCGTGGATCGGATCGTCGGTCGCGCCGAGGGAAACCCGCTCTACCTCGAACAGTTGCTGCAGATGGTCCAAGACGACGCGTCCGCGCGACTGCCGCCCACCGTCTCGGCCCTGATCATGGCGCGCCTGGATCGGCTGGCGCCCGACGATCACGAACTGCTGCTGTGCGCGGCCGTGGTCGGTCCGCGGTTCACCGTCGAGCGGCTCGCCGTGGTCGTCGACGACGGCCTCGACGCCGGCCGGCGGGCCCGGCTGGAGGACTCGTTGCGCGGGCTGTGCCGTCGCCGGCTGTTCGACTCGATCCGCCCTGACTCGGTCAATGGTCAGCGCCGGTACGCGTTCGCCAGCACGCTGATCCAGGAAGTGGCCTACGCCGCCGTGCCGAAGAGCATCCGGGCCGGGCAACACGAACGGCTCGCCCGCTGGATCGCCGACCTCACCGGAGTGTCGGACGATGCCGGGGAACATCTCGAGCGGGCCTACGAGTTGCGCACCGAGCTCGGGGAGCCCGAGGAGCAGGTGCGCGCCCTGCGTCAGGGGGCCGCGCATCATCTCGCGGCCTCGGGCTCGCGCGCCGTTCGTCGCGGCGATGTCAACTTCGCGGCCAGCGCGCTGAGCCGGGCGTTCGCGCTGTCGCGTCGCGGCGATCCGGAACGCAGCTTCATCCTCGAGCGCTACGGCGAGACGCGGCAGATGCAGGGCGAGACGGCGCACGCCGTGCAGCTGTGGCGCGACGTTCTCGACAGCGGGCCGGACGCCGAGCCGGTGACCCTCGCCCACGCCCGGTTGGAGCTCGCCCTGATCGACTCGGCCAACGGCGGGCTGGCCCGTTCGGCCGAGGTGGCCCGCGAGGTGCTGCCCACCTTCGAGGAAGCGCACGACCACTTCGGGCTCGGCCGCGCGTGGCTGCGGATCGGGCAGGCCCGGCAGGCCGAGGGCCAGTACCTCGACGCGGGCACGGCGCTCGAACACGCGCTGGACCAGGTGCTGCGGGTCGATGCCGAGCTCGAGCGGGGACGGGTCGTCGGGGCGCTGGCGACGTCGTTGTTGCTGGGTCCGCGGCCGGTCGCCGAGGCGTTGACGCGCGTGCACGACCTCGCCGATCGCTACGTCGTGGGTCGCCCGTCGGCCCGGGCCGCGGTCAGCTATCCGCTCGGGATGCTGTACGCGATCCAGGGTGATTTCGACGAGGCGCGGGAGCTCGTCGGCATCTCGCAGCGCATCGTCCAGGACCTCGGGCAGGTGCTGTCCTTCGTGGTGCTGGAGGTGTACGCGGCCTCCGTCGAGCTCCTGGCCGGCCGCGGCCCGAGCGTCGTCGACCAGTTGCGCACCAGCCAGGTCGAGGCGACCCGGATCGGGGATCGGCGCACCGAACTGTTCGCCGCCCGGTATCGGGCCCGGGCGCTGTTCGCCGCCGGGGAACTCGACGACGCGCTCGCGGTCCTCGAGGGGGTCGACCTGGCCGGCGCCGCCCCGACGTGGGCTGCGGATCTGTACGGCGTGCGCGGTCGCATCCACGCGTTGCAGGATCGACCGGACGCGGCCCGGGCGGACGTGGCGCGATCCACCGAGCTGGCCCTGTCGACCGACTCGCTGGCCAGCCACGGCCTGGCCCACCTGGACGGGGCGCACGTCTTGCGCCGTGTGGGCGAGGACGCCGCGGCCGATCGATCGGCGCAGGCCGCCCGGCACGCGTTCGCGGCGAAGGGGCACCAGGTCGGGCTGCGCGACGTCGACGACTACGACGCGGCGTCGTCATGAGCGAGGGGCGCCTGACCTGGGATCTGCTCGATCGTGATCCGGCGGACGTGGCGGCGCCGGCCGCCTCGAACGTGGCCGTCACCCGGGACTGGGCGTGGGGCGGATCCACCGGAGTCGGCGCCAAGGTCTGCGTGGTCGACAGCGGCATCGAGGCCGATCATCCACTCGTCGGCGAGGTACACGGCTTCTACGAGGTCGTGGACGGGGCCGACGGCGTGCCGCACGTGCAAGCCGCGGAGCCGGGTGACCGGTTCGGCCACGGCACGGCGTGTGCGGGCATCATCCGGTCGGTCGCGCCGGACTGCGAGCTGTACAGCGTCCGGGTGCTCGGCGATCGGTACCGCTCGGCGGGCGACGCGCTGGCCGCCGGTCTGCGCTGGGCGGTGGCGGGCGGCTTCGACGTGATCAACCTCAGCCTGTCGACCAGCCGTCGCCAGTTCAGTGCCGCGCTGCACCAGATCGCCGACGACGCGTACTTCAACGGCGTGCTCATCGCCGCGTCGGCGCACAACTCGCAGATCGAGAGCTTTCCCTGGCGGTTCGCGTCGGTCATCTCCGTCGGCAGCCACGGCGAGCGGGACTCCGACGTGTTCTTCTACAACCCGGCACCACCCGTCGAGTTCTTCGCGCGCGGTCTCGAGGTCGAGGTGGCCTGGCTGCAGAACGCCAGCATGGTCTCGACCGGGAACAGCTTCGCGACCCCGCACATGGCCGGCTATTGCGCGTTGATCCGGGCGCAGCATCCGGAGCTTCGACCGTTCCAGGTCAAGAACGTCCTGTTCCACACGGCCAACAACGTCCGAGGTGAATCATGACCGAGCACCACCCCGCCGACGACGGTCTCGCGGCCGTCGCCGCCGCCGTCGTGGATGCCGAATCGACCCATAGACGGCTGCTGCAATCCGTCGTGAGCGCCGCGGTCGGCATCTTCGGCGCCCGGGCGAGTTCGATCTTCTTGCTGGACGAGCCGGCCGACCAGCTCGTCTTCGCGGCCGTCGCCGGGGAGGGCGAGCGCCATCTCGTCGGACGGCGGTTCCCGGCCCGCGAGGGGATTGCCGGCTGGGTACTCGCGTCCCGCGAACCGATGGTCGTCACCGACCTCGCGACCAACACCACGTTCTCGCGGGCCGCGGCCGAGTCCACCGGCTACGTCCCGAACCGGCTGCTCGCGGCTCCGCTGATCCGCGACGAGCGGGCCATCGGCGTGCTGGAAGTCCTGGATCACGACCCCGACGTGGTGCGCAGCCGGGACGCGATCAGCCTGCTGATGTTGATCGGCGATCAGGCCAGCGTCGCCATCGAGGTGGTTGAGCGCAATCTGGCCTCGCAGCGCCTGCTGGCCGGCCAGGACGATGACGACTACGACGACCTCGTCGCCATCACCCGCTCGCTCGCCCAGCTCGACGGTGCGCGCCGGCAGGCGGGAGCCGAGCTGCTGAGTTCGCTGCGGACGCTGCTCGACTCGTCGGTCAACTGATCGCGCCGCTTGAATTTGCTGGTGCCCCCGGCAGGAATCGAACCTGCGACGCCCGGCTTAGGAGTCCGGCGCTCTATCCCCTGAGCTACGAGGGCTGGCCCAGCCAGCATGCCATGCGTCGATAGCGTGGGTGCCATGCAGATCGATCTGTCGGACAAGACCGCGCTGGTGACCGGGTCGTCGCAGGGCATCGGCCTCGCGATCGCTCGGGGACTGGCCGGCGCCGGGGCGCGGGTCGTCCTGACCGGACGCGACGCGGACAAGCTGCAGCGCGCCGCGGCCGACATCGGTGGCGCCGTGACCGTGGCCGCCGATATCACCACGGACGGCGGGGTGGCCACCCTGACTGCGGCCGCGCCGGACGTCGACATTCTGATCAACAACCTGGGCGTGTACGAGGCCCGTCCGGCGCTGGAGATCACCGACGACGAGTGGCGGCGCTACTTCGAGACGAACGTGCTGAGCGCCGTGCGGCTGACCCGGCAATACCTGCCGGGCATGATCGAACGGGGCTGGGGACGGGTGCAGAACATCGCCAGCGACTCGGCGGTCGTCACTCCGGTCGAGATGATCCACTACGGCATGAGCAAGACGGCGCTGCTGGCGGTGTCCCGCGGATTCGCCAAGGCCGCCGCCGGTACGGGTGTGACGGTCAACAGCGTGATCGCCGGCCCGACGCACACCGCCGGCGTCGAGGACTTCGTCTATTCGCTGGTGCCGAAGGAGCTTCCCTGGGACGAGGCGCAGCGCCAGTTCATGCGCGAGCACCGCCCGCAGTCCCTGCTGCAGCGGTTGATCGAGCCGGACGAGATAGCCAGCCTGGTTGTATATCTCAGCTCACCGTTCGCGTCGGCGACGACCGGGGGAGCGGTGCGCGTCGACGGCGGCTACGTCGATTCCATCCTGCCGTAGCGTCCTGCGGCCGACCGCGAGTCAGCTGATCAACTACAGCTCGCCGACACGCGCGATCACGGTCTCGTCCGCCGGGCACACCCACACAGCCGCCGCATCGCGCGTCGACACCGTCATCGGGTGGCTGGTCGGGTGATGTGGACACGGCGGCCAGTTGGTCGGCGCCTGCCCCCACAGTTCCTCGATCGCCCACTCCTGCACCTGATCGGCGAGCATGGCGACCCGCTCGAACTCCGGTGCCGCCCGCGACACATACACACCCGTGCCGCTGCCGTCGGGACTCCACAAGATCACCGAGATCGACTCGGGATCGTCAGTCCAGTCGCGGTCCTCGACATTCGGCGCAGCGATGCCAGCGCCCTCGAGGTCTCGCAACACTGGCCTCATCGCGGCCCGCAGCACGTCATCCACGACTCCAGCATGCAGCAGCGCGACAAGGCGAGGCTTGGACTGCCGGAGCCGGCATCCGCGACGGGCGGGGCGTCGGACAGTCCCACCGCTGCACCGGAGCTGAGTCAGAACGGCGGTGGATCCGAGGTGGTGTCGTGCGGCAGTTCGGGAGGTCGGGAGCGGTAGACGTGTTTGGTGGGACTGCTCCACGTCGTCGTGCCGTCCTCGTCGCGCGTTGGGGTCCAGTCGGCTTGGTGTTTGCCGATGTGGTGGCGTTCGCACAGCGGCCCCATGTTCTCACTACTGGTCGAACCCCCTTCGCGGTAAGGGGTTCGATGATCCAGGTGGCAGCGGCAGGCCGGGCGTTCGCAACCGGGGAAGGTACAGATCTGATCGCGGGCGATCACGAACTC
>DASXYE010000468.1:0-5506 GCA_036502695.1 Jatrophihabitantaceae bacterium
CCGTCGGAGAATGCACTGATCTCGGCCGGCAGCTGGCCGTGCGACAACGTGTCCTGGTACGCGAGTTCCTGCTTGTGCTCGTCGTCGTGGGCGGCCCGGACGGCAGCCTGGGCCTGCAGCGGCAACGTGTGCAGCATGTCCAGCACCCGCTGCTGCCGGCGAGCGGCGGCCTTGCGCTCGGGCAGCCCGGGCGAGGGCTGCAGTTGCGGCGGCAGGCCGTGGTGGCCGCCGGCCGAACCCTTCGGCCCGGCAAGGGGATGCGGCTCCGCGGCGTTCACGAGCGAGGCCAGCTCGGCGGCCACCTGGCCGGCGTCCTTTTCCTCGGACATGCCGATCGGGCCTTCGCGGCGGCCGTTGAGGAACTGCTTGACGACCGGCTCCTCGGAGGTCAGCAGCACCTCGCGGGGCCCGAACATGACCAGCTTGCGCAGGAACAGCATGCCGATGTTGTCCGGGACGGTGCGCGCCGTGCCGATGTCGTGCGTGACGATGAGGAACGTGGCGTCGGTCTGCGCGTTCAGGTCGATGATGAGCTGGTTGGTGTAGGCGACGCGCACCGGATCCAGGCCCGAGTCCGGTTCGTCGAACAAGATGATCTCCGGGTCGAGCACGAGCGCGCGGGCCAGGCCGGCACGCTTGCGCATACCGCCGGAGATCTCACCCGGCAGCTTCTTTTCGGTGCCTTCCAGACCGACCATCGCCATCTTGTCCATGACGATGGTCTTGATCTCGCGCTCGCTCTTGCGGGTGTGCTCGCGCAGCGGGAAGGCGATGTTGTCGAACAAGTTCATCGAGCCGAATAGCGCGCCGTCCTGAAACAGCACGCCGAATAGCTTTCGGGTCTCGTAGAGCTGATGTTCGCGACAACGGGCGATATCGACGTCGCGGATGAGGATCGAACCCTTGTCCGGCTTGAGCAGACCGATCAGGGATTTGAGGAACACCGACTTGCCCGTACCGGACGGGCCGAGCAATACGGACACCTCGCCGGGCGGCAGGGTCAACGTCACGTCCGACCAGATCAGCTGCCGGCCGAAGGACTTGGTGAGATCCGTGACGGCGACTTCAACACCCACGGTCGTCCCCTTCCTGTTTTCCGGCAGGCCAACACGCGTGTGTGACCGGCGTAACGTTTTAACGAGGCAGCTACCCGGCGGTAACGACGCCGGGATCCGCTAGTCCTACACGGCGCCGGCGCCGCAGGCGAGTGTGAGAATACGCACAAGGCCCCTTGTTGGGGCATAGGCGTACACCCTAGCGGCCCATTTCTGCGCTCTTTCCCAGGATGTCACCCGCGCTCGCCGCGATCGTCGAGGAACAAGCGTCCGGTTCGGTCGATCTGACCGGACGCGCCGGTCGGGACGGCACCGCCCTGCGATGCGGCGAACCGATTGCCGACGTGCACCGCGCCGGGCCGGCCGGGCTCGACGATGCGCCGTCCGTCCGGGCCGAGCACGCTGAGCTGGGCGCCGAACGGTGCGCGCCCGACCGTGCCCGGCACCGCCCGCCAGTCGGCCGGCGTCGCGACGGCGGCGAGCAACGACCCGGGCGGGGCGTACCAGTTGTGCACGACGTCGCCGAACACCTGGGTCGCCCGGTTGCCGAGCTCGACCGGCAGCACGCCGCCCGAGCTGACCAGCACGCGCAGCGTCGACGGCGTCGGCCCGGCCGGGTCGAGCAGGGCCGGCAGCTGCCGCGGCGTCAACACGGCGCCGGCACATCGGTACCGGACGATGCTGGCGCACAGCTGCTGCGGTTGCCCGTCGCGATGCAGCACGACGGTCGAGCCGACGGCCAGCGCGATCAGGGTCGGCACCAGGCCGCAGGCGCGCACCAGCGGGATCGCCACCAGGACGGCCTCGCCGGCCGGCATGGGGATCCGGTCGAGGAACTGCGCGGCGAACCGCCCCGGGCGGATCCGGCACGGCACGCCGCGGTAGCCGTCGCGGTGGCCGGCGAGGAACGTCAGCCCGCCGGGCTCGGCGGGCAGCGGTAGCTCGCGGGCCGGCGCGGCCGCGATCAGCTCGTCCAGCGTGATCGCCGACGTGACCGTCGAGGTGACGACCGAGGTGGTCGCCGACGTGACCGCCGGGCCGTCGACGTGGGCGAGGTAGCGGCTCACGTGATCGGGCAGGGCCGCGACGGCCGGGCTGAACTCGTCGTCGTACACGATCGTGGTGACGCCCTCGCGCTGGACGACGCCGGCCAGCTGCTCGGCGCCGAACTCGGTGCGCAGCGCCACGACCTGGGCGCCGAGCTTGGCCGCGGCGAACGTCGCCTCGACCAGCCCGCGATGGTTGCGGCACAGCACGCCGATCGCGGAATCCTGCCGGATGCCCTGCCCGCGCCAGGCCCAGGCCAGCGCGTTGGACCGGCGATCCAGCTCGCCGAACGTCAGCGCGCCGCGGTCGTCGACCAGGCCGATCGCCCCGGGCCAGCGGCGGGCGCCGAGCCGGGCTACCCCGGCGAGCGGTCCCCAGCGGCCGATGTCTCGAGCGCGGCGAAACGTAGCGAGTGGGTGGGTCGGCTGGACCAGTCCGGCGCCGCGCAACACCCGGGCGCTGCGAAGCGCCCAGCGGCTGTGCGGGATGGCCGAACGTGCGCCTGCGACCTTTTCGAGCATGCGAAACCCCCATGTAGCTGCCCATAGCGGTCGCAGGGCACGGGGGTTGATTCGAAGGTAAGGGCAATACCGGGCGGGGGCAACCCCCCAGGGCAAACCGGGCAGTTGCGCCGTTGCCCGTTCCATGATCAAGAGTGAGAAGTGGTCGCTATAGCCGCCACTTTTCCCTCTTGATCATGGACGAACGGCGGGACTTGACACCGTGTCAATAATTGCTCATGACCACGGTCCGCCGTAAGGGCGATCGGCAACGCGTCGCCATCGTCGATGCCGTGCGCCGGCTGCTGACCGAGGTGCCGTTCGCCGAGCTGTCGATCGGCCGGATCACCGAGGCGGCGAACATCACCCGGTCCGGCTTCTACTTCTACTTCGACAGCAAGTACGAGGTGCTGGCCGTGGCGTTCGGCGATCTGTGGGCCGAGATGCAGGCGACCATGCACCGGTTCGAGCTCCGCGCCGCCACCGAGACGCCGGCCGACTACTCGCGGCGCACCCTCGCGCTGGCCACCGGGGTGTGGCGCAACAACGCCCCGCTGATCAACGCCCTGATGATCGCCCGTGAGTCCGACGAACAGCTGCGCCGGATGTGGGACGAGTGGTTCGACCAGCTGACCGATCACGTCGTCACCGTCGTCGACCACGAGCGCGGCACCGGTGCTGCCCAGCCGGCGCACCCGGACACGCCCCAACTCGTGCGCCGGCTGATCGGCCTGACGGTGTGGGCACTGCACGAAGACGACCTGCGCGCCGACGCCGACCCCGAACGCACGCTCGACGTGCTCGACGCGATCTGGCTGGCCGCGGCCTGGGGCCGGCCCGCCCAGGGAGGAACTCGATCATGACTCGTCCGACCACGATGTGCGAGGCGTTCCAGCAGACCGCCGCGCGCAATGCCGACCGGATCGCGCTGCGCACCCCGGGCGGCGCCACCGAGCTGACCTGGCGGCAGTACGCCGATCGGGTGCGGGCCATCGCCGGCGGGCTGGCCGGTCTCGGCGTCCGGGCCGGCGACACCGTCGCGATCATGATGACCAACCGCCCCGAGTTCCACCTGGTGGACGTCGCGGCGATGCACCTCGGCGCGACGTGCTTTTCCATCTACAACACGCTGCCGGCCGAGCAGGTCGGCTACCTGCTGCGCAACTCCGGTAGCCGGGTCGTGGCCGTCGAGCAGCAGTTCGCGGCGAAGGTGCTGACCGCGACGGCCGACACGAAGGTCGAGCGCGTCGTCTGCGTCGACGGTGACGTCGTCGGCACGCTGCCGCTGGCCGAGCTCGAGTCGCCCGGCGACCGCGACCCCGATTTCGACTTCGACGCCGCGTGGCGGGCGGTCCGGCCCGACGACGTGCTGACCCTGATCTACACCTCGGGCACCACCGGCAACCCCAAGGGCGTCGAGCTCACCCACTGCAACATGCTCGCCGAGCTCTACGCCGGCAATGCGGTACTGCAGGTCGGCCCGCAGGACCGGATCGTGTCCTACCTGCCGCACGCGCACGCCGCCGACCGGTGGGGCTCGCACTACGCGTCCCTGGCGTTCGGTGTACAGCTGACCTGTGTAGCTGACCACCGCACCATCCTGGCCGCGCTCACCGACGCCCGGCCGACGGCGTTCGGCGCCGTTCCGCAGATCTGGTACAAGATCCAGACCGGCATCGAGACGCGCATCGCCGAGGAGAAGAGCCCGGTCAAGCGCCGATTGGCCAGCTGGGCGATCGGGGCCGGGCGCCGGGTCAGCAAGAACACCCTTCTCGGCCAACCCGTTCCGCCATTGGCCGCCGTTCAGCACCGGCTGGCCGATCGGCTGGTGCTGTCCAAGCTGCGCGGCGCCCTTGGCCTGGATCAGGTGCGGGCCGCCATCACCGGGGCCGCCCCCATCGCCCCCGACACGTTGGAGTTCATGACCGCGATCGGTGTCACGGTGTGCGAGTGCTGGGGGATGTCCGAGCTCACGTCGATGGCCACCCTCAACCGGCCGGGCGCCGTACGCATAGGTACGGTCGGGACCGCCATGGACGGCGTCGAGCTCAAGCTGGCCGACGACGGCGAACTGCTCGCGCGCGGCGACATCGTCATGAAGGGCTATCGCAACGAGCCGGAGAAGACGGCCGAGGCGATCGACGCCGACGGGTGGATGCACTCCGGCGACATCGCCACCATCGACGACGAGGGCTACGTGCGCATCGTCGACCGCAAGAAGGAACTGATCATCAACGCGGCCGGCAAGAACATGTCGCCGGCCAACATCGAGAGCATGGTGCACGCCGCCGGCGCCCTCGTCGGCAACGTCGTGGCCATCGGCGACAACCGGCCGTACAACGTCGCGCTGATCGTGCTCGACCCGGATGCGACGGCCAGCTACGCCAAACAGCACGGGCTGGCCGACGTCTCACCGGCCGCGCTGGCCGCCGACGCCGGCATCCACGCGGCGATCGCGGCCTCGGTCGAGGCGGCCAACGCCCGGCTCGCCCGCGTCGAGCAGATCAAGAAGTTCACGATCCTGCCGGACGCCTGGGAGCCGGGCACCGACGTGCTGACCCCGACGATGAAGCTGCGCCGCAAGCCGATCGCTGAGCGGTACGCCGCCGAGATCGAGGCGCTGTACGCGCGCTGACGATCAGGCCTGGCTGCGCTGGAACGTCCGGATACCGATCAGCACGCAGACGACGGCCAGCCCACCGGTAACGAGGAACCCCTCGAGCACCTCGGTGGACGCCATGCTGTCGTGGAAGAGCGATCGCGCGGCGTCCACGGTGTAACGCAGCGGGTCGACGCGGGCCACGTCGCGCAGCCAGCCCGGCGCGAGTGTCATCGGCAGCAACAACCCGGACAGCAGCATCACCGGCAACACCACGAAGTTCATCAGCGGAGCCAGCGCCTCCT
>DASXYE010000469.1:0-2847 GCA_036502695.1 Jatrophihabitantaceae bacterium
TCCCGAACCGCACGCGCGCATAGTCCTTGCTGCCCAAGGCAGATGTCGCCGAGCGCAGCCCGTTGTGGCCGCCGTCGCCGCCGCCCCGCTTGAGCCGCAACGTCCCGAAGGGTAGGTCGAGGTCGTCGTGCACGACGGTCACCCGATCTACAGCCACCTTGTAGAACCGGGCGACCGTGACGATGGGGCCGCCCGACTCGTTCATGTACGACCGGGGCTTGGCCAGCACGACGGGGGCACCGGCCAGCCGTCCCTCGACGACATCACACCGGTGGCGACTCTTGAACCGCGCACCCAGCCGCTGCGCCAGCAGGTCGACGACCAGGAACCCGGCGTTGTGCCGGGTGCCCGCATAGCGCGGCCCGGGGTTGCCCAGCCCGACGACCAGCTGCCGGTCGTCCGAACCGGATGGCCCGGACGACCGTGACGGCCAGTGCACGGCCTATTCGGACGCGCTGTCGGCCTCGGCGCCCGCAGCCGCCTCGCCCTCGCCCTCGGCAGCTTCCTCGGTGCCTTCGCCCTCTTCGGCTTCCATCTGCGCGGCGGTCGGCGCCTCCTGAATCAGGAGCAGCACCTGGTCGGCCTCGCCGGCCAGCGACGACCCGGCCGGCAGCTTCAGGTCGCCGGCGGTGACGTGCGACCCGATCTCGAGATCCTCGATGCTGACCTCGATCTCGGACGGCAGGTTGGTGGCCTCGGCCTCGATGCTCACCGTGTTGTTCTCGGTGGCGAGCAGGCCGCCGCGAATGACCTCGCCGACGATGGTGATCGGTACCTCGATCGTGACCTTCTCGCCGCGGCGGACCGCCAGCAGGTCGACGTGCTCGAACACGCCCTTGATCGGGTGGCGCTGGATGGCCTTCGGGATCGCGAGCTGGTCGCTGCCCTCGAGGTCGAGGGTGAGCAGGACGTTGGCGCCGCCGTGCTTGATGGCGTGGCCGAACTCGCGGGCCGGCAGCGACACGTGCCGCGGGTCGGCGCCGTGGCCATAGATGACGGCGGGGATCTTGCCGGCCCGACGGGTGCGGCGGGCGCCGCCCTTGCCGAACTCGGTGCGGGTCTCGGCCGGCAGGCGGACCTCGGACACGGTGGTGCTCCTCTACAGCTTGATCTGGACGTTGTCGCGGTGTCGCTCCGTCGCGGGACGCGCCGTGGTACGACAACCGCGTCGATCACGGACACCACCTGGGATTTCAGGCGGCATTCCCTCGCCGGGCAACCTGCTCAGAGTACCGGGCCGGGCGACTCAGGTCGAACGGCGGGCGGTCACCTCGATCTCATGCACGTCCGCGGGGAACGCAACCCCGATCGCGATGAGCGCTCGCGCGAAGAGCCGCCGGCCGCGACGCGGACGTGCCGCCAGGCACGTTCGGATCTGCGATTGCACCCGAAGCGAAGCGAGTGGTGCGAGCGCGGATCCGATCCGGCGGGATGTCACAGCCGCTACAGTCGGCGCGTGCCGTCCAGCATCCGAATTCGCGTGCCCGCCAAGGTGAATCTGCACCTGGGCGTCGGCCCGGAACGCCTCGACGGCTTCCACGAGTTGGTGACGATCTTCCACGCCGTAGACCTGTTCGACGAGGTCGTGGCGACGTCCGCGCCGGCGTTGTCGCTGACCCTGCGCGGCAACGCGGACGGGGTGCCGGACGACGCGCAGAACCTGGCCTGGCGGGCGGCCGTTCTGGTGGCGTCGCACGCCGGGGTGTCGCCCGACGTCGCGCTGGAGATCACCAAGGCGATCCCGGTGGCCGGGGGCATGGCCGGCGGGTCGGCCGATGCCGCCGCGACGCTCGTGGCCTGCGCATCGCTGTGGGACGTGCCGTCGTCGGACCTGCCGGCGCTGGCCGCCGAGCTCGGCAGCGACGTCGCGTTCCCGCTACTGGGCGGGACAGCGCTGGGCACCGGCCGGGGCGAGATCCTGCGTCCGGTGCCGATGACCCAGACGCTGCACTGGGTGTTCGTGCTGGCCGATCACGGCATCTCGACGGCGGAAGCGTTTCGCGAACTCGATCAGCAGCGCGCAGCCGGGGCAGCCGCGCCGGCCCTGGACGCCGCGCCGATGACGGCCGCATTGCGCGACGGTTCGCCGCAGGCGGTAGCGGCCGTCCTGCACAACGACCTCCAGCCGGCGGCCCTGGCCCTGGCCCCGGCGCTGCGCCGCACCCTGGACGCCGGTCACGAGCACGGGGCACTGGCCGGCATCGTCTCCGGATCGGGACCCACCTGCGCGTTCCTCTGCGCCGACGCCGACGACGCCGCCAAGCTGGCCGCTGCCCTCGACGCCGACGGCGTGGGCCGGGCCACCCGGGTGGCATCCGGCCCGACGCC
This sequence comes from Jatrophihabitantaceae bacterium, assembly GCA_036502695.1. GTDB lineage: Bacteria > Actinomycetota > Actinomycetes > Mycobacteriales > Jatrophihabitantaceae > DASXRA01. The sequence goes on from DASXYE010000469.1 coordinate 2,329, forward strand.
CGGCGCCACCCGCGTGGGGTGACACCGGGCGCCGGATCCCACGACTAGAAGGCGGTCGTGCCGTGCGGCGTACCGAGCCCGGTCGGGCCGTCCCAGCCGGTGCCGGCGTGGCACCACACCGACGGCGAGCAAGAACCGTTCGAACCGCTCGTGATGTCGTACAAACCCGAGGCGTGACCCCACGTGTAGGACGCCGGGTACCCGGACAGGTTGCCGCCCAGCGCGTACACCGAGGCGATGATCGGCGACGACGCGCTCGTGCCGCCGTACACCTGCCAGCCACTCGAGCCCTGGTACGGCGTCGAGTCGTACACCGAGACACCGGTGCCCGGGTCGGCCACGGCGGACACGTCCGCGACGGCCTTGCCCGAGCACTGCGTGGCCGACGTCTGCCACGACGGCTTGGCGTTGCGGGTCGAGCAGCCGCTGCCGGCGCCGGTCCACGCCGTCTCGCTCCAGCCCCGCGTCGTGCCCGTCGCCTTGCGCAGGCTGGTGCCGCCGACCGCAACTACCGAGTCG
>DASXYE010000470.1:0-1879 GCA_036502695.1 Jatrophihabitantaceae bacterium
GCCCGGCGGACGGTCGCGAAGCGGTGCGAGATCACAACGGTGGTGAGCCCGTGGGTGATATCGAAGAATCCCTTGTAGAACCGGGCCTCGCTGCGAATATCCAGCGCGGCTGTGGGTTCGTCGAGGACAAGCAGCCGGGCACCGTGCTGGGTGGCGAACAGCGCCCGGGCCAGGGCCAGCCGCTGCCATTGCCCGCCGGAGAGCTCGACGCCGCCGGGCAATTCGCGCGACAGCACGGTCTGCCAACCGTCGGGAAGGGTCGTGACGACATCCGCGAAGCCGGCCCGCTGCGCCGCCCGTTCGAGGCCGTCGCGATCGGTGCGGTGCTCGATGGCGCCGAACGCGATGTTATCGTAGGCACTGAACGGGTAACGCGCCGGATCCTGCGGCATGATCGCCACCGCCCGTTGCCATCCGACCGGGTCGAGCTCGCGGACGTCGATGCCGTCGACCGTGATCTGCCCGGACGTGGGATCGCGCAGCCGCGACAACAGGCTGACCAGGGTGGACTTGCCCGCGCCGTTCACGCCGACGATCGCCGTCGAGGTGCCCGCGGTCAGTTCCAGGTCGAGCCCGTCGAGCACGTCGGCGGCACTTGCCGGATAGCGGAACGACACGCCCTCGAACCGAACGGCCCGCTGTGGTCGATCCCGCACCGGCTCGGCACCGACCAGCGTCGACGTGGAGCGCACCAGCCGCTCCTCCAGCCGATCGACGTCGGGCAGGCCGGCCAGGGTCCAGGTCAGCGTGATGTCGTCGAAGGACACGTTGCCCGCCGACATCGTCACGGCGAGCATCGGCAGCACGGTGGCCAGCGAGCGCAGCCCGATCGTGCCGTCGTGCGCCTCGGCGGCCAGCACCCCGAGCGCCGTGCCGTAGCCGGCCAGCACGACCACGAAGCCGAGCAGCGCCCGACGATGCAGATCGCGCAGACCGTACGTCGCGGTACGGAGCGACTCGCCGTACTCGCGGCGGAACCCGTCCGCGAGGAAGTCGGACAGCCCGAAGACCCGGACCTCCTTGGCGTCGCGCACTTTCGTCCCGACGCCCATCAGGTACCAGGCCCGTCGCATGGTGGTCGTCTGGCCGCGCAGGTCGTTGGTCTGCCGGATCACGGCGCGCAGCACGAGCCGTCGCACGGCCAGCCACATGATGAGCAGGCCCAACCCGAGCCACCACCGGTAGGTGGCGACGATGACGCAGCCGACGACGCCGGCGATCCGGGACGCGAGCACGCCGGCCCACGTCACCGGTGCGTCGCCCGGGAAGAAGCCGGTCAGGCTGCCCTCGGCGCGGGCCAACCGGTCCAGCACGTCGGCGTCCTCGAGATGGGCGACGCCGACCGGGCTCGACACGGCGCTCATCAACCGGGTCTGCACGTCGGCGGTGATGCGCGCCTTGGCCGCCGTACCGATCGCCGTGCCGACCGGGTCGACCACCAGGGAGGCGCCGTAGGCGATCGCGGCCAGGACGAGCGCCACGATCAGCCGGTGCCCGTCGGCCGAGTCGATGCCGTGCACCACCGCGCCGGGCAGGTCGCCGACGACGACGCCGAGCGCGATCACGACCAGGGCCGGCATCGCCGCCGTGGCGATCATCCAGGCCACCGTGACGCCGGCCAGCGCGCGGCTCGACCGCCACAGCAGCAGCCACGCCTGCCGACCAGTGGCCCGATCGCCATTGGGTCGGACGACCGAGCCGGCGGCCGAACTGAGCCGGGCGGTGGTCATCCCCGGAGGCGCAGCCGCACGTCGGCCGACGCCGCCGCTGCGCCCGACGCTGCGGCCGACGCTGCGGCCGACGCTGCGGCTGCGGCTGCGTCGCCCGGCGCCGTCTCGGTCGGCGCGACCGCGGCGTCCACCTCGGCCAGTCGCTCGAG
>DASXYE010000471.1:0-2170 GCA_036502695.1 Jatrophihabitantaceae bacterium
GCGGGCGGATCGGCGGCAGCGGTCGCTGCACCGACCCCGAGAACGGCCACGATTGCGATCAGAACGAGAAGGACTCGGCGCACGCCGGCAAACTCTACGGCTCCGATCAACCGTCGGCCAGGTCTTCGGTGATCGCCTCGAGCACCGGCAGCGCTCGGCGCAGCGTCTCGAGGTCGGCCGGCGTGCGGCGGCTCAGGGCCGACGCGACGAGTGCGGTCGCCGCGTCCTTGCTGCCGGTCGCCGCGGTCCGGCCCTGCGCGGTGAGGCTCACAGTGTGCTTTCGGGCGTCGTCGGTGTCGCACGTTCGCTGGACGAGACCGAGCTCGATCAACCGGTCCACTGAGCGGGACGTGCTGGCCGGGCGAACCGCTTCGCGGCGGGCCAGCTCGTTGATGTGCAGCGGCCCGGCCTTGGCCAGGGTGGCCAGCAGCGACGACTGCGACGGCGACAGCCCCGACGCCGTGCGCAGCCGCAGCCGACGTTCGAGCCGGGCTACTGCGATCCGGACCTGCCGGGCCAGCTGCTGCTCGGTCATGGTGTCTCCAAGTTCGGCTGGCCCGGGCGCGCCGCCCAGTCGAGCCGCACGACGGAGGCCTCCGGCGCCGGATCGACCTCGACCGGCGTCGCCGCCTCGGGCTCGGTGTGGATGTAGCGCCCGCCGCGGAACAGCGAGGCCACCGCGCCGATCAGCGACATCGCGATCGCCGCGATGAACACGATGACCAGGCCGTGGTGGAACGGGCCGGAGATCAGCTGCGGGAAGAACTCCTTGCTGGTCAGCGTGGACAGGTCCGCGCCCTGGGTGGCCGAGGCCGGCAAGCCGTTGATCGCCGTCCCGATCGGGTTGTAGCCGAGGAACGCCGCGAACAGGCTGCCCACGGGCGGCTGGTGCCCGATCGTCGATGCCGCCGACGCGGAGATGCCGTGATCGCGCAGCCCCGACGTCAACGCGTTGGGCAGCGTCGCGGCCAGCCCGATGATCATCATGGTGAAGAAGATGCCGATCGACAGCGACGTTCCGGAGTTGAAGAACGTGCCGCGCATGCCGGCCGCGGCGCCGCGCCGGTTGGCCGGCACGCTGTTCATGATCGCGGTGGTGTTCGGCGCCGAGAACAGCCCGGAGCCGATGCCGTTGAGCACCAGCAGCCCGGCGAACTGCCAGTAGCTGAAGTCGGTCGGCAGCAGCATCAGGCCGAGGAAGCTGGCGGCGACGATCACGAGCCCGCCCGTGGCGAACGTCCGGGCCCCGAACCGGTCGGAGTAGTACCCGGACAGCGGCCCGGCCACGAGGAACGAGACGGTGAGCGGCAGCAGGTAGATGCCGGCCCACAGCGGCGTCTTGTCGAAGCTGTACCCGTGCAGCGGCAGCCAGATGCCCTGCAGCCAGATGATCAGCATGAACTGCAGGCCGCCCCGGCTGACCGACGCGAGCAATCCGGCCAGGTTGCCGGCCGAGAATGCGCGGATGCGGAACAGCGCCATGTCGAACATGGGGTCGGCGATCTTCGTCTCGATCAGGCAGAAGACGGCCAGCAGCGCGGCGCCGCCGATCAGTCCGGTGAGCACCCAGGGGTTCGTCCAACCCATGGTGTGCCCGCCGTAGGGCTGGATGCCGTAGGTGATCGCGGCGAGGATGCCGGTCAGGCCGACGCCGAACAAGACGTTGCCCCACCAGTCGATTCCGGCCGCGGTGCGGGCGCTCGTCTCGCGCAGGCTGTGGTAGGACCACACCGTGCCGAGCAGTCCGAACGGCACCGAGATGAAGAACACCAGGCGCCAGTCGACCGGGGCGAGCAGTCCGCCGACGATCAGGCCGATGAACGAGCCGGCGATGGCCGCCACCTGGTTGACACCCAGGGCCAGTCCGCGCCGTTCCGGCGGGAACGCGTCGGTGAGGATTGCCGTCGAGTTGGCGAACAGCATCGCGGCGCCGACTCCCTGCACCAGCCGCCACAGGATCAGCCACATCGCGCCGCCGCCCTGCGTGAGCGGGTCGAAGACGAGGCCCACCGAGCCGACCGTGAACACGACGAAGCCGAGGTTGTAGATCTTGACCCGGCCGTAGATGTCGCCGAGGCGTCCGAGCGTCACCACGAGTACCGCGGTCACCAGCAAGAAGCCCATCAGCATCCACAGCAGGTAGCTGATGTTGCCGGCCTGCAACGGGTCG
>DASXYE010000472.1:0-9561 GCA_036502695.1 Jatrophihabitantaceae bacterium
CGCGAGCACCTCGTCGAGCTTGTGCGAGATGAACAGGATCGTCACCCCCTCAGCCTTCAGCTCCCGCAAGCTGGCGAACAGCTCGTCCACCTCCTGCGGTACGAGCACCGCCGTCGGCTCGTCGAGGATGAGAATCCGCGCTCCGCGATAGAGCACCTTGCAGATCTCAACCCGCTGACGATCGCCGACGCCCAGTTCCTCGACCAGCCGGTCGGGGCGGATCCCGAGGCTGTACAGGTCGGATATCTCGAGAATCCGCCGCCGGGCAGCTTTGGTGTCGAGAATGCCGGCGTGCTTCGGCTCGCTGCCGAGCACGATGTTCTCCAGGACGGTCAGGTTGTCGGCAAGCATGAAGTGCTGATGCAACATGCCGATTCCCGCCGCGATCGCGTCCGCGGGTGAGGAGAACGCCACCCGCTGGCCGTTGATCTGGACCGTTCCCTCATCGGGCTTGTGCATGCCGTAGAGGGTCTTCATGAGCGTCGATTTGCCGGCGCCGTTCTCGCCGACGATCGCGTGCACATGGCCACGCTGCACGACGATGTCGATGTCGTGATTGGCGACCACGCCGGGGAACCGCTTGGCGATGCCCTGCAGTTCGACGGCCGGCGCCGCGGTCAGCTCTGACTCATCCGTTGCGGACTCGGTAGGGGCAACGATGGCGCACGCTCCCGGTACAAGTAAGACAGCTGATGGCGGCAGTGCCGGGGAGCACGATAGACCGCGCTCCCCGGCTCGACGCTCAGCTGCCGAGCAACCTGGTCGTTACGGCGTGGTGGGAACGGTGATCGCGCCGCTGATGATCTTCGCCTTGAAATCTTCGATCTTGGCCTTGTAGGGGTCGATCGCGGGGTTGGACGTCGCGTATCCGACGCCGCCGTCCTTCAGGCTGAATCGCTTACTGCCCGCCTGGAACTGGTCCTTCGCGTCTTGCTCGATGAAGTTGAAGACGGCGGTGTCGACACCCTTGAGTGCGGACGTCAAGATCAGGCTCTTCTCGTCAGCAGGCGCGGTCTGGTACTGGTCCGAGTCGACGCCGATAGCCAACTTGTTCTTCTCCTTGGCGGCCTGGAACAGACCCCCACCGGACCCGCCGGCAGCGTGGTAAACGACGTCGGCACCGTTGTCGTACTGCCCTTCGGCGATGACCTTGGCCTTGGCCGGGTCGTTGAAGCCGGTGAAGTCCGGCGGCTGCGAGATGTACGCGACCTGCACCTTGATGGCCGGATTCACCGCCTTGACACCGGCCTGGTAGCCGGCCTGGAACTTCTGGATCAGCGGTTCCTGGACACCCCCGATGAAGCCGACGTTCTTCGACTTCGTAGCGAGCGCTGCGGCCACCCCAACCAGGAACGAGCTCTCATTCTCGGTGAACAGAAGGCTCTCGAGGTTCGGCCCCTTGACACTGTCGTCGTCGATCAACGCGAAGTGGATCTTCGGAAACTTCGGGATCACCTTGCCGACGGCGGTGGCGTAGGCGAAGCCGACCGCGATGATCGGGTTGTAGCCCGACGACGCGAGCAGGGTCAGTCGGTCCGCCTTGGCCTGATCGCTCTCGCCCTGCACAGCCGACAGTTCCTTGGTCTGGATGCTGAGGTCGGACTTGGCCTTCTCCAGGCCCGCGGCGGCGAGGTCGTTGAACGACTTGTCCCCGCGACCGCCCACGTCGTATGCCAGGCCGACCTTGAGCGACTTGGTCGTGGGCTGCGAACTGCCGCTCGTCGTGCTGCCGCTGCCACCGCCCCCGCCGCCGTTGTCCTTGCTCTTGCTGCTGCACGCGCCGAGCAGCAGCGCCAAGGCTGCCACTCCTGCAGTAATCGCTACGCCATATCTAGGCCGCACTGCCATCACCTTCCCGTTTGTCCGGACTCCGCTTGCTAGCCGGTTCCGGCCGGTGCACAGCAGGAGGTCGCTGAAATCGCGAGTCACGGTAGTCCCACTAGCGAGGAAACGTAGCCCACGGGGGAGGCGTCGTCACGCGATCGTTGCACCGACGCCCATCCGAGTCCAGCCTCTCGACGAACTGCCCCGCCCGACACGACCAAGATCTAGCAACATCTCACATTGCCGAAGCGTCTCGGCGCCGGGGTGCGCCGTTTCGCGATCTTGATCGGGTGTCACGCGCTATGACCCGTGTCGATCACCAAACGTCATCGAGTGGGCGGTCGGCGGTAGGCTGCCGGATTTATGCGCGCGCTGGGGGCTTACTTCGTCGCGGGCTTTCGCAGATGGTCGGCCTACCGCGCCGCGGCCGCCGCCGGTGCGATCACGAACACGGTGTTCGGGCTGATCAAGACCAGCATCCTGATCGCCGCGATCGACTCGGCCGGCGGCTCGATCGCCGGCTACGACGCGCGGACGGCGTCGACGTATGCGTGGCTCACCCAGGCCCTGCTCGCACCGATCAACGTGTTCATGTGGAACGAGCTCGCGAACCGGGTCCGCACCGGCGACGTCGCCGTCGACCTGGCCCGCCCGGTCGATCTGCAGCTGGGCTATCTGGCCGCCGATCTGGGCCGGGCCGCCTTCCTGCTCGTGCCCCGCGGCGCGCCACCGCTGATTGCCGGCGCGCTGACATTCGGCCTGGCGATGCCGAACACCGCCGCGCCGTATCTGCTCGGGGCGGTGAGCCTGGTCGTCGCGGTGACCATCAGCTTCGCCTGCCGGTACGCCATGAATCTGCTGGCGTTCTGGGTGGTGGACGTCCGTGGCCTGCTCGCCCTGTACCTGTTCGGCAGCAGCGTGTTCTGCGGTCTGATGATCCCGGTGCACTGGTTCCCGCGCTGGCTGGCGACCCTGTCGGCCGCGACCCCGTTCCCGTCGATGTTGCAAGCGCCGGTGGACATCATCTCCGGCCGCGGCGGCGCACACACCCTGGTCGTACAGCTCGCCTGGATGACAGCCATGCTGTACATCGGTCGCTTGCTGACCCGAGCCGCGACTCGGCAGCTGGTGGTACAAGGTGGCTGAATCGCCGTACCTCGCGTTGCTGCGGTCCCGGGTGCGCGCGCAGACGTCCTACCGCGCGTCGTTCGTCTCCGACCTGATCGCCCAGGTACTGGTGGGCTTCGTCGAGTTCACCGAGGTGTACGTCGTCTTCGCGAACGTCCACCTGCTCGGCGGGTTGACGTTCGTCCAGTGCTCGCTGGTGTTTGCCCTCGCGAACGTGGCGTTCTCGCTGGCCGACCTGGCCGTGGGCCACGTCGACGAGCTGCCGACTTACCTGCGGCAAGGAACCCTCGACGCGATGCTGCTGCGCCCGCTGCCGGTGCTCGCCCAGCTGATCACCGGCGACGTGTCGCTGCGCCGGCTCGGCCGTACGGCGATGGCTCTGGGCGTGCTGGTCGTCGTGCTGTTGCATGTGCACATCGTCTGGACGGTGCCCAAGGTGCTGTTGCTGATCGTGGCGCCGCTCGCCGGGGCGGCCGTGTTCGCCGCGCTGTTCGTCGCAGCCGCGGCCTTGCAGTTCTGGTTGATCGAGGGCGGCGAGCTGGCCAACTCGTTCACCTACGGCGGTTCGTACGTCGCCGAGTTCCCGACCAGCGTGCTGCACTTCGCGCTGCGCGTGGCGTTCACGTTCGTCGTGCCGGCCGGCTTCGTCGCGTACCTGCCGGCGCTGGTCTTGCTTGATCTGGACGGTCCGCCGGGCTGGCCGTCCTGGCTGGGCTGGCTCACCCCGGCGATGGCGTTGCTGGCCTGGGGCATCGCCGGCCTGGCGTGGCGGGCCGGACTGCGGCACTACACGGGAGCGGGCGGATGACGATCATCGAGGTGCGGGACCTGCGGCGCGACTTCGTCCGGCGGGCCGGCCGCCTGCGCCGGCAACGGCTCCGCGTGCGGGCCGTCAACGACATCTCGTTCACCGTCGACGCCGGCGCCGCGGTCGGCTACATCGGCGCGAACGGGGCCGGCAAGTCGACCACGATCAAGATGCTGACCGGCATCCTCGTGCCGACTGCCGGCCACGTGCGGACGTGCGGGCTGGATCCGGTCCGCCAGCGGCGCGAGCTGGCCCGGCGCATCGGCGTCGTGTTCGGCCAGCGTTCGCAGCTGTGGTGGGACCTGCCGCTGCGCGAGTCGTTCGGCATCCTCGCGGCGGTGCACCGGCTCGGCCCGGATTCCAAACGCCGGCGTACGGACGAGCTGGTCGAACGACTCGGGCTGAGCACATTCCTGGACACGCCGGTGCGCCAACTCTCGCTCGGGCAGCGCATGCGTGGTGAGGTCGCCGCGGCGTTGCTGCACCGGCCGGAGCTCATCGTGCTCGACGAGCCGACGATCGGGTTGGACGTCTTGTCGAAGGAGCAGCTGCGCGTGTTCTTGCGCGAACAGCGCGCCAAGCACGGCACAACCCTGCTGCTGACCACCCACGACATGGGCGACATCGAGCGATTGTGCGACCAGGTGCTGGTGATCGACGAGGGACAGCTGGCCTATTCGGGCGCGCTGCCCGGCCTGGTCGCCATGGTCGCCACCGAGCGGGTGCTCGTCGTGGATCTCGCCGAGCCGACGGCGCCCCTCGACACGATCGCGGGCACCCGACTTGTCGGCGTCGAGGGCGACGGGCTCCGGCAACGCCTGGCCTTCTCGCCCGGCACCGCCACCGCGGCGAGCGTCCTGGCCGATGTGAGCCGGGTCGTCGAGGTGCGCGACCTCTCCGTCGAGGAACCGCAGATCGAAGACGTCGTGCGCCGCGTGTACGAGCGCCTTAATTCCTAGTCCACCGATAGAAATACATTGACATCACGCGGAGCCCGCCCGTACCGTCGATGACATGAAGCCGCAGATCCCGTTCGTGGCGCGGCGCTACATCGACTTCAAGAAGACCTGCAGCGCAGTCTGTCGATGATCCCCGGCGGCTCGGCCGCCGTTGACCACTAGCACGACTTTCCCTTGTACAGCCTCAGTACGGCCATCCGTACGGCCCCGACGACGCGGCCTCTTCGACGCGCGCCCGGAAGGACCTCTCATGCCCAAAATACCGGCTGTGCTGGCCGGACTTGCCCTACTGGCCGGCGCGATCTCCGCCTGCGCTGCCCAGGGGGACGCCGCCACCGGCGATCACCCCGAACTGCGCTATCAGGGTTCGGCCAACACCGTGCTGCTGCCGGAACTGGCCGAAGACCTCGGCTATCTCGGCAACATCAAGCTCAACTGGGTCGGCAACACGATCAGCGGACCCCAGGACATCCAATCGACGGCCACCAACCAGACCGACTTCGGCGGCGCCTTCACCGGGGCCGTGGTCAAGCTGATCAACGCCGGCGCGCCGGTCAAGGCCGTCGTCAACTACTACGGCGAGGATGCCCGGACGTTCAACGGCTTCTACGTCAAGGACGACTCCCCCATCCACAGCGCCCGCGACCTGATCGGCAAGTCCATCGGCGTCAACACCCTGGGCGCGCACGACGAGGCGGTGATCGACACCTACCTGGCCAAGAACGGATTGACCCGGGCGGAGATCAAGAAGGTGCAGCTCGTCGTGCTACCCCCTAACAGCACCGAAGAGGCGGTCCGCAAAGGTCAGATCGACGTCGGCACGCTCGGCGGGATCTTGCAGGATCATGCCGTAGCGACGGGTGGACTGCGCTCGCTGTTCAGCGACTACCAACTCTTCGGCGCGTTCAACGGCGGGCAGTACGTGCTGCGCGACGATTTCATCAAGAAGAACCCGGCCGTCGCGCGAACGTTCGTCACCGCCGTGGCGAAGGCGATCGAGTGGGAACGCACAACGCCCCGGGCCAAGGTGATCGCCGAGTTCACCAAGATCGTCAATCACCGGCACCGCAACGAAAGTACAGCCAACCTGCAGTATTGGAAGAGCGTCGGCATCGCGACCCGCGGCGGTCTGATCCGCGACAGCGACTTCACCCAGTGGACGGAGTGGCTGACCTCGGCCGGCGTGGTGAAGCCCAGCGCATTCACCCCATCCCGGTACTACAGCAACGACTTCAACGGGCTGGCGCAATGATCAGCCTGCAGTCGGTCACGAAGCGATTCGGCGAGTTGACGGCGTTGGACGACATCAGCCTCGACATCCCACCGGGCCAGTTCCTCGTGCTGGTCGGACCGAGCGGGTCGGGCAAGACGACGTTGCTCGACCTGCTCAGCGGGCTGAGCCACCCGTCCGCCGGGCAGATCCTGATCGACGGCCGGCCGGTGACCGGGCCGGGCCTGGATCGTGGCGTCGTGTTCCAGCAGTACGCGCTGTTCCCGTGGCGGACGGCCCGGGCCAACGTCGAGTTCGGACTGGCGGCGTCCGGGGTACGTCGACGAGAACGAGCCGATCGAGCAAGGGAATTCCTCGAACTCGTCGGGCTGACCGCGTTCGCCGATCGGTACCCGCATGAGCTGTCCGGCGGCATGAAGCAGCGGGTGGCCATCGCTCGCAGCCTGGCCTACGACCCGGGCATCCTGCTGATGGACGAGCCGTTCGCCGCCCTGGACGCGCAGACCCGCGAGCAGCTGCAGGATGAGCTGTTACGCATCTGGCAGCGCACCGGCAAGACCGTCGTGTTCGTGACGCACGCGATCGACGAGGCGGTGTACCTCGGGCAGCGCGTCGCCGTGCTGTCGGCCCGTCCGGGACGGATCAAGCGGCTGCTCGACATCGACCTGAGCCGGCGCGACGGCGATCTGCGGTCCACCGCGGCGTTCGTGGCCTACCGCCACGAGATCTGGTCGCAGTTGCACGACGACGCCGATCGGGCCGCGTGATGGCCACCGACACGCTGCTTGCGGTCGAGCCGACGATCGCGGCCGCCGCCGCACCCGAGAAGGCGCAGCGCCGGATCCTGCGTCGGACCGTCCGCCTGGCCGGACGCGCGGTCTGGAAATCGGCCGCGATCGGATTGTTCGGCCTGCTCTGGGAATTCGGGCCGAAGTACCTGCTCGATCCGTCCACCCGGGTGTTCCTGCCGCCGCTGCACGAGGACCTGCAGGCGTGGTGGCATCTGGCCCGCACCGGAGCCCTGTCCGAGCACCTGCGAGCCAGCCTCGGCCGGTCGGCGATCGGCTTCGGCATCGCGATCGCCGCGGCCGTCCCGCTCGGCCTGCTGCTTGCCTGGTACCGCCTGCTGGCCGACTTTCTCAACCCGTTGCTCGAGCTGTTCCGAAATACAGCCGCACTGGCTTTGTTGCCGGTGTTCACGTTGTTGCTCGGTATCGGCGAGACGTCCAAGATTGCCATCGTCACGTACGCGGCGTTCTTCCCCGTGCTGTTGAACACGATCGCGGGCGTCAAGACCGTCGACCCGTTACTGATCCGGGCCGCTCGGACGTTGGGACTGGACAGCCCGCAGCTGTTCGCCAAGGTGATCCTGCCGGCCGCGGTGCCCACGATCTTCACCGGCATCCGGATGGCCGGCGCTGCGTCGATCCTGGTGCTGATCGCCGCCGAGATGGCGGGCGCCAAGGCCGGTCTCGGCTACCTGATCGTCAACGACCAGAACAGCTTTCTCTACCCGGAGATGTACGCCGGGATCCTCACGATCGCCGGGCTCGGCCTGGTGATCAACTTCGCGCTCGTCCGCCTGGAACGGCATTTCTCCCGTTGGAACCCGCAGAACACACCTGGAGGCACCGCATGACCGCAACAGCTACCGCAACCGACCTCGACATCCGCAAGATCACCGGGCGGATCGGGGCCGAGGTGGCCGGGCTGGATCTCAGCCGGCCGCTACTGCCCGACACGATCGCCACGATCCGAGCGGCGCTGAACGAGCACAAGGCACTGCTGTTCCGCAACGCCCGCCTGGACGACGAAGGTCAGCAACGCTTTGCCGGCTACTTCGGTCAGCTGACCTCGGCGCACCCGACCGTGCCGGCCGTCGACGGCGAACCGAACATCCTGCCGGTCGACAGCGAGCAGGGCCGGGCCAACCACTGGCACACCGACGTGACGTTCGTGGTCAACCCGCCCCAGGCCAGCACGCTGCGCAGCATCACCGTGCCGCCGTACGGCGGCGAGACCCAGATCGCCAACACCGCGGCGGCGTATGCGGATCTGCCCGACGTGTTGCGAGCCTTCGCCGACACGTTGTGGGCGGTGCATACCAACGACTACGACTACGCCGTGCCGAAGAACCTCGAGCAGGACGGCGCGGACGAGCGCCGCAAGCAGTTCACGTCGATCAAGTACGAGACGGTGCACCCGGTGGTGCGCGTGCACCCGCTGACCGGCGAACGTGGTTTGTTCATCGGCGGATTCGCGCAGCGGATCGTCGGGCTGTCCGGCGCCGAGTCGCGCGACATCCTGCGACTGCTGCAGGCCTACGTGACCCGCGCCGAGAACGTGCTGCGCGTGTCCTGGCAGCCCGATCAGCTCGTCCTGTTCGACAACCGCATCACCCAGCACTACGCGATCGACAACTACGACAGCCAGGCGCGGCGCCTGCATCGCGTCACCGTCGCCGGCGACGTGCCGGCCGGCGTCACCGGCGAGCACAGCTACTCGATCAAGGGCGACGCGTCGCACTACTCGCCCGTTGTCGACGTCGCGGCTGCCGCCTGACCCAGGCCCGGGCGAGGGCCGCCGCGGCCTGAGCCAGCACATGAGGCGGCCCCGCCACACCTGAGCCGATGGGGCGGGGCCGCCGTCCAAGTCTTGGGTGGCTACCGCTGGTCGGAGCCGTTCTTCTGGGCCATCGCCCCGAGCGCGCCGAGCGCGACTACCAGGAGCACCACACCCACACCAGTCATCGTGATCATCACCGACCACCTCCTTTGTCGTCTGCGACGTTACCCGACACCAGCGGTATCTGTAAAGTGCCGTAACGGTTACTTGGGCCACACAAAGGGCTGCGGAATGGTCAACGCAGTTGATCCAGATCCAGGTGGATCGAGAACGGCTCGAGGGCCTGGACCGAGCCGGTCGCGGCCGGCGCGTCCTGGTAGCCGAACCCGCCGGCGAGGTGGCAGACGACCAGCGACGGACGCTCGTCCAGCTCGATGATCCAATAGTGCGGGATGCCCGCGTCGGCGTACTCGCCTCGCTTGATGAGCTGATCGGTACGGCGCGACCCCGGCGACACGATCTCCACCGCGAGCACGACCTCGCTAGCCCGCAGCACGCCGCCCTCGCGATCAACCCGCTCCATCGCCGCCTGCTGGACTACGACCAGATCGGGCCGGCGGACCGTCCCCGGCTGGTTCGCAGGCACCAACTGCAGGTCGATATCAACGTCGGGCACGACCCGAAGCTGTTCGGGCAGCTGCGGGTCAACCTGTCCGAACAGCTCACTTCTTGCAATGTTGTGGTGCGGCCGACCGCTCGGCATGGATAGAAGGTTGCCTTCCTGGAGCTCGTACCGGTGCTGGTCGTCATCTTCGCCGAGCGCCAGGTAGTTGGCGACGGTAAGCGGATGGTGCAGGATCGGCGACGAGGTCACTCCGCGAGTTTCCCACTGGCGAATCGCCGCTCGCCGTAGCATCGCGCGGGTGCGCCGACTCACGATCCCGCTCGCCGCGCTCCTACTGCTCTGTACGCCAGCGTATGGCGATCCGACGCCGCATCACGTCCCACCCGCGGCGCCGAAGCCGACCGCCGGCGCCAACTCCCCC
>DASXYE010000473.1:0-5900 GCA_036502695.1 Jatrophihabitantaceae bacterium
ATGTTCATGACGCCGCTGCCGTACTTGAGTCGGTTGAGCTTGTCGAACGTGGCGAAGCTGGTTCCCGCGTAGGCCGCCTCGTAGCCGAGCGCCCGGTCGAGCTCGGTGGCGTGCCCGATCGACTCGTGGATGGTCAGCCACAGGTTCGACGGGTCGATGACCAGGTCGTAGCTGCCGGCCTCGACGCTCGGCGCCTTGACGTGCTCGGCGAGCAACTCGGGCAGCTCGGCGATCTCGGCGTCGAAGTCCCAGGCGGTGCCGGTGAGGTACTCCCAGCCGCGGCCGACCGGCCCGGCCAGGGTGCGCATCGAGTAGAACTTGCCCCCGCCGCGGTCGACGTGCACGGCGGTGAACACCGGCTGGACGCGCACCCGCTGCTGGGTGGTCGCCGTGCCCGACGAGTCGGCGTAGAACTTGTTCTCGAGGACGTGCATGAGCTGGGCGTCCACGTGGTCGACGCCGTCGGCGGACAACAGCCGCTCGGACAGCTCGCCCAGCCGGCCCACCCGATCGGCCTCGGGCACGTCGAACGGGTCGAGCTCGTAGGACGACACCCAGGTGGCATCCGGGTACGTCGGTTCGGGGGCCAGCGTGACCGGGTCGTCGCTCAGCACCCGGCTGACCTTGGCGGTGGCCACCGCCTGCTCGGCCAGCCGGCGGGCCGCATCGGGGCTGCGGGTGATGCCACTCGCGAATCCCCAGGCGCCGTCGTGGATGACCCGGACCGCCAGCCCGAAGTCCTCGGTGTCGGTGCTCGAGTCGAGCTTGGCGTCGCGCAGCTGCAGCACGCCGGTGCGGATGCGTTCCAGGCGGAAGTCGGCGTGCTCGGCGCCTAGCTCGCGGGCCCGGCTCAGTGCGGCGTCGGCCAGCTCACGCGCGGGTAGGGCAAGAAAGGACGGGTCCAGCTCAGGCATGAGACCGAACCTACTGGCTGGCCGCCAGTGGTTTGCCGGTGGCCGGGTAGTCCGATATGTCAAGGGATTCAGTGGCGTTCACAGCATTCGCTCGACTCGGCGCGGAGCGTGAGGGGTGTAGACCCGGGATTCCCTACGCGAGATAGTTGGCCGAATGAACGAATCCGACGCATATGCCGCCCGTCCGTGGGCGCGGTGGTACGCGTCGGGAGTCACCGAGCAGCTCTATGTGCCCGACGTGCCGCTGAACCACCTGCTGGACGACGCTGCCGACGACTTCCCGCGACGCAAGGCGCTGGCGTTCCTCGGCAAGACCATGACCTACCGCGCGCTGGTGGGCGCCGTCGATCGGTTCGCCGCCGGACTGGCCGGCATCGGGGTGCGCAAGGGCGACCGGGTGGCGCTGATCCTGCCGAACTGCCCGCAGAACGTGATCGCGTTCTTCGCGGTGTTGCGCCTGGGCGCCGTCGTCGTCCAGCACAATCCGCTGTACACCGCGCCGGAGCTGCGCCACCAGCTGGCCGACAGCGGGGCCACCGTGGTGGTCGTCTACGACGGCGCCTACGCCCGGCTGGCCGAGGCGCAGACCGGCACCGCCGTGCGACACGTGATCGTCACGTCGCTGGCCGACTACCTGCCGTCGGGCAAGCGGCTCGCATTGCACCTGCCGTTCGGCAGCGTCAAGGAGAAGCGCAACCAGCTCGTCACCCCGCTGCCCGACGACGCCGACGTGCTGCAGTTCGCCGACCTACTCGACACGTCGACCCCACCGCCGGACGTGCCGATCTCGCCGGAAGAGGACCTGGCGCTGCTGCAGTACACCGGCGGCACGACCGGGCTGCCGAAGGGCGCGATGCTCACCCACCGCAACCTGGTGTCGAACGCGTACCAGGCGTCGGCGTGGGATCCGGACATGAAGCGCGGGCACGAGACGATGCTGGCCGTGTTGCCGATCTTCCACGTGTACGGGCTGACCATGTGCCTGACCGTGAACATGCTTGCCGCCGGCACCCTGGTGCTGCTGCCGACGTTCGACCTCGGCCTGGTGTTCAAGGCGATCGACAAGTGGCGGCCGACGATCTTCCCGGGCGTGCCGCCGATGTACGACCAGATCGTGCGCTCGCGGCGGACCGCCAAGCACGACCTGCGCTCCATCCGGACGTGCGTGTCCGGCGCGATGCGGCTGCCGCCCGAGGTGGTCGAGCGGTTCGAGCAGGTCACCGGGGCGCGGCTCGTCGAGGGGTACGGGCTGACCGAGAGCTCGCCGGTGGCGCTGGCCAATCCGCTGAACGCCAACGCCCGGACCGGCACGATCGGCCTGCCCGTCCCGGGCACCGACATCAAGATCGTCGACCTGGACGATCCGACCCGCGAGGTGCCGGTCGGCGCGCCCGGCGAGCTGTGCCTGCACGGCCCGCAGGTGTTCACCGGGTACTGGAAGCAGGCCGCCGACACCGCCGACATGCTGCGCGACGAGTGGCTGCACACCGGCGACGTCGCGGTGATGGACCAGCAGGGGTTCGTCACGCTGGTCGACCGCAAGCGCGACGTGATCATGGCCAGCGGGTTCAGCGTCTTCCCGTCCGAGATCGAGGACGTGCTGGCCAACCACCCGGCCGTCAAGGACTGTGCCGTGGTGGGCGTGCCGCACTCGTACCGGGGCGAGACGGTGAAGGCCTACGTGGTGCTGCAACCGGATCGGCAGGTGACCGAGGCGCAGTTGCGGGCGTTCTGCGCCGAGCGGCTGGTGGCCTACAAGGTGCCGGCGCTGTTCGAGTTCCGCGACGAGCTGCCGCAGAACATCCTCGGCAAGGTGCTGCGCCGGGTGCTGCGGTCCGAGCACGAGGCGGCGCGACGGGCGGCCGGCGAGAGCACCGACCAGCTGTGGACGACGACGGAGTTCGCGGCCTACGGCGCGGAGCACCCGGCCGCGCCCCGGCACGAGGACGCAGCAGCGGCAGCAGCGGCAGCGGCGGCGCAGCCCGACGAGCCCCCGCCGCGGCACGCCCGACCCATGCCGGACCCGTCCTCGACCGAGGAGCTCGGGCTGGTCGACGAGCTCGAACGGCTGGCCCGGCTGCGCGATGCCGGGGCGCTCACCGAGGTCGAGTTCCAGGCCGCGAAGACCCGTCTCCTGGGCTGAGCGGCTGGCCGACCGGCACAATGGCGCAGTGCGCATCTGCTTCGTCTGTAGCGGCAACATCTGCCGATCGCCCACCGCCGAGGCTGTCTTCGCGTCGATGTTGCGCGATGCCGGCGTCGCCGGTGTCGAGGTGGACTCGGCCGGCACCGGTGACTGGCACGTCGGCGACGACATGGATCGGCGGGCTCGCACGACCTTGGTCGAGCACGGGTATACGCCCCCGCGCCACGAGGCCAAGCAGTTCACCGTCGCCGACTTCGCGGAGCGGGACCTCGTCGTGGCCCTGGACCGCGGCCACGAAGCCCGGCTGACCCACCTCGCCGGGATGACCGACGACCCGGACGACGCCCGCGCCAAGATCGTGCTGCTGCGCTCGTACGACGCGACGGCCGACGACCCGGACGTCCCGGACCCGTACTACGGCGACAGCGCCGACTTCGACGAGGTGCTGCGCCAGGTCGAGCAGGCCGGCGCCGGGTTGCTCAACACCGTCCGCGCGCCGGCCGAGCTGGAGCTCGACTAGCCGCAGACGCCGAGGCCCTTCGCCTCGTAGCCCTTGACGAACGCCTGGACCCGGCTCAGGCCGGTGGTGCCGCGCGCGCCGAAGGCCTGATCGGTGCCGACCAGAGACAGCACAGCCGACGTCGCCTCGTCCATATCCGGCGGCGACAGCGTGAGCGTGTGCCCCGTCGTCCCGGGCGCCACGTTCGCAAACTTGGCGTAGGCCCCGGCGAAGCAGCTGGACACGAGCAACGGTTGGGCGCCGTCAAGCGACCGGTCGGGGTGCAGTTGGTGCTGCACGGAGAACGCCCACCCGTAGACGAACAGCGTGCCCAGCGCGAAGTCGCCGGGCTGGTTCTCGAGGACGGAGACGTTCGCGGTCGAGTGGTCGATGCTCAGCTTCGACATGCTGTTGTAGGCCTTCGCGGCGAACGAGTTGCTGAAGTACACGGTGTTGTCGTCCGGGCAGTAGCCGAATTCGCTGCTCGGATCGGCGCCGCACTTCGGGTGGTCGGCCTGCGTGTACTTCACGTCCGTCCACGGCTTGTTGATGGTCTTGAACTGGGTTGTCCAGAACTTGTTCAGGTCCGGCTGCAGGCCACCCTTGTCGCTGACAACGTCGGAGAGCGGCTCGTTGCCACCGTTGCTCTGCTGCTCCTCGCCTGGGGCGTAGGGGCGCTCGGTGAACTGACGCTCGGCCCAGTCGGACTTGTAGCACTCGGTGACGCCGTGCTCGAAGCCGTCGGCGACGGCGCCGATGCGGTCGAAGCCGTCGCCGTGCGAGATGTCCTGCTCGCTGGCTGGCGTGTCGTCGCGGACGTTGAGGTAGCCGACCAGGGCCCGGTCGAGGTCCTCGGCGCTGGCCCGGACGTGCGGGTCCTGGTTCTGCATGACGGTGGCGGTGAACGCCCCGGACGCGCAGTCGGCCTGGGACTCGTGCACGATCAGCGGCACGTTCTGGTCGAACAGCCCCAGCCGGGCCTGGACGGCGTGGCCGAACTCGTGGGCGAAGACCATCGCGACGAGCAGCGGCCCGTACTTGGAGCCGAGCGCCGGGACGAGGTGCTGCGGGTTGCGGTCCCAGGCGATCGAGTCGTCGACCTCGCAGTAGAAGGCGTTGTCGACGATGGCGTCGAGGCCGCCTTGCTTGCTCAGGCAGCCGTTCTGCTTGGCCTGCGCCGAGGGGTGCGCGCCGTCGACCGAGTAGAGCTTGCCCCGCAGCGGCGGCAACGGCTTGCCGCCGGAGATCGACGGGTACACCTTGCCCCAGAAGGCCAGCACGTCGGTGAGCGCATTCTTGACGATCTGATCGAACTGCCCGCCGGAGTCGCCGACCACCGCGAGGTTCGCGTTGGGCGCCACCGGGGGCGCGACGCTGGTGCCGGACACAACGGACGTACAGCCGGCCAGCGTGAGCGCCGTAACCAGCCCGACCGCAACGAGTGGCCGCCGCAACCGGTGTCGCATGCGCGTCCCCTTATCAGCGACGGATCGATCCGGGCGCGAGTCTATCGGGGTACCGACCGCCGCCGGCTGAGACGTCACCATGGAGTCAGCAGCTGCCAAGTCCGCGTTCGTAGCCCTTCACCAGGGCCGCTACTCGGTCGAGTGACGTCGAGCCCCGAGCGCCGAATGCCTGGTCGCTGCCCACCTGGGCCATCACCGCGAACGTGGCCTCGTCCATGTCCGCCGGCGACAGGGTGATGCGGTGTCCCTTCGTGTTCGGTTGTCGATGACCGCGTCCAGGCCGTCGTGCTTGATGCAGCCTTCCCGGCGCACCAGCGGATCCGGGGTCGGCATCCCGACGGAGTAGATCTTGCCTCGAAGTTCCGGCAGCGGCTTCCCGCCGGACACCGAGGGGTAGGCCGTGCGCCAGAACGCCATGGCGTCGGTCAGCGCGTTCTTGGCGAGCTGGTCGAAGTCGTTGCCGGAGTCGCCCACCACCGTGAGGCTGGCCTTGGGGCCGTCCAAACCGGGAGTGGTGGCGTGCCCGGTCACGGTGACGGTGCAGCCGGCGAGCACCAGTGAGGCAACGGCCAGCAGCGCCGCGATCCAGGTACGGCTCGAGCGGGTGCGCATCCGGAGTCCCGTTCACCCTTGTGGTGAAGGCAGCCTATCTAGGTAGAACGACCATGTCAGTCCTGTTTGCGGCGTTCTATCAGGACGAGGTCGCGCCAGCGGCCCTGGCGCTGGGCGATGCGCTCGCGGACGCCGACCACCCGGAACCCGGCGGCGTAGTGCAGCTCCAATGTCGCGATGTTCTCGGGGAAGACCAAGGTCTGCAGCGTCCACAGGCCGGCCTCGTCCGCGGCCGCGACCAGGTGCTGCATCAGCCCGCGGCC
>DASXYE010000474.1:0-1939 GCA_036502695.1 Jatrophihabitantaceae bacterium
GTCGCTGCCGATCGACCTCGCCGCGATGAGCTCCGCCGTGTCGAACAACCGACTGCTCGTGCTGGGCGGGGTCACCGGTCAGCTGCAGCAGCTGACCAACCAGGGCTTCTCCTACGACCCGGACGCCAACGCCTGGACCGCCCTGCCGAACGCCAACGCTGCCGTGTACCGGGCGGCGAGCGCCTGCGGCGTATACACAGTCGGCGGATCCACCGGCGGCACTACACCGACTGACCTCGGCGAGCAACTGCCCGGATTCACCGACTGCGACGGCAACTTCGACGTCGGCTGGCTGTCCGCCTCGACGTCCGCGGTGACGCTCGCGCCCGGTCAGCACGCCACCGTGACGCTGACGTTCCACGGCGACGACGCGTCGGTCACCCAGCCCGGCGCGTACGACGCCGAGCTGGGCGTCAACACCGACACCCCGTACGCCGCGCCACCGATCGTCGCCACGCTCACCGCCACGCCGCCGACGACGTGGGGAAAGATCGCCGGCACCGTGCTCGCGCGCAACTGCGACGGCAGCACGACACCGATCGCCGGGGCGGTCGTCGAAATAGACAGCTCGGCTGCGGGTTACGCACTGACCACCGATGCGTCCGGGCAGTACGGGTTGTGGCTGGATCGCCGCAACAACCCGCTGACGCTGATCGCCTCGGCCAGCGGCCGGCAACCGCAGACCGCCACCGCGAAGATCACCGCCCTGCAGGTGACGACGCGCAACTTCACCCTCAAGCCGCTACGGAGCTGCTCATGAAGCGCGTACTGCTCGGCGTCGTCGCCCTCGCCACGCTGATGGCGGGCGCGCCCGCGGCGATGAGCACCCCGAAGCCGGCCGGGCCGACGCCGGCGTCGGCGTGTGCGCGTCCGGCCGCGACGGGACACGTCACCTGCACGGTCGTGGCTCGCCCCGGCGCCGTGGCCAAGGCCGAGGTCGCCGACGAGGCAGCGCCCGCCGGCTACGGTCCGGACGACCTGCGTTCGGCGTACCAGTTGCCGGCGGCGTCCACCACGGCGACCGTGGCTCTCGTCACCGTCTTCGACGACCCGAACGCCGAGGCCGACCTGGGCGTGTACCGCGAGCGGTTCGGCCTGCCGCCGTGCACCACGGCCAACGGCTGCTTCGCGAAACTCGACGAGCGGGGCGGCACGAGCTACCCGGAGTCCAACGACTACTGGGCCGACGAGGTCGCCCTGGACCTCGACACGATCAGCGCCGTCTGCCCGAGCTGTCACCTGCTTCTGGTCGAGGCCGACGACACGTTCACCCAGGACGTCGGCGAGTCCGTCAACACCGCGGTCGCGCACGGTGCCACCAGCGTCGTCGACGGCTCGGCCGGATTCGAGGAGTCGGACGAGACCCAGTACGACCAGGCCTACTTCACCCATCCCGGCGTGACGATCACCGCGCCGACCGGCGACTACGGCTACAGCAACGGCACGGCCATTCCGTACCCCGGCGTATCACCAGGCGTCATCTCGGTCGGCGGCACGTCGCTGCAGCGCGACCCCGACTCGCCCCGCGGCTGGACCGAGACGGCCTGGTCCAGTTCGGGCAGCGGCTGCTCGGTGGTCGAGCCCAAGCCGGCGTTCCAGGACGATCCGGGGTGCGCCGGCACCACGGCCGCGGACGTGTCCGCCGTCGCCAACCCGGCCACCGGCACCGCCGCCTACAACACGTTCGGCCGCAACGGCGGGTGGAAGGTGCTGGGCGGCACCGGCGGAGCGGCCTCGCTCGTAGCCGGAATCGCCGCGCTCGCCGGCACGAACCAGCCGGCCAAGGCTTTTCCGTACGCCGCGGTATCCGCACTGAACGACGTCACCTCGGGCACCACCGGCTACTGCGACGGCTCGTACCTGTGCACCGCCGGCGCAGGCTACGACGGCCCGACCGGGCTGGGCTCGCCGCGCGGCGTGCTCGCTTTCACCCCGCCCG
>DASXYE010000475.1:0-5933 GCA_036502695.1 Jatrophihabitantaceae bacterium
AAAACACCGGCGCTGGCGCGGCGGCGGAGAGCGCTTGCCGCTCACGTCAATCGCAACAATCCTCACCACGCCACGACTCGATGCCCTCGTGCATCGCGACCGCAGCGACGAGCAGGGCCATGGCCGGATCAGCCCACCACCAGCCGAGCCAGGAGTTGAGCGCCAGCCCGAGCAGCACGGCGCCGGCGAGGTAGGCGCACAGGAGATTCTGCATGCCCTCGCCGGACGTGGCACCCGAGTCGAGGCGACGGCCGAGTCGCTGCTTGGCGATCCCGAGAGCGGGCATCAAGATCAGGCTCAGCGCGGTAACAACGATGCCCAGAACCGACGTTTCGGCATGCTCGCGGGCGATGAGCTTGTGCACTGCCTCCACGGCAACGTAGGGGGCCAGCAGCCAGAACGACACCGCGACGGCCCGCTGCGCCCGGTGCTCCGCCGTCTCGGACAACGCGCGGGAGCCGGTGAAGCGCCAGATCACGACGACACTGGCCAGGCCCTCGACGGCGCTCGACAACGCCCAGCCGATCAACGCGATGGAACCGGCCGCGATCCCCGCGACCAGGCCCGCCACGCCCTCCACGGTCATCCAGACCAGGCTGGCCCACGACAGCACCACGGCGTGACGCGCGACGCGTCGCCAAGCAACGTCACGCACAGGCGACCCGTGGGTCAGCTCGCCGGCCACGTGCTCATCGTATGAGCGCTCACGGACGCCCGTGGCCGTTGAAGCTGACCCAACCCCGCGGACCACCGTCGTCCGGCAGGTAGGGCCGAACCCCGTCCGCGCTGCGGGCGATCTTCTCGCCGCTGGCGTGCCGATACGCATGACACCGAGTGCACCGCTCGACCGGCGGCAGGTAGTTGCGGTAGCGCGGCGGTGGCCCGTACGGAATCCACCTATGACTGCTGAGCAAGCAGCCGAGCGCGGCCAAACGTCGCACGCCAACCCTCCTTGGCTTCGCCGGCAGTATCGCCCATCGTTACATCCGCGACCGGCTTCCACGCTCCTCAGCCTCGGAGTGTCCATGGGCGCTCGCCCCGCTGGATCACCCGCGCAAGATCCAGGGCTCGGTTCGCCACGACGTCCGCATCGCGGGATCGCTCACGGTGGACGGTGCGGCTGGCCCGCCATGTCGTCTCCGGAGCCGAGACCATGATCGTCCAACCGAAGCGGCCACGAGCGGCAACGACCCGGGCCACCAGCGCCGCGGCAGACAGCGCGCTCAGCGCGAGATCGTCCGCTGACAGCAAGGACGAGTCGTGCCACGGCAGGTTGCGGCAGATCGCCACTCGGTAGCGACGACCGTCCGGCGCCACGACGTCCGACTGCACGATCCGACGATCGGTCAGACGCCTCAAGCCGGTGCGATCGGTCCGAACAACCGACCACACAGTCTCGCCGTCCAGGGATTCGTCAATCACTGCGCCAGTGTGGCGCGCCCGCACTGCCTCAGTACCCGATCGGCTCCGCCCCCAACGGTCGGACGCTCGGGCAGCGAGACGGGCGCCCGGCCGAAGCCGGACGCCCGTCCCTCGAGAAACTGCTACGCGACGGTTATGCCTTCTTCAACACGAAGTTGGACGTCACCGTCGTTCCCTTGGTGATCTTCACCGACTTGACCTGCGGTTGGTAGCCGTCCTTCGCCACGATGAGCTGCAGGGGGCTGTACCGCGCGTCGAGCCACAACTGGTAGTTGCCGGCGGTGTCGGTCTTGAGGGTGAACGTGACCTGGCCGGTGCCGTTGAACGTCCCGACCTGGACGGTGGCGCCGGCGATCGGCGCACCACCAGTCGCGGACGTCACGGTGCCGGTGATCTTGCCCCAGGTCGCCGGCGGGTTGACCTGCATGGTCGCCCCGATCGGCGCCACGCTGTACGGCGTGTCCGTGCTGAGACCGAGCTGCGCGGCGTAACTGCCCGGCTGGGCCACGACGGAGGAATCCATCGTCACCGTCACCGTCACCGAGTTGCCCGGTGCCAGATCGAACTCGTTGGTGCTCTCCGACAGCCACGGCACGTCGGGGGCAGCCCCGCACTGGTCGTAGCCCGGCAATACCTCCGTGAGCGCCGTCGGAACGGTGCCGAAGATGGAGGAGTTGCCGCCGCCGATCTGGTACAGGCCGCATGCGCCCGAACCCCGGTACACGGTGTTGTTCGCGCTCGGCAGGGTCGCCCACGAGTTCGTCGCCGGGTCGTACTCGTACGCGGCGTTGGACTCGCCGCTACCCGGCGTGCCGGTGGCCACCTGCAGCTTGTCGTTGGCCCCGCTGTACGCCGAACCCCACAGCGGACCAGGCATGTCGGCCACCTTGGTCCAGGAGTCCGAACCCGGGTCGTAGGCGTACGTCGTGGTCAACGACGCGTTGGTGTTCGCGTTCACGCCACCCGCGCAGACGACCTCACCGGCGATGCCGGCACACGAGAGGAAGGCTGCGGGCTCGGGATAGCTGGCGATCGGCGCCCAGCTGTTGCCGGCCGGGTCGAACACCGCCGATGCACCCGTGGAGGGAGTGCAGTTGCCGGTCGTGCAACCACCGATGCTGTAGACCTTGCCGTCCAACGATGCACCGCCGGCCGCCGAGACAGCCGTGGGCATGTCGGCGAGCTTGGTCCACGTGTTGGCCGACGGGTCGTACGAGTACGTGCCCTTGGTCGCGTCGCTGCCGACCCAGCCACCGGTCAGGTAGATCGTGCCGCCCACCGATGAGGCCTTGGCCTCCTCGACGGCGACCGGTACGTCGGCGATGGGCACCCATTGCTGGGCGTCGGCGTCGTACTTCCAGCCCTTCTTCGAGTCGGCGGTGCCGTCGAACCCGCCGACCGAGTAAGCGGTGCCGTCAACCGCGGTCGCCGCGTTGTCGACGACGTCGGTCGGGTAGTCGGCGAGACTCGTCCACGGAGCGGCCGACGGGGTGGCAACCCCGTTCGACTGAGCCGCCGCGGGCTTCGCCCCCGACTTCACCTGGGCCGTCATCGCACCCTTGTAGGCCGCACCGTTGCCCTTCGTCGTCGTCACCGGAGCACCCGGCAACTGCGACGTCGGCTTGGTCTGGCCCATCGGGGTGAACGCCCCACCCTGCTCACTCAACTTGACGTGCGCCGGCTTGGTCCCGTCGTTGGTGATCTTGACGGTCTTCGACTTCGCCACACCGAGCGTCTCGGACACCGAAACGCTGCCCGGTGTCACCGTCAGATGCCCGGCCTCGAGAACCCAGTTCTTACGGGTGACGTAGTTCGTCGCGACGTTCACCGACGCCGAGGCGGCCGCGTACTTGCCGTCCGACACGGAGAACTGGTGCTTGCCGGTCACCGAGCTGAACAGCCAGTAGTAGCCGTCGGCCAGGGCGGCGTCGTCCGGCGTCGCAGCGGATACCCCGAGCTCGCCCGGCGCATCGTTGCTGGCGACCTTGGCCCCGTTGACCGCCTGGTGCGTGTTGTTGTCGGTAACCAACCCGGCAACCAGGCCACCGTGCTGCGGGACGCAACTGCGCGTACCGAGCAACACGTTGTCGAGCTGCCAGTAGTAGGCGAAGCTGCCGGTGTAGTGGAACCGGGCCTGCACCGTGGTCTTGCCGGCCGCCTGCGGGATCGGCAGTGAGACGTGACCCGACGCGGTGGCCGAGGTCTGCTCCCACACGTTCGACCACGTCGCGCCGCCGTCGACCGACACGTCGACGTCCGCGACGGAGCCGGTGTACGGACGGTAGTACGTGTCGAAGCTGATCGTCGGATCGGTGATCGTGGACAGGTCGCTGACCGGCGACACCAGCGAGGAGTCCTGGCTGTTGCCCGGGCCGTAGTGGTCGGAGTCGAGGATCGCGAAGTCCGAGTCACCACCCGGCGGTATCGCCCGGTTGCCCGGGTTGTCGAACTGCCAGACCTGGCCATTGCCCTTGTTGTCGACGATTGTCCAGCCATCCTGTGGAGTAGAGCCGGTCCACCCGGTGAACGATGCGCCGGTGCCGTTGTACTTGTAGCCGTACCCCGGGGCCGAGCAGCTGTCCGGGTCGACCGCGACCTTCGTGTCGACGACCTCGTCGGAGCTACCGACGTCGACGCTCACATCCTTGGTCTGGTAGCCCTGCGCCACCGCCGACACGTGCAACTTGTACGTGGCGCCCTCGGGCAGGTCCACGCTGTAGTGCCCGGTGAACGGGTTGCTGTACACCGCGCCGTCCGGGTAGCCGTCGATCGCGATCTTGGCGTAGAGCGGCCAGCCGTGCCCGGACCCGTCGGTGATCGTGCCCGACACGTTCTGGCTGGGCACGCTCGCCAGGGCGACGTTCAGCGCGGTGGCGTGCCCGTCGGTCACGGCCACACCGGTCGTCGTCTTCGCCGAGTACCCGAACGCCTGCGCCGTCACGTCGTACGTGCCGACGGGGACGGACAGGGTGTACGAGCCGTCGGCCCCGGTTGTCGCCGAGTAGTCACCCGCGCGAACCGTGGCGCCGGCGATGGCCTTGCTGGTAGCCGCATCGGTGATCTTGCCCGCGACCGTGCCGTGCGGGGCGGTCGACAGCGCCGCGACACCGTTCGGGGTGCCGAGACCGGTCGGACCGTCCCAGCCGGGCCCCGCCGTGCAGAGCACGTTGCCGCAGCTGCCGTTGGTGCCCTCGGTGATGTCGTTCAGCGCACCCGCGGGAGCCTGGTACGGGTAGGTCACCGGGTAGGTACCGGCGACCGGGGTGCCGGCCAGCGCGTACATCGCCGCAGTCAGCGGCGAGGACAGGCTGGTGCCGCCGATCTGCAACCAGTTGACGCCGAACTGCGACGGAATGCTGTCGTACACGGCCAGGCCGCTGTCCGGATCGGCGTCGGCCGAGATGTCGCCCTGCGCGCGATTGTTCGGGCAGTTGGTGCTGAGGGCCTGCTGGTAGTCCGGACGGGGCTCGTACGGCGAGCATCCCGATCCACCCGAGTCCCAGGCCGTCTCGTGCCAGCCGCGCGTCGAGCTGTCGTGGGCGAGCTTCGTCCCGGCTACCGCGACGACGTTGGGGTCCGCGGCCGGCCAGTTCGACACGTTGCCCGCGTCGCCCGTGGACGCGGTGACCGCGACGCCCGGGTGGTCGTAGTAGTGGTCGTAGGTCTGCTCGTTGGGCATCTCGCCGGCCACGCCGTACGAGTTCGACACGAACTTCGCGCCCAGCGACACGGCCGTGTTGACCGCGATGCCGAGGTTGTCGAAGCCGTTGTCATTGCCCTCGACGAGCATGATGTTGCAGGCCGGGCAGGCGGATGAGACCGCGTCCAGGTCCAGCGCACTCTCCAGCGCCCAACCCGAGTCGTCGGCCGGATAGTTGGTCCCGCCGTTCTGGTCGACCTTCTTGAAGCAACCGTTGGCGGTGGTGCACGGCGGCAGCCCGTACTGGGACCGGAACACCGCGAGGTCGGCCTCAGCGGTCGAGTAGCCGAACGCGTCGACGACGGCGACCGTCTGGCCCTGGCCCGAAGCGGGCAGGTTGTAGGCGTTCTGGATCTGCGCCGGGCCGAGCGCGGTCGCCGGCGGCGTGGCGTCGTTCGGCTGGACCTTGCCGGCTCCGTCGGTGTGGATCAGCGCGAAGCAGCGCGCGAAGTCGCGGCCCTTGCTGCTCTCCTGGGCCGAGTTGCACCCGGCCGGGAGGTAGTTGGCGGTCTGCTTGGCCGATGGCGAGGCCGGCGGCGCGGCCTGCGCGGGCGCCGCCACAGCGACGGCCAACCCGGCGACGGTGGCGATGGTGGCGAGCAGGGCCAGGGCGGCCCGTGGTCGACCGGTTCTCGGTTTCATAGAGCGTCCCCCGCTGGAGGTGGTTGGTGGACTGGATTCCTCGACGTGGCCTGAGGTCGCACGTCTCCCCTCTCTGCGCCGGCCGACCGCCCCCTCCGGCCGCGCAAATACCCGCGTGACCGACACATCCATCCGGAAGAGATGACCTGGGCCGGCACTGACGGTTGGC
>DASXYE010000476.1:0-9438 GCA_036502695.1 Jatrophihabitantaceae bacterium
CGCAGTCGCGTGACGACGTCTTCGAGCGCGGCGTCCGGCGCCGTGTCGAGCACCAGCGGGCGCACCTTCGTCCGCAGGAAGTGATCCGGGCAGGACGTGCCGAGTGCCGCAAGTCGCGGATGCTCAGCTCGGCTGAGGAAATCGAGCACGACGTCGTCGTCGCGGAAGTGGCCGACCTGTCGCTGATCGGTCGAGGCCAGCCCGCGGATGACCGGGGCCAGCGCGGCCGCTCGCACGCGCCGCGCGTCGTCGGCCAGCGGCGTCACCACGACCGGACCGAACGGTTCAGGTCTGCCGCGCGACGCGATGAACGCTTCGGCGTCACGAATGATCGACAGCGAGCGCGCTTCACACTCGGCGCTGGTCGCGCCCCAGGCGGTGATGCCGTGCCCGCCGAGGATCACCCCTATTGCGTCGGGGTGATCGGCGGCGATGGCGGCAATGTCCAGCCCGAGCTGGAAGCCCGGCCGTCGCCAGGGCACCCACAACACCCGGTCGCCGAAGCACTCGCGGGTCAACCGTTCGCCGTCGGCCGCCGTCGCGAACGCGATGCCCGAGTCGGGATGCAGGTGGTCGACGTGCGGTGCCTCGACGAGCCCGTGCATCGCGGTGTCGATCGACGGCGCCGCTCCACCCTTACCGTGCAGGCAAAAGTCGAACGCGGCGACCATCTCGTCCTCACGCTCGATGCCGGGGTACACGTCGCGCAGCGCCCGCAGCCGATCCAGCCGCAGCACGGCCAGCCCTTCCGGACGAAGCGTGCCCAGGTCGCCGCCCGATCCCTTCACCCACAACAGCTCGACATCGGCGCCGGTCACCGGATCCGGCGCCGACCCCTTAGCCGAGGTGTTTCCCCCGGCGTAGTTGGTGTTTCGTGGATCGGCGCCCAGCCGGTTCGACCGCTCGATCAGCTCGCCGACCGAGCTCATGCGCCCCACCCGGCCTGCACGCCGCCCACCCGTTCGGCGACGATCCGCTCGGCGTACCCCGATCGGGCGTACGCCGCCATCGGGTCCGGGTCCAATCCCAGATCGGTCCGCAGCGCCGCCAACTGGGACCGCACGTCGGTGTTGTAGGCGTCCATCAGCACGGCGTTGGCGCCGAGCACGTCCCGCGCCGCCTGCGCCGCCTCCAACGCCGGCAGGTCGACGAGCAGCGCCTTGGCCGTCGCCTCCTGCACGTTCATCACCGACCGGATCTGGCCCGGGATCTTCGGCTCGATGTTGTGGCACTGGTCGAGCATGAACGCGATCCCCGCGTCGGCGTCGAATCCGCCACCGACCCGGACCTCGTGCAGGATGCGGAACAGCTGGAACGGGTCGGCGGCGCCCACCATCAGGTCGTCGTCGGCGTAGAACCGCGAGTTGAAGTCGAACGCGCCGAGCTTTCCCTCGCGCAGCAGCAGCGCCACGATGAACTCGATGTTGGTGCCCGGCGCGTGATGCCCGGTGTCGACGCACACCTTGGCCCGGTCACCGAGCTGCAGGCAGTGCGCGAACGAGGTTCCCCAGTCGGGGACGTCCATCGTGTAGAACGCGGGCTCGAACAGCTTGTACTCGAGGATCAACCGCTGCTCGCCGGACAGGCGCTCGTACACGGCGGCCAGCGCCTCGGCCAACCTGTCCTGGCGGGCCCGGATCGAGTCCTGCCCCGGGTAGTTCGTGCCGTCGCTGAACCAGAGTTTGAGATCCCGCGATCCCGTGGCGTCCATGACGTCGACGCACTCGAACAGGTGGGCCAGTGCCTTCTTCCGTACGCCGGCGTCCGGATTTGTGACGCTGCCGAGCATGTAGTCGTTGTCCTGGAACACGTTCGCGTTGACCGTGCCGAGCCGCACGCCCTGGTCGGCGGCCCGCGCCGCGAGCGTGGAGAAGTCGTCCACCCGATCCCACGGGATGTGCAACGCGACGCTCGGCGCCACCCCGGTGTAGCGATGGACCTGAGCGGCGTCGTCGATCTTCTCGAACGGATCGCGCGGCACGCCGGCCTGCGGGAACACCTTGAACCGGGTGCCCGAGTTGCCGAACGCCCACGAGGGCAGCTCGATCATCTGATTACGCAGCACGTCTGTAGATGTCATGGCGCCACCTCGACCAGTTCGGTGCCGAGCAGGTCGGCCAGGGCTTGCAGTTCGCCGAGCCGGTGCCCGGTGCCGAGCGCCCAGTGATGGGATATGCCGGTGCCGCTCCAGGCGTCGCACCACTCGCCCGGATCGCAGCCGAAGTCGACGCGGGAGGTCGTGTTGCCGATCCGCAGCAGGGGTCCTGGCACGACCGATCCCTCCGAGGCGACGAACCGGAACGCGCCGTCGCGTTGTTGAGCGATGCCGAACGCGGTGACCGGACCGTGGCGTACGTCGAACTCCACCGACACCCCCCAGCCCCGCTTGCCGTGGTAGACGCCCAGGCCGCGCAGCAGCGGCCGGCCGTCGCTGATTGCCAGGTGGGCCGGACCGTCGTGGCCCATCTCCACCACGTCGTCGCGGAAGTTCAGCGCCTGGAACTCGGTGAACGACCCGCCGCCACCGAGCCGATCCATGATCAGCATGGCCAGCGAGGTACGCAGCTCGTACTCCCCCGCCGCCGGAACACCCCGAGCGGTGAGCAGCGAGGCCCCGAGGATCATCCCGGCACCGAGGCGTTCGTGCTGCTCGCCGTCGAGGCCGCGGTGGTAGTAGGCCAGGCTGTCCAACTCGAAGTCGGCGACCAGCCGATCCAGGCCCAGCGACACGCGGGCCGCCCACCGGAAGTCCTCGTCCTCGACGGTCGGATCGATCTGGAAAACATCGCGCGCCAAGGCGATCCGCTCGTCCACCTCCGCGGAGGAAATCGCGTCGACCCGTACCCGCAGGTCGTCGAACTCGAGCACCTCGATGTGCCCACCGAAGTTGACCGGCACGAGGGTGAGGTCGGTCGAGACATCCAGCATGCCTGGATAAAGGTGACCCATAAGGCCGTGCCGGCCGTGCCGCAGCGCCCCGCGCACCCCGGCCGCGCGCACCCAGCGGCTGATCTTCGTCCAGGCCCGCTCGTCCTCGAGGTAACCCGACACCGACCGGAACGGGATGCCGGCCCGCACGAACGTGTTGGCCATCTCGGGCAACGGGCAGGCGCCGCAGTAGGCCAGCCACTGGCCGGTGTCGAACGTGGCGTGATCCATTGCCTCGGTGGGCTGCAGGTTGATCAGCAACACCGGCGCACCCGACCGCTGGGCGATCGGCAGCAGCATCGACGCCGTCATGTACGTGGTCAGGAAACCGACGATCAGATCGCACCCCGCGGCCCGCAGCTTCTCGGCGGCGGCGGCGCCTTCCGAAGCGTCCGAGATGAAGCCGACGTCGAGGACATCGCAGTCCAACTCCTGCATGCGCGATGACACCCGGGCGGCCGAGCGGCGCAACGTCGGCAGCAGGTCCGGGAACTGCGGCCAGTACGCGCCGAGCCCACCGGCTACCAGCCCTACCTTCGTGCGGCGGCCGACGATCCGCTCGATTCCCACAGCCGTCGCGGTCATTGCCTTACTCCCTCTAGGTGAAAGACCTCTTCGAGCAGCAGCAGTCCTTCGTCGGGTGGTCGGCCGTCCAGCCCGACGAAGAACCGAGCCATCTCGGCCTGCCAGCGGCGGTTGACGTCGGTGGCGGCCATCGCCCGCTGCGCCGCGTCCAGGTCGTCGGACTCGACGTACCCGACGAGCAGGCCGTCGTCCCGGACGAACAGCGAGTAGTTGCGCCAGCCGGCGTCCTGCAACGCCGAGCGCATCTCCGGCCAGACGTCGGCGTGGCGCGCCCTGTACTCCGTCAGCAGCTCCGGGCGGACCTGCAACAAGAAGCAGTAGCGCGCCACGACCCGACCTCGTCAGAAGTTGTACTTGTCGACGTTGGACGCGTCGAACACCGTGGGCGGACCGAGCACCACCGACGGGCCGGTGTCCCCGGCGGCCGGCAACACCGTGTACTCCTTGAGCTTGCCGGCCGTGAACTTCGTGCCGGCGGTCAGGCTCGCGCTACCCGACGCCAGCGACGCCGCGGCGTACCCGGCCAGGTAGCCCAGGTTGCCCGGATCCCACAGCTCGAACGCCTTGACCGTGCCGTCGTGGATGTAGGGCTTCATCTGCGACGGCAGGCCGAGCCCGGTCAACGTGACCTTCTTGGCGATGTCCTTGTGCGTCGACAGGTACTGCGCGGCCGTCGAGATGCCCACCGTCGTCGGCGAGATGATGCCCTTGAGGGTCGGGTAGGCCGACAGCAGACCCTGCAGCACGGTCAGCGACATCGCGGGGTCGTCGTTGCCGTAGACCGTCTTGACCAGATGCATGTTCGGGTACGTCTTGAGCTGGTCCTTCATGTAGCCGATCCACGCGTTCTGGTTCGTGGCGGTGGCTGCCGCCGACAGGATCGCGATGTCACCGGCCGAACCGATCTGCTTGGCCAGCAGGTCGACCTCGGACGTACCGATCTGTTTGGTGTCGGCCTGGTTGATGAACAGGTGGTTCGGGCACTGCACGTCCGAGTCGAACGACACGATCTTGATGCCCGCGCTGTACGCCTGGCCCAGCGACGGGCACAGCGACTTGGGGTCGTTGCCGGCGATGACGATCGCGTCGGCGTGCGCCTGGATAGCCGCCTGGATCGAGGGGATCTGCGCGGCGGCGGTGTCAGCCGTGCCACTGCTGACGACGACCTTGCCGCCCAGCTCGGACAGGGCGGCCTTGCCACCGTTGTCGGCGATCACCTCGTACGGGTTCTGGGTGTCCTTCGGGATGAAGTAGACGGTCAGGCCCTTCTTGACACCCGTTGCCGTCGGCGACCCGGTGTCCGACGCCTTCTTGGTCGTCGAGCTGCACGCCGCGGTCAGGCCGACAGTAAGCGCCGTCGCGAGTACAGCCACCCTGCGGAGTTGCACCATTGCTGATCCCTTCTTGTGGTTACGCCGGGACGCGGCGTCTCGTTCGAGCGCGGATGCGGCGGACTGCCTCGCCGCCATTGGGCACGATCACGCTGACCAGCAGCAGGCCGCCGAGCACGATGTTCTGCACCTGGGCATCGACGTGCATCTGGGTCAGCGCCTGTTGCAGGCAGCCGACGATGACCACCGACAGCACGACGCCGATGACGCTGCCCCGCCCGCCGAAGATCGACACTCCGCCGAGCAGCACGATGGCGACGACGTTCAGTTCCAGGCCGGTACCGGCGTCGTAGCGCGCGGACGCGTTCTTGAGCGTGAACAGGATGCCGGCCAGCGCGCACACGGCGCCGCTCAGGACGTACAGCCAGAACTTGATCCGGCCGACCCGGATGCCGGCGAAGTGCGCTGCCTCGGACTGCAGGCCGACCGCGAAGATCGCCCGGCCGAGCGGGGTGGCGTGCAGCACGATCGCGCAGATCACCGCCAGCGCAAGGAAGATCACGACCGAGTACGACAGCTGCGTGCCCTGGATCGGCACGACGCCGATCTTGGTCAGCGACGCCGGATACCCGCCGACCGTGCTGTTTCCGAGGATGACTTCGGCCAGGCCGCGGAACAGGGTCAGCGTGCCGATCGTCACCGCGATCGACGGCAGCCCGAGCCGGGTGACCAGCACACCGTTCAACGCACCGCCGACCGCGCCGACAACCAGGGCCCCGGCCATCGCCAGGTAGATGTTCCAGTGGTGCTCGAACAGGTAGCCCATGATCGTCCCGGACAGGCCGAGCATCGACGCCACCGACAGGTCGATCTCGCCGGTCATCACGATCAGCATGAGCGGCAACGCCATGATGGCGATCTCGCCCATGTTGAGGCCGATGTAGAACGTCGTCGACGGGGTGAAGAAGTCGCCCGACTGGGTCCGCGCGAAGATCAGCGTGGCGATCAGCACGATCACCAGGCCGCTCTCCCAGCGCAGCGCGGCCCGCCAGGGCAGCTCGCGGCCGGGTGCGTCCACCGCGGTGACGGCCGGCGGGGCCGTCTGCGTATCAGACATCACGGTGCGCCCCCTCGGCCGTCTGCATTCGTCGGTTCACTCGCAGGCCGACCCAGCGGTCGAACGCGATCGCGGCGAGCAACAGCGCGCCGGCGACGGCCTGGTTCCAGAACGACGAGATCCGCGACGCGACCAGCGCCTGGTTGATCGTGTTGAGCAACACCGCTCCGAGCGCGGCACCCAGCACCGTGCCGCTGCCGCCGAAGATCGCCACACCGCCGACCACGACGGCGGCGATCACACTCAGCTCGTAGCCGGTGCCACCGGTCGCGTCGACGGTGGCGAACTCGGCCAGGAACAGCGCGCCGCCGAATCCGGCCAGCGCCCCGCTGATCGTGAACGCGCTGACGACGCGCCGCCCGGCCGGTACGCCGGCGAGCGTCGCCGCCTCGGGGTTGGAGCCGATCGCGTAGAGGTCCCGCGACGAGCGGAACGTCCGCATCGCGTAGCCGACGACGAACACGATCACGGCCACGATGATCGCCAGGTACGGGATGCCCAGCACCGTCTTGTAGCCGACCTCGGTGAACGCATGGGGCACGTTGACCGGGTCGATGCGCTTGCCGTTCACGATGCGCGCGTCGATCCCCCGCACGATGTACAGCGACGCCAGGGTGACGACCAGGCTGGGCACCCGCGCGATGGTGGTGATCAGCCCGTTGATCGCACCGACCACGGCGCCGATCGCCGTGCCGAGCAGGAAGCCGACGAACGCCGGCGTATGGGGGTGATGCACGAACACATCGCCCACGACGTAGGCG
The DNA here is from genome assembly GCA_036502695.1 of Jatrophihabitantaceae bacterium. GTDB lineage: Bacteria > Actinomycetota > Actinomycetes > Mycobacteriales > Jatrophihabitantaceae > DASXRA01. The sequence continues at coordinate 6,723 of DASXYE010000476.1, forward strand.
GAAAGTCCGACGACCGAGCCCACGGACAGGTCGACGTTGCGGGTGACGATCACGAGTGTCTCGCCGACCGCGAGCAGCGCGATCAGCGACGCCCCGGTCAGCAACTGCTGCACGCTGTGCGCCTCGGCGAACGCGTGGTTGTTGATGGTCGTGGCGACGAACACCACGAGGATGGCGATGACGATGGCCAGCTCGCGAGCCCGCAGCAGCCCCTCGGCCCGGAACATCCGCCGCACGAGCGGGGCGGTGATGACGGTCATGACGCCACCCCCGCGGCCTGGCCGGTGGCCGCTCGCATGATCGAGTCCTCGGTCGCCTCGGCCCGCGACAGCTCGGCGACGAGCTTGCCCTCGCGCAGCACCAGCACCCGGTCGGCCATGCCCAGCACTTCAGGCAGTTCGGAGGAGATCATCAGCACGGCCACGCCATCGGCCACGAGCCGGTCCAGCAGCCGGTGCACCTCGGCCTTCGTACCGACGTCGATGCCGCGGGTGGGCTCGTCGATGATCAGCACGGTCGGCGTGCGGGCCAGCCACTTCGCCAGCACGACCTTCTGCTGGTTGCCGCCGGACAGCGTCGACACCGGGCTGCTCATCCGCCCGTACCGCAGCTGCAGCCGCCCGGCCCAGTCGTTGGCCAGCCGGCGTTCGGCCGACCGCCGGATCAGCCCGCCCCGACGCAGCCGCGACAGCGACGGCAACGCCACGTTGTGGTCGATGCCCATGTCCATGACCAGGCCCTGCTGGCGGCGGTCCTCGGGGACGAAGGCCACCCCGGCGGCCATCGCGGCGCGCGGCGAACCGTTCGGCAGGGCCGTCCCGGCGACGCGCACCTCGCCGGCGTCGCGGCGGTCGATGCCGAACGCGGCGCGCGCCACCTCGGTGCGCCCGGCGCCGACCAGCCCGGCCAGGGCCACGATCTCGCCGCGCCGCACCGTGAACGACACGTCGTCGAACACGCCGGCCCGGCTGAGGTTGCTGACCTCCAGCGCGACGTCGGCCGCCTCCGTCGGCGTCTTCGGGAACAGCTCGTCCAGGTCGCGGCCGACCATCGCCCGGATGATGTCGTCGACGGTCAGCTCGTCGATGGGCGCCGTCCGCACGAACTTGCCGTCGCGCATCACCGTCACGCGCTGGCAGATCGCGAACACCTCCTCGAGCCGGTGCGAGATGAACAGCACGGCCGCGCCCTGCTCGCGCAGCGCCCGGGTCACGTCGAACAGGCGAGCCACCTCGACCGTGGTCAGCGCCGCGGTCGGCTCGTCCATCACGATCACGTTGGCGTTGAACGAGATGGCCTTGGCGATCTCGACGATCTGCTGGTCGGCGACGGACAATCCGCGGGCCGGGCGGTTCGGGTCGAGGTGCACGCCGAGGCGGGCGAACGCGTCTAGCGCCCCGCGCCGCATCCGCGCCTGGTCGATGCGCCGGCCGCGCTTGCGAGGTTGCCGTCCGACGAAGATGTTCTCGGCGACGGTCAGATCCGGGAAGAGCGTCGGCTCCTGGTAGATGATCGAGACGCCGGCCGCCCGCGAATCCGCGGGGCTGGTGAACGACACCGGTTCGCCGCCGAGCAGCATCCGGCCGGAGTCGGCCTGATGCACGCCGGCCAGGATCTTCACCAGCGTCGACTTGCCGGCACCGTTCTCGCCCAGCAGCGCGTGCACCTCGCCGGGATAGAGCGTCACCGACCCGTCCACGAGAGCGCGCACCGACCCGAAACTCTTGGTGGCCTGCTCGAGGACGAGGCGCGGCTCAGCGAGGTCGTGAACAGCTGGCACCTGCGGCCCCCAGGGAGGTCAGACTGTGAAACCTTTCACGTGACCCGGAACGCTAGACCCGGGTCACACGACGAGTCAAGACATCGTTTCCAGCTTGTTTCAAAAGGATCTTGACCGGCATCGGTCGATTTCGCGGCCGGACGACATCCGGCGGGCCGCGCGTATACAGTCCCGGATGCGTGACACGATTCAGCGATCGGTGGCCGGTCAGGGAGGAGTTCGCGTGACTGCATCCGTCAGCGTGACCGATGTTGCGGCTCATGCCGGCGTCTCGCTCGGCACGGTGTCCAACGTGCTCAACCGTCCCGACCGCGTGTCGGTCGCCACCCGGGAGCGGGTGCTGCGCGCCATCGACGAGCTGGGGTTCGTGCGCAACGAGGCGGCCCGCCAGCTACGGGCCGGACGCAGCCGCACCATCGGGCTGATCGTCCTGGACGTCGGCAACCCGTTCTTCACCGACATCGCGGCCGGCGTCGAGGAAGCCGCCGCCGACGCCGGACTCTCAGTCGTGCTGTGCAATACCGGCGAGAATGCCCAGCGCGAGCAGCACTATCTCAGCGTGCTGGAAGAGCAGCGCGCGTACGGCATCCTGGTCAGCCCGGTGACCGGACGCAGCACCCGGCTCGATGCGATCCGCCGGCGCGGCATCCCGATCGTGCTCGTCGACCGTGGCTCCAACCGGCGGCAGTGCTCGGTGTCCGTCGACGACGTGGTGGGTGGCGAGCTGGCGGCCGGCCACCTGATCGAACAGGGCCACGAGCGCATCGCGTTCGTCGGCGGGCCGATGGCGATCAAGCAGGTGTCGGACCGGCTGGCCGGGGCCCGCCAGGCCCTGCGGGCGGCCCGGCTGCCCGAGAGCCGGATCAACGTGATCGAGACGCCGGCGCTGAACGTCGCCCAGGGCCGGGCCGCCGGCGCGCAGATCGCCGAGCTGGC
>DASXYE010000477.1:0-11736 GCA_036502695.1 Jatrophihabitantaceae bacterium
GGCTGACCGGTGAGGCGGCCTGGCTGGCCGTACCGGGACGGGCCGAGGAGTTCTCGTTGCCCGAGGCGACGCCGCTGTCGCAGTTGCGCGATGCCGTCCTGGCCGGGGGCACCGTGACGGTGTGCACCCAGTGCGCCGCCCGGCGAGAGATCACCGAGGACGAGGTGTTACCCGGGGTGCGCATCGCCGGCTCGGTGGCCTTCGTCGAGGAAGCCCTGCGCGACGACGCCCAAGCACTGGTGTACTGAGACGGTTTGGCCGCCCAGGCATCTATTTGATGCTGGGCGGCCAAAAGCGGAACAACGAGCGGGTCAGGACAGGACGAGCGCCGCCTCCACGAGGCCGGGCTCGAGGGCGCGCACGTCCTTGCGAACGGCGCCGTCACGGTGCATGACGGACAGCGTCCACTGGCCGGGCGCCGCGAAGAACCGGTAGTCGCCGGTAGCCGACGTGACACCTCGGCGGTGAACTCGCCGGTCGAGTCGAGCAGCCGCACGTACGCCGCCGGCACCGGGGCGCCGTCCTTCGTGACGGTGCCGTACAGCACCGTCTCCTTGGTGATGTCCACGTGCGCGGGCAGGTCAGGTGCCTGCGCCGGCGCGCCGCACATCAGACGTCCTTCTCGATCGGCACGCCCACGAGCGAGCCGTACTCGGTCCACGAACCGTCGTAGTTCTTGACGTTCGCCTGGCCGAGCAGCTCGTGCAGGGCGAACCAGGTGTGGCTCGAGCGCTCACCGATGCGGCAGTAGGCGATGGTGTCCTTCGACTCGTCCAGCCCGGCCTCGTCCACGTAGAGCTTGCGCAGGTCGTCGTCGGACTTGAACGTGCCGTCCTCGTTGGCTGCCTTGCTCCACGGGACGTTCAGCGCGGACGGGATGTGGCCGGCCCGCTGCGACTGCTCCTGCGGCAGGTGCGCCGGCGCGAGCAGCTTGCCGCTGAACTCGTCGGGCGAGCGCACGTCGACCAGGTTCTGCGTGCCGATCGCGGCGACGACCTCGTCTCTGTAGGCGCGAATCGACCGGTCCTGATCTTTCGCGACGTAGGTGGTAGCGGGCCTTGACACGGTGTCCTTGGACAGCTCGCGACCGTCGAGTTCCCACTTCTTGCGGCCACCGTCGAGCAGCTGCACCTTGTCATGGCCGTAGAGCTTGAAGTACCAGTACGCGTAGGCGGCGAACCAGTTGTTGTTGCCGCCGTACAGCACGACGGTGTCGTCGTTGCCGATGCCCTTGGCCGACAGCAACGCCTCGAACTTGTCCTTCGAGACGAAGTCGCGAACGACCGAGTCCTGCAGGTCGGTCTTCCAGTCGAGCTTGACGGCGCCGGCGATGTGGCCGCCGTCGTAGGCTGAGGTGTCCTCGTCGACCTCGACGAAGACGACCCCGGGGGTGTCCAGATTCTCTTCGGCCCAGTCGGCCGAGACGAGCACGTCAGCGCGGCTCATTGATTACTCCTCCTGTGATGTGGATGGGCGTGATTGCAGCGTCGGCGCAGCCGAGAACGCGCTCGAACGGCGCGACAGGACGGGTTTGTCTACCCGATCAGCGGGTGCGACACAGGCAGCTGCCCACACGGCACAGGTCGACCGTGCGGCGAGAGGTGAGCAAGGGATTGCTCACAGCGCAGAGCGCGTTGCCCATGCGCCAAGCGTAGCGGCGACCCTGCGGCAGACCAAACCCGTGATTTCCCGAGTTGTCCGCGCCTCGATGCGTCATAGCAACGCGAAGCGCGGACAACTTAGCCACGAACGCCGAGCGCCAGCGAGCGGGTCCACAAGGAGATCCGCGAAAGGCGGGATAAATCAGCTCGTGTCGACGACTATGTGGTCGGCTTTGGCGGTGGCTTGGATGCCGGCCGGCTTGGGCTGCACGCCGGTGACGCGCAGGTGGTACGGCAGCGTCGGCAGGGTCAGCGCGCCGTTCATCGCCCGTTGCAGCTGCGGGGTGAGCGAGTCGGGCACCGGCTGGCCGTTCACCACGATCTGCCGGACGGTGTACGAGACGTGGTTGCCGCTGACCTGCACGTCAGCGTCGGCCGAGGCGGTGACGTTGCCGAGCGGGGCCATGCTGACGGCCAGCTCGACGTGCAGTGCGCCGTGGTTGTCGGACAGCTGCAGCCCGTCGATGCCGGTGCGCCGCGCCGCCTCGGTGTACGGAATCACCGCCACCGCGTCCAGGTGATCGATCGGCAGCGAATTGACCTTGCGATCCACCGCGTTGCTGAACGGCACGTGGACGCCGTGCATGTGCGCTTGCAGGTTGATGCCGTGCACCTGGTCGATGGTCAGCGCGTCGCCGGACACCTCGATGTCGTCGTACTTTCCCGCGAATGCCTGAGTCAGGAACGGGAAGCCGTTGATGGACACGTGCGGCTTGACGCCGGTGCCTTCGAACGGGTTCTGCTCGGCAATGCGCTTGGCCACCGCTGATTCGGCCAGGCCCACGGTGATCCGGTCGGCCGCCACGAGCAGGCCGAACAGCACGACCAGGATGATCCCGGTGATCCACGGCCAGCGCCGGCGTCGGCGGCGGCGCGTCGGCGGCGGCACCGGCGGCTCGTAGCCCGGCCCGTAGGCCGGTTCATAGCCCGGCTCGTACGCCGAATATGCGGCCGTCGGGGGCGGCGGCTCGGGATTCATCCCGCGACCTTACCCAGCTTCCATCGGCACCGCGGGCGGCCCGGCATCGGCCACCGGCACCGCGGCCGGCTCCACGGGACGGAGCACGGGATGCTCCGCAGTACACCGCACGACCAGCCCGTCGGCACCGACCCGGACGTCGACGATCGCCAGGCCGTACGGCAGCGGCGGGATCGCGATGGTGCCGCCCAGTGCGCGGGACAGTTGCCCGACCACCACCCCCGGCAGGGCCACGCCGGCCACGCGCAGCCCGGACATGGCCAGTCGCACCTGGCCATCGACGACGTGCAGCTCGCCCCGGCCGGCCACCCGTACCAGCGAGCCCACCCCGGGCACCGGCATGGGCGCCGTGACCGCCAGGTAGTCACCGTCCGGCACCACGACCAGGCCGTCGATGCGGGTCAGCGCCGGCAACTGGGCGTACGGCACGACGACGCTGGCGTCTAGGCGCGCGGCCGGCACCTCGTGCACCGCTCCGGCCAGAACGGATCGCAGCGGGACGCGCGCACCGCGCAGCACGCCCCGCAACCGCCCGTCGGTGATCGGACCGATCCGCAAGCCCCGCCCGGTGACGTACACCGACCGGTACCGCCCGCGCAGCGCCTGCGTCAGGAACGGGGCACCGCGCACCTGCACGCGCAGGTGGCTGACCACGGTGACGAGGCCGGCACTGGCGAGGAGGTGCCGGCTGGCCAGCCGGGTCGCCACCACCGCGACGACCCGGTCGGCGACGACAACCGCGAGGAAGACGCCGACCAGGACGGTCAGCCACACGGTCATCGCCGGATGGACAGGCAGAGCAGGTAGCCGATCGGCACGAGCAGCCCGAACGGCAGCAGCGTGCTGGCGACCGGCCGGGCGATGGCCAGCGGACGGCGTCCGGCCGGCAGGCTGTGCTCGACGAACGCGGCGCCGATCGCGAACAGGCTGATGAGCGCGCCCAGGCCGCCGCCCACGAACAGCGAGCGCTTGTGGTCGAACTCGAACGAGTTGTGCAGCCGCAAGAAGCACGCGACCGCACCGCCCATAGCGCCGGCGATCACCGCCAGGAACCCGCGCGGGACGTCCGGGTCGAAGAGGAACTTCGGCAGGACCAGGTCCACCACGTGGCCGGTCACGAGCGCCGCCCCGGCGGCGAGCACGAAGCCGCTCGTCATCAGCGCACCGAGCGTCTCGTGCCGTAGCTGCATCAGCGACGCGCAGCCCACGACCGCCACCACCATCAGGGCGATGTCCGACAGCGACTCGACCACCCGCGTCCGCACCACGCCCCGGGTCAGCTGGTGCAAGAACATCACCGGGATGGCCAGCCCCAGCACCGCGAGCAGCGTCCCGAGCTGACCGTGCGGCCAGCGCGACACCACGAAGTCGGAGCCACCGGCGGCCAGCGCACCGGTCACCAGGCCGCCGATCCGTCCCGGCAGGGCCGTGCCGAACACCCAGGACAGGACGAGCAGGCCCTGCACCACCGCGACGCCGACCAGCAGCGGCGTGACGCCCAGCTTGGACACGACAGCCAGCCCGATCGTCACGACCGCGGCGACGCTGGCCTCGTGCAGGTGGTTGATGCGTACCGGCTCGGCCGGCTCGGGTTCGGGATCCGGTTCGGGCGGCGGGGTCTCGTCGGGCGGGTTCGGGTCCTGCGGCCCGGCGGCGTAGTCGTCGATGACCGGGATCTGCGCGGTGACGCTCACTGCGTCGCCGCGGTCGGGGCCGGCCGAGTCGTCCACCACACTGGTCATGGTCGCAGACGGCACGCCGCTGTCGAATCCAGCGCCGGGGAATTCAGCGCCGACCGCACCCAGCCGTCGATGCGCGCGATCAGCTCCGGAGTGGTCGCTGCCTCGGCGTGGCCCATGCCGGGTTCCAGCCAGTACGCGGACCCCTCGGCCGCCGCCGCCAGCGCCCGGCCGTGGTGCACCGGGAAGTAGCGGTCGGCGTCGCCGTGCACGATCAGCAGCGGACGCGGCGCGATTCCGGCGACCACCTCGACCGGCGACTCGGGCAGTGGCGCCCAGCCATCGCCGGCCAGCCGGGTGCGCGTCGTCACCCGGGTGACGAGCCGGCCGGCTCGCGTCTCGACGGCCCAGTGCACCAGGCGCATCGGCGTGGTGCCCCGCTCCCACCAGTGCCCGGGCGAGCTGATGCTGACCACGGCGTCGACGTCGCCGCCCCGCCCGGCGTAGCGCAGCACCACCGAGGCGCCCATCGACCAGCCGAGCACCGCGACGGCACCATGCCCATTGACTGGCCCGTGCCCCTCGATCGGCCGGTGCCCCGCAGCGCGCAGGAAGGCCACCGCCGCGGCCAGGTCATGCACCTCGAGCTCGCCGAGGGTCGAGCGCCCGCCCGAGCGTCCGTGCCCGCGGAAGTCGAGGGCCAGCACGGCGGCGCCGGTCTCGGCCAGCTGCGTGCTGATGCGCTGGACCCGCGGAATCCGGGCCGACCCGGTGAAGCCGTGCCCGACCACGTAGGCCAGACCGGAACCAGGCGTGCCGGTCGTGCCGGGCGTTCCGGGCGTGCCGGGCCAGTAATCGGCGGCGATCGCCACGCCGTCGGATGTGGTCAAGATGACGGTTTCTGCGGGGGCCACCTTGATATCCTGCCTGCAGCCGCTGGGCAGTGCCGCCTGGTCCCCTGAACAGCCAGGCCCGGCAAGCAGGAGATAAGCATGGATCTCGTCCTTCTCACCAGCGCCGTGCAGCCCACCACCGAGGTGTTACCCGCCCTGGGGCTGCTGCCGCATTCGGTCACCGTCCTGCCGCTGGACGCCGGCCGGATGATCGAGCACACCACCGGCGACGCCGTCCTGATCGATGCCCGCCGGGATCTGGCCGGGGCCCGCGCGTTCACTCGCGTGCTGGCCGCCCTGGGCCGTGAGACCCCCGTGCTGGCCGTCCTGACCGAGGGCGGGCTGATCGCGCTGTCCGCCGACTGGGCGGTCGACGACGTGGTGCTCGACACCGCCGGACCGGCCGAGCTGGACGCCCGGCTGCGGCTGGCCGTCGACCGGCGGGCCCGCACCGCCGACCCGACCCCCGAGCATGTCCAGATCGGCGACCTGATCATCGACGAGACGACCTACAGCGCCCGGCTGTCCGGCCGCGCCCTCGACCTGACGTACAAGGAGTTCGAGCTGCTGAAGTTCCTGGCCCAGCACCCGGGCCGGGTGTTCACCCGCTCGCACCTGGTCCAGGAGGTCTGGGGCTACGACTACTTCGGGGGCAGCCGCACCGTCGACGTCCACGTCCGGCGGCTCCGGGCCAAGCTCGGCCCGGAGAACGAGGCCCTGATCGGGACGGTCCGCAACGTCGGCTACAAGTTCGTCCGACCGACCGCGGACACCACCGACGCCCACGCCGCGCGGCGAGCCGCCGCCGACGATCTGGTCGACCTGTAGCTTGGCGGGATGCCGGTCGCCGTCCTCGACGCCTTGGACGGTGAGCTCCTGGACGACGTCCGGGCGCTGATCAAGGCGGTCAAGGTCCGCGACGGCGCTCCGCCGCTGAGCGATCACGCGATGCTGCAGCTCGGCCCGTCCCGGCCGGCCGTGCGGCACCTCGTGCTACCCGGCGGGTACGCGCAGCTGGACGACGACACCGCCGAGATCGCCGACCGCGACGGCGTGGCCGACCAGCTGCTGGCCGCGCTCGAGCCGTTGACCCCGCACCTGGTCGTGTGGTCGCACGGCCAGCACAGCCCGGTGGCGCCGGCGGCCATGGCCCGCGGCTACACCGAGCACCGCAAGCTGTGGCAGCTGCGCCGGCCCCTGACCGATCTGCCGGACAAACCGCTGCCCGCGGGCGTCACGGTGCGCGCGTTCGGGCCAGGCCAGGACGAGGACGCCTGGCTCGCCGTCAACGCCGCGGCGTTCGCCGACCACGCCGAGCAGGGCAAGTGGACGCGCGCCGACATCGAGGCCCGCGAGGCCGAGCCGTGGTTCGACCCGGCCGGGTTCCTGCTGGCCGAACGGGGCGGCGAGCTGCTCGGTTTCCACTGGACGAAGCTGCACCGCAAGGACGCCGGTGCGGGCATCGGCGAGGTGTACGTCCTGGGCATCGCGCCGGCGGCGCAGGGCCTCGGGTTGGGCCCGGCACTGCTCGTCGCCGGGCTGGCCCACCTCGCCGGCCGCGGCGCCACCGAGGCGATGCTCTACGTTGACGAGAGCAACCCGTCGGCGGTGCAGTTGTACCGCAAGTACGGGTTCGCTTCCTACGATCTGGACGTACAGCTCGCCCGCTGATCAACCGGCCGGGCTGTTTACCCGGCGGACATGTCCTGGTTTGAGAAGCGTCACACCAGCGCCTAGCCAGGTTCACCCTGCGTTTACCTGGGCCACGCCATCGCGCCACCTCCCCGCCCTACCGTCCGGAAACGGCATCCGCCTATGACGAACGGAAGGGACCCCAACGTGAAGCTGTACCGCAGCGGCGTGGCAGCAGCTCTGCTTGCGGGCGCGATCGCGCTGACCGCCTGTAGTTCAGACAAGAAAGACACTGCGACGACGCCACCTCCCGCGGGCGACGGCGGCTCAACTTCGAACAGTTCGTCGTCCGCGCCCGGCGGCGCGTGCGTGTCGGGCAGCCTCAAGGCCGAAGGCTCGACCGCACAGACCAACGCGATCCAGCAGTGGATCAAGGACTACAAGAGCAAGTGCGGCGCCGACATCGCCTACAACGCGACCGGATCGGGAGCCGGCGTCAAGCAGTTCAACGGCAACCAGGTCGACTTCGCCGGCTCGGACTCGGCGCTCAACCCGACCAAGGGTGAGGTCGCGGCAGCCGCCAAGCGGTGCGGCGGCCCGGCCCTGGACCTGCCGATGGTCACCGGCCCGATCGCCCTGGCGTTCAAGGTGAAGGGCGTCAGCGACCTGACGCTCAACCCCGACACCATCGCCAAGATCTTCACCGGCAAGATCACCAAGTGGGACGACCCGGCGATCAAGGCCCTGAACTCCGGCGCCAGCCTGCCGTCGACCAACATCACGGTCTTCTACCGCTCGGACGAGTCCGGCACGACGGAGAACTTCGAGAAGTACCTGGCCGCCGTGGCACCGTCGGTGTTCACCGCCGCGCCGAGCAAGACCTGGGCCGGCAAGGGCCAGGGCAAGGCCAAGTCGCAGGGCGTCCAGCAGGCGATCAGCTCCACCGAGGGCAGCATCGGCTACCTCGAGTGGTCCTTCGCCGGTAGCGCCGGCCTGTCGATGGCCAAGGTCGACAACGGTGGCGGCGCCGTCGCTCTCGACGCCGACTCCGCCGGCAAGGCGGTCAGCGCGGCCACCGTCACCGGCACCGGTGACGACCTGACGCTCAAGCTCGACTACGCCACCAAGACGGCGGGTGCCTACCCGATCATCCTGGTGACGTACGAGATCGCGTGCGCCAAGTACTCGGACCCGAAGATCGGTTCGCTGGTGAAGGCGTTCCTGACCTACACCGCGGGCGACGGGCAGGCCGGACTGAAGGACCTCGGCTACGCGCCGCTGCCCAGCGACATCGACGCCAAGGTGCAGGCTTCAGTCGCGAAGATCAGCTAGGTAGATTCCCGCGCAGGAGCGAGAGCAAGAGGAGCCCTGCCGGGCCGGCCGGCCAGCCCGGCCGCCCGGTAGGGCTCCAACCGTTTCGAGAGACGGGCCGGCATGGCAGACCGAGACACGATGACTGGCGGGGGCACGTCCGAGCAGCCTGCCGCACCACTTCCGCCACCTAGCATTGGAGGGGAGTCGGTGGAGGGTCCGAAGCACAGTCGCGAGGACGACGACGCGCCACCGGACGACGCGCAGACCGACCTCGAGATCGAGCAGGTCGGCGCACCACTGGTTCGGGTCGGTGAGCCGACCATCGTCGGATCGGCCGAGCCCATGGCCATCACCACGCTCGAGGAAGCCCCGCCGGTCTCCGGCGCCGGCTCGATCGCCGCCGGCACGCCGCGCAACCGGATCCGGATCGGCGACCGGGTGTTCCACGGCTTCGCCGCCGGGTCCGGCGCCTTCGTCGTGATCCTGATCGGGCTGGTCGCGGCGTTCCTCATCGCCAAGGCGATCCCGTCCATCGCCGACGACAAGTCGAACTTCCTGTTCTCCCGCAGCTGGGACGTCGACTCCGGCACGCTGCGCTTCGGCATCGTCGACCTGCTCTGGGCCACGGTGCTCATCTCGCTGCTGGCGATGGTCATCGCCGTGCCGATCGCCATCGGCATCGCCTTGTTCATCACCCAGTACGCACCCAAGCGACTGGCCCGCCCGGTCGCCTACATCGTCGACCTGCTGGCCGCGATCCCGTCGATCATCTACGGCATCTGGGGCATCATCGTGCTCGCGCCGGCGCTCCGGCCGGTACAGCGCTTCCTGTTCCACCTCGGCGGTTTCGAGCTGTTCAAGGACAAGGGCTTCGACCTCGGCACCATCTTCGACGGCGGCGTCGTCCTCGCCGTGATGATCTTGCCGATCATCACCGCCATCAGCCGCGACGTCTTCGAGCGCACGCCCCGGCAGAACATCGAGGCCGCCTGGGCCCTCGGCGCGACCAAGTGGGAGATGATCCGCATGGCCGTGCTGCCTTATGGCCGCCCCGGCCTGATCAGCGGCTCGATGCTCGGTCTCGGCCGGGCCCTCGGCGAGACGATCGCCATCGCCCTGATCCTGTCCAAGCCGTCGAACGGCTCGCCGTTCAGCATCTCGATCTTCAACGGCGGCGAGACGTTCGCGTCCAAGATCGCCAACAGTGCCGCCGAGTTCAACGATCCCAAGCAGACCGGGGCGTTCATCGCGGCCGGTCTGGTGCTGTTCGTGCTGACCTTCGCGGTGAACGCCGCGGCCCGAGCCGTGGTCAACCGGCGGAAGGAGTTCACGGAATGACCGCCGTTGCAACCTCGGGGCTGACCACCGGCGTCGGCCACCGCTCCCGCAAGTTCAAGAACAACCTGGCGACCGTGCTGGTCACCCTCGCCTTCGGCGTCGCGCTGATTCCGCTGGTGTGGCTGCTCTGGACGGTGGTCGGCAAGGGCTACCACGCGATCACCCGTAGCGGCTGGTTCACTTCCGACACCGGTACCCGCACCTTCTCCGACCCCGGCGGCGGCGCGATCCACGCGATCATCGGCACCGCCGAACAGGTCGCCCTGTGCTCGCTGATCTCGGTGCCGATCGCGATTCTGGTCGGCATCTACCTGGTGGAGTACGGCCGCGGCCCGCTGGCCAAGGCGACGACGTTCATGGTCGACATCCTGAGCGGTGTCCCGTCCATCGTCGCCGCGCTGTTCATCTACGCCGTGTTCGTCACGACGTTCCACGGCCACCGTGAGGGCTGGCTCGTGTCCTTGGCCCTGGTGTTGCTGATGATTCCGGTCATCGTGCGCACCACCGAGGAGATGCTCAAGCTGGTGCCGAACGAGCTGCGTGAGGCGTCCTACGCGCTGGGCGTGCCGAAGTGGAAGACCATCGCCCGCATCGTCGTGCCGACCGCGCTCACCGGCATCATCACCGGCATCGTGCTCGGCATCGCCCGGGTGGCCGGCGAGACCGCGCCGCTGCTGATCCTGGTCGGATTCAAGCCGACTACGAACTCCAACCTGTTCAGCAACGACTACCAGGCCTCGCTGCCCGGCATGATCAACGACCAGGTGCAGAACCTCGGCGCCAAGAACTCGTTCACCGGTAAGCCGATCCACAACTACGCTGTAGATCGGATGTGGGGCGCAGCGCTCACGCTGATCATCATCGTCATGGGACTCAACCTCATCGCCCGCTTGCTCGGGCGCTTCAACAAGGTCTCGAGCTAAGGAACCGTCATGGCCAAGCGCATCGATGCTGACAACCTAAACATCTACTACGGCAAGTTCCTCGCCGTCAGCGACTGCTCGTTCACGATCGCGCCGCGCTCGGTGACCGCGTTCATCGGGCCGTCCGGCTGCGGCAAGTCCACCGTGCTGCGCACGCTCAACCGCCTGCACGAGGTGATCGCCGGCGCGTCCGTCAAGGGCAAGGTGCTGCTCGACGGCGACGACATCTACGGCTCGTCGGTCGACCCGGTCGACGTGCGGCGCACCATCGGCATGGTGTTCCAGCGGCCCAACCCGTTCCCCACGATGTCCATCTACGACAACGTCGTGGCCGGACTCAAGTTGCAGGGCGGGCGCATGCGCAAAGCCGACCTCGACACGGTCGTCGAGAAGTCCCTGCGCGGCGCCAACCTCTGGGAAGAGGTCAAGGACCGGCTGAACAAGCCGGGCGCCGGCCTGTCGGGTGGTCAGCAGCAGCGGCTGTGCATCTCCCGGGCCATCGCGGTCGAGCCGCAGGTGCTGCTGATGGACGAGCCCTGCTCGGCGCTGGACCCGATCTCGACGCTCGCGATCGAGGACCTCATCCAGACGCTCAAGGAGAAGTACACGATCGTCATCGTCACGCATAACATGCAGCAGGCGGCGCGCGTGTCGGAGCGGACGGCGTTCTTCAACCTGTCGGCGGTCGGGAAGCCGGGTCAGCTCGTCGAGATGGACGACACCGAGAAGATCTTCTCCAACCCGACCGACCCGCGCACCGAGGACTACATCAGCGGCCGGTTCGGCTAACTGTCCTTATTCCGCCTTTCGCGAATCTGCTTGTGGACCCCCTCGCAAGCTCGGGGTCCAACGCAGATCCGCACCGCTCCTTCGTCGCGGGCCGCGCCGCGGCGGCGGGCTCTTCGCGCAAGCGCTCATCGCGTTGGTGGTCGCGGTAGCCGTGGGCATCTTCGGCTGCAGTCGCGCGAGCGCTCATCGCGTTCGTGGTTGCGTCTTCGTTCCATGATCAAGAGGGAGAAGTGGCTGCTATAGCGACCACTTCTCCCTCTTGATCATGGACGTCGCGTGCTGACGCCCCTGCAGGAAGATCCGTACGCATGCGCGATCTTCCTGCGCATACAGCCCCATGCGGCAGCCCGCGCAGGATGATCGCGTTCGGAAGCTGATCTTCCTGCGCCGCCCACGGCCCGCCGCGGCCTCCGCGCCACCCCGCGCCACCCCGCGCCGCTCCCACGCTGGAGCCATGCTGGGCCGTTGACCTGAACTGCTGTTCAGCTGCCACTATGCGCGGGTGCCATCGCCGACCGCGCTGATCCC
>DASXYE010000478.1:0-1784 GCA_036502695.1 Jatrophihabitantaceae bacterium
CGGCAATAGTCCCCGTCATGCCGGATAGGAGCGGCCCGAGTCAGCGCCTGATACTTGGCCGGGCAAGGTTCACCCTGCGTCGGCAGGCGTGTACAGCTGGACGCGGGCGCGCCCGAGTACTTCACACAGAGAACGTTGATCCCGGGGCGGCGGTCGTGTAGTCGACGCCGTGCTCGCCGCCGATGCGCGTGACGTGCCCTTCGATGAACCGCAGCCCCGGCTCGTTCAGCATCCCGTCATGGATGGGCAGCGCCCGCGGTGCGCGCACCGACACGGCGAAGTCGACCACCTCGGCGGTCTTGGACCAGGGCGCCATGATCGGCAACAACAGCAGCTGCGACTGCTTCGTCGGGACGATGAACGAATCGCCCGGGTGGTAGACGGCGCCGTCGATGAGGTAGCCGTTGTTCTGGATCACCGGCACGGTCGGATGCAGCTGCGCGTGCTGGCCGCCGAACACCTCGACGTCGAAGCCACCGGCCGTGAACGTCTCGCCCGGGGACACCGCCACGACCTGATCGCCCAGCTCGAGCGACGCGGCCAGGTTCGGCGGCGCCCAGATGCGCAGCCGCGGATTGGCCCGCGCCGCCGCCCGCACCGGCTCGACGTCCACGTGGTCGGGATGCTCGTGGGTGATCAGCACGGCGTCGGTGCCGTCGAGGGCGGCCGGGACGTCGGAGAAGACGCCCGGGTCGATCGCCAGCGAGCGTTCGCCGTCGTCGAGCCGCACGCAGGAATGAGCCAGCTTGGTCAGGGTGGTCACGCCACAGCCTCCGCATCGATCATTTCGACCAGCTTCTCCATGCGCCGCGCCGTCTCGGCGTCGCTGGGCGTGTACACAAGCAGCCGCACGCCCGGCCGCGGGTTGAGCCAACTGCTCATGACGTCGAAGTTCACCCGCCCGACGTAGGGGTTGCGGATCTTCTTCGTCTTGACCGTCGTCGCGCTGACCTCGTGCCGGTCCCACAGATCGACGAACTCCGGGGACGCGGCGCGCAACCGGCGCAGATGCGCCTTCCAGGCCGGCTCGGCGACGTGCTCGGCGTACCCGGCGCGGAACTGGGCGGTCATCCGGCGCGCGGCGACGTCCCGGTCCAGGATCGCGCGGCGCCAGGCCGGATCGGTGAACATCAGCCACATGCAGTTGCGGTCCTCGGGCGGCAGCGCGTCGATGTCGATGATCAGCCGCGAGTACGCCCGGTTCCACGCGATCAGGTCGTACTTACCGTCCTGCACCACGGCCGGGAACGGCAGGCACTTGTCGAGCATGGCCCGCACCGCCGGCGTCAGCTCGGCGCAGTCGCCCTTCGGTGCCGCCTCGGGCGATCCGGCCAGCGTGTACAGGTGCGAGCGCTCGTCGCCGTCGAGCATGAGGGTGCGCGAGATCGCCTCCAGCACCTGGTCGCTGACCTTGATGTCGCGGCCCTGCTCGAGCCACGTGTACCAGGTCACGCCCACCCCGGCGAGCTGCGCGACCTCTTCCCGGCGCAGGCCCGGGGTGCGCCGCCGCCCACCGGCCGGCAACCCGGCCTGCAGCGGGGTCAGCCGCTCGCGCCGGCTGCGCAGGAACGCCGAGAGCTCGTGGCGGCGCAGCTCGTCCGGATCGGTGATGAGTTTCGGCGGGTTGGCCATGAGCGTCACATCCCTAGCGTCGCCGGTTTCGGAGCCTGGTGCCAGTTACTGTTTATACCTGGATAAACAGGCTTCTGGTACCAGGGTAAATCTGAGCGCACAGTAACTGACATGACCGCGCAACTCAATCGTGCCCAGGAAGCCGAGGTGCT
>DASXYE010000479.1:0-1784 GCA_036502695.1 Jatrophihabitantaceae bacterium
CCGGTGGCCGACGCCGAGGGCAAGCCGATCGACTTCTCCGACGTCGAGAACCTGTCCGAGGACACCCAGTTCGGCAAGGGCAAGATCGAGGACTTCACCTGGAAGGGCTACCTCGACTTCTCCACGTGCACCGAGTGTGGCCGCTGCCAGTCGCAGTGCCCGGCGTGGAACACCGGCAAGCCGCTGTCGCCCAAGCTGCTGATCATGGACCTGCGCGATCACTTGTTCGCCAAGGCCCCTTATCTCATCGGGGGAAAGTCCGCGCCGGACGATGCCACGGCGGTCGGCCACGAACCGCACGGCACGCACGTCCCGGAATCCGGATTCGCCCGCATCGAAGGTTCCGGCCCCGACCAGGCGGTACGCCCGCTCGTCGGCGACCTGGCCTCCGGCGGCGTGATCGACCCGGACGTGCTGTGGTCGTGCACCACCTGCGGGGCCTGCGTCGAGCAGTGCCCCGTCGACATCGAGCACATCGACCACATCGTCGACATGCGGCGCTACCAGGTGCTGATCGAGTCGGCGTTCCCGTCCGAGGCCGGCGTCATGCTGCGCAACATCGAGAACAAGGGCAACCCGTGGGGGCTGTCCGAGAAGGCCCGCGAGGAGTGGACGGAAGGCCTGCCGTTCGAGGTTCGCCGCGCCGTCCCAGGCACCCCGCTGGACGCCGACATCGAGTACCTGTTCTGGGTGGGATGCGCCGGGGCGCTGGAGGACCGGTCGAAGAAGGTCACCCGGGCATTCGCCGAATTGCTGAATACCGCCGGCGTCGAGTTCGCCGTGCTGGGCAGCGCCGAGACCTGCACGGGCGATCCGGCCCGGCGGCTGGGCAACGAGTTCCTGTTCCAGATGCAGGGCATGCAGAACGTCGAGACGCTCAACTCGATCACCCGGGCGGCACCGCTCAAGATCGTCGCGACCTGCCCGCACTGCTTCAACACGCTGGCCCGCGAATACCCCCAGTTGGACGGGCACTTCGACGTCGTCCACCACACGCAGTTGCTCGGACGTCTCGTCGAGGAAGGGCGGCTGACCCCGGTTGAGCCGGTCGACAAGAAGATCACTTACCACGACCCGTGCTACCTGGGCCGGCACAACAAGGTCTACACGCCGCCCCGCGAGGTGCTCGGCGCCATCCCGGCCCTGCGTACGGAGGAGATGCATCGCTGCAAGGACCGCGGCTTCTGCTGCGGAGCCGGCGGCGCGCGCATGTGGATGGAGGAGAAGATCGGCAAGCGGGTCAACGTCGAGCGGACCGACGAGGCGCTGGGCCTGGATCCCGACCTGATCTCGACGGCCTGCCCGTTCTGCATGGTGATGCTGTCCGACGCGGTGACCGCCAAGCAGGCCGACGGCGAAGCCCGCGAGGACGTCGCCGTGCTCGACGTGGCACAGATCCTGCAGCAGTCGCTGGGCCGCTAGCCCTGAGCCAGCTCGTGCGGCCGTCGGCCGGGGCGTTCATGTTGTAGGCCGGGGTGATCCCGCCCCAGCCGCCGTTGTCGGTGACCCCGCTGTCGGCGGCCAGCCGCTGCTGCGTGCCCACGACGGTAGGGGCCCCGGTCTTGGACGTTTCGGACGCGGCAAATAATGGCGGCATGCCCAAACCTCCGGTTCCCGCCGAACTCGCTGCCGTGCTGGCCAAACCCAACCCCTGCGTGATGGGGATGCTCAAGGCCAACGGCGACCCGGTCACCGTCGCCACCTGGTACCTCTGGGAGGACGGCCGAGTGCTGGTCAACCTGGACGAGGGTCGCGCCCGGCTGGCCTACCTGCGCAACGATCCG
>DASXYE010000480.1:0-6666 GCA_036502695.1 Jatrophihabitantaceae bacterium
GACGATCCGCGGGCCGTGCGGGGCGGGGAACCGGCCACGCTGGCGCCGGGACGGGCGCAGGTCGGCAACGGCAAGATTTCTGAGGCCACCGCCGAGGCGATCAGCGCACCGCCGAGCGTGCCGGCCCTGGACGCCCCGACGCGCGACCTCCCGGTGCGCGACGTCCCGGCGCGTGACCTCCCGGTGCGCGATGTCCCGGTGCAGGATGCGCCGAGGTTGGCCGGGCCGCCGCCCGTCGAGAACGGCACGCCGCACGCCGTCGCCCCGGCCCCGGCCGACGCCATGTTCGAGGGCTCCTGGGCGTCAGCCACCTATCCGGCCGGCCCGTCGAACGGCGGGGCAGCGCCGCCGCTGGGTGATGTCCGACCGCCGGCCGAACCGGCGACGTCCAACGTCGACGAGTTGGGCCTGCCCCGGCGGGTGCGGCAGGCCAGCCTCGCGCCGCAGCTTCGCGACGACGAGCCGATCCAGCCGGCCGCCGCGGGCGGACCGCCCGGTGACCGGTCGCCCGAGCAGACCCGCTCGCTCATGACGGCCATCCAGCACGGCTGGCAGCGGGGCCGCTCCGACGCCGATCCGTCGAGTGCCGGCCCGGGTATGGGTGCGGCGCCGGGCGGCAACCCCGGGATGGACGATCCCGAGTACGGACACCGCCCCTACGGCGGAGGAGAGCACCGCCGGCCATGAACGGGAGTATGGATGCAGGGCAGGAATGAGGGGGCCGTGGGAGCGATGCGAGCAGGCGAGCAACCGGTGACGTCGAACGGCCAGCTCAACTGGCTGCTCGACGATCTTGTCGGACGGGTACCGGACATCGAGAAGGCCGTGATCCTGTCGCGGGACGGCCTGGCCATCGGGGTGTCCAGCGGTCTGGGGCGCGACGATGCCGAGCGCCTGGCGGCGATCGCGTCCGGCGTGCAGAGCCTCGCGCGCGGTGCCGGCCTGCAGTTCGGCGGCGGTCAGGTGCGCCAGACCCTCATCGAGATGGACTCGGCCTTCCTGTTCATCACCGCCGCGGGCGAGGGAAGCAGCCTCGCCGTGCTTTGCTCGGCGACTTCGGACGCGGGCGTCGTCGCGTACGAGATGGCCGTGCTCGTGAAGCGCGTCGGACAGCACCTGTCGGTGAGCACAAGATCCGCCGGCGCCGGGCCAGAGTGACCGTGCCGTGCCATCGCCGGACGACTCTTGGTCGGACGAGGACGCCGGCCCTGTGGTCCGCCCCTACGTCGTCATCAGCGGCCGGACCAAGCCCAGCAGCAAGCTAGATCTTGATCTGCTCGCGATCATCACGGCGACGTGGCGTGCCCCGGCGGAGCCGTGGACGCTCAACCCGGAACACTTCTCCGTCCTGCGGATCTGCGCGTCCCCGGTGTCACTCGCCGATCTCGCGTCGGATCTGCACCTACCGCTCGGCGTCGTCAAGATCCTGGTGACCGACTTGAGCGAACGCGATCTGGTAACCGTCCGCGCGCCCAGAACCATCAGGTGGCAGGACGATTTACCGATCCTCAGGGAGGTACTCAATGACCTTCGGGAACTCTGAGCGGGGTGCCGGCCCAGGCGGGGTGCGGCTGCCGGTCACGATCAAGATCCTCATCGCGGGTGGGTTCGGCGCGGGCAAGACGACGCTGGTCGGTTCGGTCAGCGAGATCCGCCCGCTGCGCACGGAAGAAGTGCTCAGCTCGGCCAGTGCACGGGTCGATCCACTGGACGGTGTCGAGGCGAAGACGACTACCACCGTCGCGATGGACTTCGGCCGGATCGCCCTGCGGGACGACCTGCTGCTCTACCTGTTCGGCACCCCGGGCCAGGACCGGTTCTGGTTCATGTGGGACGAGCTCGCGTACGGGGCGCTCGGTGCCGTGGTCCTGGCCGACACCCGGCGGCTGGCCGACTCGTTTCCGGCGGTCGACTACTTCGAGCGCCGCGGGCTGCCGTTCGTCGTCGGCGTCAACTGCTTCGATGGTGCGCAGCGCTACGAGCCGGACCAGATCCGACTCGCCCTCGACCTGGACAAGGACGTGCCGATCGTGCTCTGCGACGCGCGCCGGCGATCATCCGGCAAGGACGTGCTGATCGCGCTGGTCGAGCACACGATCCGGATCGTGAGCGGCGAGCCCGGTACGCCGGTCGGCGCGAAGTAGCCGGGGCCGGTTCCGCTATCCGGCCAGGACCTTGGCGACCCGGGCCAGGACCTCGTCCACGCTCGCCTCGACGGCGACGTGCATGGACTCCTCGACGTCGAAGGAGTAGGTGATCTCGGTGGTCTCGCCCGACCCGGCTGTGAGCGTGATCGCGGTGACCGCATCACCCGGAACGGTCATCACGAGCCGGCTCGGCTCGATGACCTCGTCGTAGCGTCCGGTCAATGGGACCTCCTCTCCGGCGGAGGAGACCACGGTCGCGCGCCAGGAACCACCGGTCCGGACGTCGAGCACCGCCGTCCCGGACATGGCCGGCAGCCAGCGCTCGAAGTAGTCGGCCTGGGTCAGGACGTGCCACACCCGCTCGCGCGGAGCGCTCAACGTGCGGGTCACCGTGAACTCGTTCATCGCGGCCTCCTTGGCCCTGTAGTCATACCTTCACCGGCTGGATGATCTGGTCGACGACCTGCTCGATGACGCCCGTGGTTCGACTATTCGGTAGCGACAAGATGATGTGGCGCGCGCCGGCCTCGATCAATTCGGCGATGTAGGAACGCGTCGTGGCGGAATGGTCGAGGTCAGCGGTGAGCTGTACCGATCTGGTGATCTCGGCCGGGTCGCGGCCCGCTGCGGCGCAATGTTCGTCGAGCACCCGGTTCTTGCGCACGAAATCGGCCACGGTGAGATGCGGTGGCCCGGGCCCGTTCCAGATGTCGGCGTGGCCCGCCGCAACGCGCAGCAGCTTCTGTTCGCCCACACCGCCGATGAGGATAGGTGGACGAGGCGACTGGACGGGGTGTGGTTGGCAGCGAGCGCTCCTCAGCCGGTAGTGACGTCCGTCGAAGTCGAGCGGTTCGGGCTCGGTCCACAAGCGGCGCACGATGGTGCAGGTCTCGGCGAGCCGTTCGATGCGCTCGGTGACGGTGGGCTCGGGCAGGCCGAACGCCGCGGACTCCGGCCCGAGGTTGCCGCCGGCGCCCAGTCCGAGCACGAGCCGGCCGCCGGAGATCGCGTCGATCGTCGCTGCAACCTTGGCGAGCACCGCAGGCGGGCGGATGAGGTTGTTGCTGACCAGCAGGCCGAGCCGAATACGGTGGGTCTGGCCGGCCAGCGCCGCGAGCAGCGTCCAACCGTCCAGGACGGGCAGGGACAGGTCGCCGCGCATCGGCTGCAGGTGGTCCCACAGCCAAGCGTGGTCGATGTCCGGGGCGGCGTCGGCGTCCTGCCACAGCTGCAGGATCTGGCGATACGTCAGGCCCAGCGGCGTCGTCTTGATGCCGAAGCTGATCGCACCCATCTCGGCTCCCTCTCGAACCGCCGGCCATCGCTAGCGTGCTAACGAGCAGCCTAACACCAAATCAATAGCGTGCTAGTGATCGCCGCTAGGCTGAACGGATGAACGAGCTGCTCACCCTGTTCACCCGGGCGTCCAAGCTGTTGCGCACCGCCGCCGACGACGCGATGAGCGTGCACGGCGTCCGCGTGGGTCAGAACATCATCCTCGAAGCGCTCTGGGCCGACGACGGGTTGACGCCGGGACAGATCGCGCAGCGCGTGGGACTCGCAACGCCGACCGTCGTGAACACCGTGACACGCATGGAACAGGCCGGCCTCGTCGTCCGGCGGTCCGATCCGCAGGACGCCCGGTTGGTGCGGATACAGCTCACCGACCGCGGTCGCGCGCTTCGTGATGTCATCGGAGCCGCTCGCGACGAGCTCGCCCGGCACGCGACCGCCACCCTGACCAAGGACGAGCGCCGGCACCTCCACACCGCGCTCGAGAAGATCATCAAACAGCTCGGCTGAGCCGGCACTGCAGGAATCTGACCGTATCTGGCCAAATTAGCGCTTGACCGCGCACATCGTTCGTTCATACGGTGCTCGTGGCCGGAGAATCCTCGTAGTGCGGAGCGTGGCGGATGATCGACTCGGCGCAGCGCAGGATCTCCCGTTGGCGGGTCGCCGGGCTGGCTGGGCTCGTCGTGGTGGCCGTGGCGGTGCCGATCCAGGGTGCGGATGCCGAACCGGCCGAGCCGGCCGGGCCGCCGGCCGGGGCGTCGGTCGGGGCGCCGAATGCCGCGCCGGCCGTGGTTCCGGCTCTGCAGCAATGGAGCGGCGGGCCCGGCTCGTTCCGGTTGCGGCCCGGATCGCGCATCGTCGTCGCGCGGACGGACTCGAACCTGGCCGGCGACGCCCGGACGTTCAGCGCGGACGTCGCGGCGATCACCGGGCTGGACCTGCCGGTCGTGGTGAGCGACCGTCCGCATCCCGGCGACTTCTACCTGACGCGCCAGGCCGGAACGCATCCGGACGGCTGGTACCGCCTCAGCATCGATGACGTCGCCACGATCCAGGCGCCGACCCCGACCGGGGTGTTCTACGGCGAGCAGACCGTCGAACAGCTGCTCAAGACGGGCGACGAGCTGCCGCGGGGGACCGCGATCGACTGGCCGAAGCAAGCCGAGCGCGGGTTCATGCTCGACCTGGGCCGGCACTACTACACGCCGGCGTATGTCGAGAACCAGATCCGCGAAGCGGCCTGGACCAAGCTCAATGTCGTCCACCTGCATCTGACCGAGGCGAGCGCGTTCCGGCTGAACAGCCCGAAGTTCCCGGGACTCGCCGCGCCGCAGTCGTACAGCCATGCTGATATCTCGGCGTTCGAGGCGGTGGCCGCCCACTACCACGTGACGCTCGTCCCGGAGATCGACCTACCCGCGCACGCGACGCCGATCACCGATCACTGGCCGCAGACCACGTGGGACTGCGCGCCGATGAACGACGAGCGGGGCCGCAACTTCACCGTCGACATCACCAAGCCGGCCACGCGCGACGTCGTTCGCCGGCTGCTCGACGAGTTCATCCCGTGGTTCAAAGGGCCCTGGTTCCACATCGGGGCGGACGAGTACCCGTACCAGTCGACGCAGCAGCAATGCCCCGAGCTCGTCGACTACGCCAAGGCGCACCACCTCGGTAGTACGTCGGACGTCTTCGTCGGGTTCATCGACTACCTGAACTCGATCGTCCGCGCGCATGGCAAGACCTCGATCGCCTGGGGCTGGTGGGACTACGACGCGACGCCGACGATCGAGCCGGACAAGAACATCGTGGTCGAGGCGTACGGGGACGACGTCGAGGCGGGCGGCGCCGCCGGCGTACACCACTTCCTCGATCAGGGTTATCAGGTCCTGTACGCCAACGGGCACCAGCTCTACGCGACACCGGGGCTAAACCTGTTGCCCGACGACCAGGCGCTGTATTCCGGCTGGCCCGAGGTCGACGGTGTGCAGGGCTACCTGTTCTCGCGCTGGGCGGACAACGAGGAGAACCAGCCCGACGCCTACTTCGACTGGTACGCCGAGCGTCCGCAGGCGGTGCTCGCCGATCGGACCTGGGGCGGTCCGCCGCTCGGCACCGTCTTCGCGTTCGAGGACCGCGTCGATCGGATCGGTGCCGCGCCGGGCGTTCCCGAGTCCGGCGACCCGGATGCCGTTGCGCTGCACGGCACTCCGTACGGCAGCAGCCCGCCGTTCGACCCGTCGAACAGCTACGACAAGGCCGACGACGGCGACGTCACGACGTTCTTCGACTACTCGCAACCGGACGGCGGCTACACCGGCATCGACCTCGGCGCCGGCTCGGCCGCGACGGTCACCAAGATCCGGTTCGTGCCGCGGGCGAACCAGCCGGGTCGGATGACCGGCGGTCACTTCCAGGGCTGCACGGATGGGCCGGCATCCGGCTGCCACGACCTGGCGACGGTCGCCTGGTCGCCCACCTACGACTGGCATCAGCTGACGGTCACCGACCCGGCGCGGTACCGCTGGCTGCGCTACGTCAGCCCGGACAACGGATTCGGCAACGTCGCGGAGATCCAGTACTACACGGCACCGGTCACCGCCGGCCGGGTAGCCGTCACCGCGCCGGCGACGCTGAAGCCGCTCGACAGCTACACCCTGACCACGAGGTTCACCAACGTGGCCAGCAGCCCGCTGCGCGACGTTCGCCTTACCCTGCAAGGTGATTCACTTACCGACCAGTCGCCGTTGCGGGCGACGCCGGTCGGCGCGGCGACGTTCGCGGCCGTCGGGCCGAACCGGACCGTGTCCGTCACCTGGCGGGTGCGAGTTCCGCTCGGCGCGACGCCCGGGCGGTACGACGTCGTCGGCCGGGCCGCGTACCGCACCGAGCGCGGACAACAGAGCGCCCGCACCGTCGTGCCGAGCACGGTCGTCGCGCCGATCACCGCCCGGCTCGATCCGGACCACATCACGCCGGCCGCCGGCGGCACCGCGACATCGACGCTGACCGTCACCGACAACCTCGACCAGTCGATCGGGCTGAGCTGGGCCGCCGGCCCGGCCCCGAACATCACCCTGCCCGGGCCGTCGACCATGCTGCTCCGACCGGGCGCAACGGCGACGTCGACGATCACGGTCGCGGCCGGCGAGGACGCTCTCGGCGTGACCGCCGTGCCGATCCACCTGCGCCTGCACGCGGGTGGGCAGACCGCGTACGGCGG
>DASXYE010000481.1:0-5607 GCA_036502695.1 Jatrophihabitantaceae bacterium
CGCCGCGCAGCTGGCCACCATCGCCGGTGACCGGTTGCCCGCGCGGTACGCGAACCGGCTGCGACGGCGACGGCGTGGACCCGGCGTGTTCAAGGTCGACTACGCGCTTGCCGAGCCGGTGCCGTGGACGGCGGAGGCCGCCCGCCGAGCCGGCACCGTCCACATCGGACCGACCATCGCCGAGATCGGCGGCGCGTTGCGCGCCGTGCACCGCGGCCGTCCGCCGAGCCCACCCTTCCTGATCGTCACCCAACCCAGCGTTTGCGACGACACGCGCGCTCCGACCGGGCGACACGTGCTGTGGGTGTACTGCCACGTGCCGAACGGCTGGACCGGCGACCACACCGCGGCGATCGAAGACCAGCTCGAGCGGTTCGCCCCGGGCTTCCGCGACACCGTACTAGCCCGTACGGTCACCGGTCCGGCGCAGCTCGAGGCGCGCAATCCCAACCTGGTCGGCGGCGACATCGCCCTGGGCCGCAGCGACGGGCTGCACCTGCTGTTCCGGCCGACGTTCTCGCCCGTCCCCTACGCGACACCCGACCCGGCGATCTTCCTGTGCTCGTCGGCCACCCCGCCCGGTCCCGGCGTGCACGGCATGTGCGGCTACCACGCAGCACGGCTGGCCCTGCGACGCGTGTTCGGGCAATGAGGCTCGAGCGACGAACCGGGCGGTCAGCCGAGCTGGTCAAGGGCGGTGATCGCGTCGCGAATCTCCGTCAGCGGGTCGTCCTCGTGGTAGATCCGCTCGTCCGGCTCGATGTTGTCGAGGAAGCGCTGGTACACGATCGCCGCGGTCACCGCACCCAGCACGCGCATCGGAGCCAAGGCGCGACGCGGGTCGCTGCCCGGGCGGTGCGCCTGCCAGGCATCGACCCATGCCCGCACCGCGACGGCCCGCTGCGGCGACGGGAGCCACTCGGTCAGCCGATGGATGTCGGCGGCGGGATGCCCGGCGTAGCAGTCGCCCCAGTCCAGGATCATGTGCGCTGAGCCATCCGGGCCGTCCGGGCCGTCCGGGCCGTCCGAGCGCCAGTTGCCGGGGTGGAAGTCGCCGTGCACGAGGGTGGTCGGCAAACCGGCGGCGTCGAGTGCCTCGACCAGACCGGGCAGCGCGTCCACCAGACGCTGGGCGTCCGAGTCGCCGGGCCGCCGCCGCTCGACCACGTCCGCCAGCCACGGCAGCAACTCGGCGGGCCGCCGGCTGGGCAGTCCGCCGAGGGCGGCGTCGTCCGCGGCTGCCGCCTGCACGGTCACCCAGCGGCCGACGACGGCCCGGATGGTGACCGGATCGGTCTCGAAGCAGTCGACGCCGGGCGCGTCGCGCAGCAGTGACCGGTTCCGGGCCGGATCGGCGGCGAGCACCGCCGGGACGAGCCGCGGATCGTGCCGGGCGACGAGGTCGATCGCCTGGGCGTCGCCCACCAGGAACGCCCCCGTGGCCTTCGCCCACACCGGACCGCCGCCCGTCGGCAACCGGTACACGCACGAGAGGTTCCACGACTTGACCTGCGTCGGCCGCCCGGCGAGCGGCACGCCCAGTGCGGCGATCGCCCATTCGACCAGGGCCGACGGTCCGCCCGGCTCGGCCCATACGGCCCGACGTGGCTGCAGGGCGGTGACCACTGCCCAGTCGGCCGGCGGGGTCGGATCAAGCACGCCGTCGGGTGACGGTTCGTCGGCCTCGACGTGGTACGTGACCGTGCCGCCGCGGCCGCGGTCCGGGTCGGCCACGCGCAGCAGCCGGAGGACGGCGGTAGGCCCGCCGAGCACCGCGTCCAAGTGCGCGACGACGGGTTCGACGTCTGGCCACCACGGCGTCGCGACCTCGAAGGGCGGCACCGCCCCGGCGTAGCGGCCGGCGTGGCTCACCCAGGCGTGGACGGTTCGGCTCACCCGCCCAGTGTCCGGGTCAGCTGAACTTGGTTTTCGGACGTGGCTGCAGCACGCCGTCGACGTAGGTGTCGACCTTCTCGTCGTAGAAGCAGATCAACCCGGCCACGCCCTCGCTCTCGGGCAGGGGGGTCGGGTACGACCAGGCCAGGTCGGCGTGCCCGTTGACACTCCAGTACTCGGCCTGGCCCTTGTACGGGCAGTGCGTGGCGGTGTCGGTCGGGGCGAGCAGGTCGAGTCGCACGTGCGGCTTGGGCAGGTAGTAGCGGACCGGCAGGTTCGTCTCGAACAGCAACCGCGGGCTGGTCGACTCGGCCACTGTCATACCGTCCACCTCGACCCGGATGTGCCGCGAACTGGGCAGGATGTCGACGCGGGTGTACGGGTCGCGAGGATGGGTGAAGACCTCCTCGTCCTCCTCGAACCACGAGTCGAGCGCGTTCCACTCGAACCGGATCAGGTCCCGCAGCTCTTCGATCGGCGATTCGGGATAGCGCAGTGCGGCACCCGGCACCGTGCGCCCATTGACAGTCAGGCTGTAGAGCTGGCCGTCGCCGCGACTCGGCGAGTGCTTGCGCCCCGGCTCGGGTTCGAGCAGCTCGGCGCGCACGTCGGCCACCGGCAAGTAGTACGTCGGGTAGTACGGGCTCTCCCAGACGAGCCGAGCGTGCGTGGTATCGGCGACGACAACACCACCGAGATAGGCGCGGACCCGCTTGGCCGATTCCTCGACCCGGACCCGTCCATGGACTGTCTGCTGTGCGGTCATAGCGGGTCAACGTCAGGCCGGGGGCCGGGTCATCCCGGATGTTGCAGGATGAACACGTGGACGGACCGGATATCGGCGCGTTGCGGCAGGGCCGGCCGACGGCGGCGGCCGATCCCGGCCAGTTGCTGACCATTGGCGAGTTCGCCCGGCGGGCCCGCCTGTCGGCTCGGGCGCTGCGGCTCTACGACCGGATGGGCATCCTGGTGCCCGACCAGGTCGATCCGGCCAGCGGGTACCGCCGCTACGGGGAGCGGCAGCTGAGCACGGCCCGCCTGGTGGCCTGGCTGCGACGCCTGGACATGCCACTCGGCGACGTCGCCCGCGTCGTGTCGGTGACTCCGGGCGAGGGGGCCGCCCTGGTCGAGGGCTACTGGCACGACGTCGAGACGCGGGTCGCCTTCCAGCGCGAGTTGGCCCAGCACGTGACGGCGCGGCTGGCCGGCAGGCCGTCCGCGCCTTCCGTGGCGATCCGGCAGCGGCACGCGCCCGAACAGCTCGTGCTGACCGAGCAGCGCCAGGTGCGAGCCCCGGAACTCGCGACCTGGCTAGGGATGGCCTTCGCCCGGTTGGTGACCGCGGCCGGCCGCCACGGCGGGGTCGCCGGCCACCCGTTCGCCGTGTATCGCGGCGAGGTGAACGTCGACAGCGACGGGCCGGTGGAGGTGTGCGTACCGATCCACGCCGGCGAGCCACCGTCCGGCGCCCGGATCGAGCCGGCTCACGACGAGGCGTTCCTGCGGGTGCGGCGCGCCCAGGTCGAGTACCCGCAGATCCTGTCCGCGTTCGACGCCGTCCTGCAGTGGGCCGACGATCAGCAGGTGCCGGCCGCCGGCCCGCCACGAGAGATCTACTTCGCCGATTTCCTCGGTGCGACGCCGGAGGACGAGGTGTGCGACGTGGCGCTGCCGATCAGCCCGCGAGCTTGATCGCCAGCTCGGTCTGCCAGCGGCTCAGGTCGGGTTCCTCGGCCGGGTCGGTCAGATAGATCTCCAGCCGGGCGGCCCAGCGGCTCGATGTCGCATCCTCGGTGACCTCCCAGGCGACGCCGGTGCGCTCGGCCCAGTCGAGCAGCGCCGCGGTGGCCGCCCCGAGCCCGGTCGGGTGTCCGGTGTGGACGGACGTTGCGTACCGCCCGGCGGGCAGCACCCCGGGCCGGACCCGCTCGTCGCCCGCGCCCGGCTCGGCGCTCGGCACCGGGACGCCGACCTCGACCTCGACCAGGTCGCCGGCCTGGAACTCGGCGTAGCGCCAGAACGGCGGTCCGGCGGGGGCGATCGCGCGCTGGCCGAGCCAGCCTGACAGCTCCGCGTGCAGCGGCGGCACGTCGGTGGCCAGCTTGGCCATGCTCACTGTCGTCCGGATCGCCAAGTACGGCTGCTCGGCGCGGTGCACGATCTGCGGTTCGTCAGGCATCTGCTGTCTCCATCGCTAGGAACTACGGACAGCAGCAGCCTGTGGCTTGCCCTTGGGTCAAGGTCAAGCCGCAGCGCGATGAGCGCTCGCGCGAAGAGCCCCGCCGCCGCTACGCGGCCCGCGACGAAGTCGCGGTGCGGAGCTGCGTTGGGCCTCGAGCTTGCGAGGGGTCCACAAGCAGATCCGCGAAAGGCGGATTAAACGTTGAATCCCAGCGCGCGCAGTTGTTCGCGGCCCTCGTCGGTGATCTTGTCCGGGCCCCACGGCGGCATCCAGACCCAGTTGATCTTGACGTCGCTGGCGAGCGGCTTCGGACCGCCGCACAGGGCCGCGCCGGCCTGGTCCTCGATCACGTCGGTCAGCGGGCAGGCCGCCGAAGTCAGCGTCATGTCCAGCGTGATGACCGGCGGGTTCTTCCCCTCGGGCGTCCCGATCTGTACGTCGTACACGAGTCCGAGATCCACGACGTTGATGCCGAGCTCGGGGTCGACCACGTCGCGCATGGCCTCCTCGACCTCGTCCTTCGACGGGAGCGTTGCCGTGTCAGCCATGGGTATGCCCTTCCTGCGCGGCCGCGACCGCGCCCTTCATCGCCATCCAGCCGAGCAACGCGCACTTGACGCGGGCCGGGTACTTCGACACGCCCTCGAAGGCCACCGCGTCGTCGAGCTCGTCGGCGTCCGCTTCGGTGAGCTCGGCCTGGCCCTGCGACTGCA
Source organism: Jatrophihabitantaceae bacterium (assembly GCA_036502695.1). Taxonomy (GTDB): domain Bacteria; phylum Actinomycetota; class Actinomycetes; order Mycobacteriales; family Jatrophihabitantaceae; genus DASXRA01. The sequence continues at coordinate 4,792 of DASXYE010000481.1, forward strand.
TGAGCTGCAGGAACTTCTCCTGCAAACCCAGCGCCTCGTCGATCGGACGGCCGACGACCAGCTCGCTCATCACCGAGGTGGACGCCTGGCTGATCGAGCAACCCTCGCCTTCCCAGCCCAGGTCCTTCACCGTGCCGTCGACCACGCGCACGCGCAGGGTGACCTCGTCGCCGCAGGTCGGGTTGACGTGGTGGATCTCGGCGTCGAAGTCGTCGGGCAGGCCACGGTGCTGCGGGTGCTTGTAGTGGTCCAGGATGATCTCGCGGTACATCGAGTCCAGCGGCAGCGTCATCCGAACACCTCCTGCACATGCTCGAGTCCGCGCACCAGGGCGTCGACCTCGTCCGTCGTCGTGTACACACCGAACGACGCTCGCGTGGTGGCCGGTATTCCGTAGCGCACGCAGACCGGGCGGGCGCAGTGGTGGCCGGCGCGCACTGCGATGCCCTGCTCGTCCAGGATCTGGGCCACGTCGTGCGGGTGCACGCCGCGCAGCGTGAACGCGATCGTGGCGCCCCGGTCGATGCCGGTGGCCGGACCGATGATGCGCAGACCGTCCACAGTGGACAGCCGCTCGAGCGCGTAGGAGGTCAGCTGCTCCTCGTGGGCTTGGATGTTGTCCATGCCCAGGGCGGTGACGTAGTCGATCGCGGCCCCGAGCCCGACCGCCTCGGCGATCATCGGCGTGCCGGCCTCGAAGCGGTGCGGCGGCGCGGCGAAGGTCGTGCCGGTCATGTCGACCGTCTCGATCATCTCGCCACCACCGAGGAACACCGGCAGCTGGGCCAGCAGCTCGTAGCGGCCCCACAGCACGCC
>DASXYE010000482.1:0-2335 GCA_036502695.1 Jatrophihabitantaceae bacterium
CCTGCCGCACGTCCCCGGGCACGAGTTCGCCGGTGAGATCGCCGACGTGGGCGGCACCGTGACGCGGTGGCGGGTCGGCGATCGGGTCACCGCACCGTTCGTGTGCGCTTGCGGCCAATGCCCCACCTGCCGCCGCGGCGAGCACCAGGTCTGCGAGCGCCAGCAGCAACCCGGATTCACGCACTGGGGTTCGTTCGCCGAGCGGGTCGTCGTCGATGTCGCGGACGTGAACGTGGTTCGGCTGCCGGACCGGATGAGCTTCGACACCGCCGCCGGCCTGGGTTGCCGGTTCGCTACGGCGTACCGCGCCGTCGTGCACCACGCGCGGCCTGCGCCGGGCGAGTGGGTCACGGTGTACGGCTGCGGCGGGGTCGGCCTGTCGGCGGTCATGGTCGCGGTCGCGGCCGGCGCCCGGGTCGTCGCCATCGACCCGAACGCCGTGGCCCGCGATCGGGCCGTCGCCCTCGGGGCGGTGGCCGGCCTCGATCCGGCCGACGGTCCGGCAGCTGTCCACGACCTGACCGGCGGAGGGGCCGCCGTCTCGATCGACGCCATCGGCGGCGCCGACACGCTGGCCGCCGCCGTCGCGGGATTGGCCCGCCGGGGCCGGCACGTCCAGGTCGGGCTGCTCGGCCCGGCGACGACCGTGCCGGCGCAGGTGATCAGCCAGGCGATCGCCGGCGAGCTGGCCATTCTGGGCAGTCACGGTATGCCGGCGCACGACTATCCGGCGATGCTCGAGCGGGTGACGTCCGGCGAACTGGACCCCGGCCGACTGGTCACCCGCCGCATCGGCTTGGACGAGGCGGCCACCGAGCTGGCCGCGCTGGGCACTGCCCGGATCGACGGCATCACCATCATCCATCCGAACGACTAGGAGAAGCCATGCCGCAGCCCGAAGGCGCCGAGCTGGACCGCATCCGCGAACGACGTGACCAGCTGCGCACGCAGTACCTGAGCGACCCGGCGCCGCCGAGCACCGCCCGGGGTGTGCACCACGTCGCGCTGATCTGCCGCGACGTCGAGGAGACGATCGGCTTCTATCAGGGCCTGTTGGGCTTCCCGCTCGTCGAGATGGTCGAGAACCGCGACTACGCCGGGTCGACGCACTTCTTCTTCGACGTCGGGCACGGCAACCTGCTCGGCTTCTTCGACTTCCCCGGGCACGACCACCCGGCGTTCGAGGAGACGATCGGTGGCCTGCAGCACCTGGCGATCTCGGTCGGCCCGGACCAGTTCGCCGCGGCCAAGCAAGCCCTCGACGAGCGTGGAATCGACTACCTCGGCCCGGATCGTGGCGTGGAGGACAGTCTGTACCTGCGTGACCCCAACGGTGCCGGCATCGAGCTGTACAACGAGAAGATCGGCGTCTTCAATGGCGTGCGACTGACCGACTCCTGAGGGGAATCCGCCATGGCCACTCGGCTCAACCCGTACCTCAACTTCGCCAACGAGGCGGGTCCGGCGATGGAGTTCTACCAGTCGGTGTTCGGCGGCGAGCTGACCCAGAACACCTACGGCGAGCTGCAGCTGTCGCACGGCCCGGACGACGACGCCAAGATCATGCACTCGGTGCTGGACACCCCGAACGGCTTGACGCTGATGGCCGCCGACTCGCCCAGCGACCTGGAACCCGGCACCAACGGCTCGATCTCGGTCAGCGGCGACGACGAGGCGGAGCTCCGCGGCTACTGGGACAAGCTGTCCGACGGTGGCACGGTGACCTACCCGCTGGCGGTGGCGCCGTGGGGTGACACGTTCGGCATGTGCACCGACAAGTACGGCATCAGCTGGCTGGTGAACATCGCCGGCTCCCCGTCCTGATCGGATCGTGCAACTCTCGGCCGCCTGACGCGGCCGGAAGTTGCGCGATCGTGGGGATCAGGTCGTGAGGTCGGCCGGGGCGGCCGCCAGCGCGGTCTGGATCGCGGCGACGAGCGCCCGCGCCGACTCGGCGGTCAGCTCCACCGCCACCCGGGCGTCCGCCCCGCGCTCCGGGTTGGCGAAGTTGATGTTGAGGGTGTGGTCGGCGAGCGCGTGCACCGGGTGGTCGAAGTACACGGTGGCGTCGGTCAGCCGGAACCAACCCTTCGTGCCCTTGCCGCTGCCGGCCACGGTGATCGTCTCGGTGGCGTAGGTGCACACGGTTCAGGCTCCCGGGCCGAGGGTGCGGGTCAGGAAGTCGGCGATGCGTTCCCAGCCGTCGACGGCGGCCTCGACCCGGTAGGCCGGGCGGTCGATGGCGAAGAATGCGTGCCCGGCGCCGTCGTAGCGGTGGAACTCGAAGGTCTTGCCGTTCGCCTGCAGGATCTTTTCCAACTCGTCCACCTGTTCC
>DASXYE010000483.1:0-2160 GCA_036502695.1 Jatrophihabitantaceae bacterium
GCCCGAGGCAATGACGGGTACGTCGACGACCGCCCGGACCGCTTCGATCATCCGCAGGTCGAAGCCCTCGGTGGTGCCGTCGGCATCCATCGAGTTGAGCAGGATCTCCCCGACGCCGAGCTCGGCGCCACGAGCCGCCCACTCGATCGCGTCGATGCCGGTGCCCCGGAGCCCGCCGTGCGTGGTGACCTCGAAGCCGCTCGGCGTCCCGGGCGCGCGGCGGGCGTCCACCGACAGCACCAGTACCTGCCGGCCGAACCGCTCGGCGATCTCGCGCAGCAGCTCCGGCCGGGCGATCGCCGCGGTGTTGACGCCGACCTTGTCGGCCCCGGCCCGCAGCAGCGCGTCCACGTCGGCCGCCGAGCGGACGCCGCCGCCGACCGTCAGCGGGATGAACACCTGATCGGCGGTGCGGCGCACCACGTCGTAGGTGGTCTCGCGGCCGGCCGCCGAGGCGGTGATGTCCAGGAACGTCAGTTCGTCGGCGCCCTCGGCGTCGTAGCGGGCGGCCAGCTCGACCGGGTCGCCGGCGTCGCGCAAACCCTGGAAGTTGACGCCCTTCACGACCCGTCCGGCGTCGACGTCCAAGCACGGGATCACCCGCACAGCTACGGTCATCTCGCGACTCCGGCCTCGTCGTCAGGCCATAGCACGGCTTGGGCGACGATCACCGCACTGCCGTTGAACGTGACCGCCGGGGAGCCGTACAGGCGGTAACCCAGGCCCAATACCGTGCTGACCCGGCGGCAGAAGGTCTCGTCGTCCGGGCCGGTGAGCACCCGGTATCGCGGCAGCCCGTCAGGTGGTTCGGTACTCATTCGACCGCCGCCAGCGCCTCGGGCAGGGTGAACGCCCCGGCGTAGAGCGCCTTGCCGACGATGGCGCCCTCGACGGTGCCGAGCCCGGCGATGGCGCGCAGGTCGTCCAGCGAAGAGACGCCGCCGCTGGCCACGACGTACGCCGGCGTACGGGCGCAGACGTCCCGCAACAGCTGCAGGTTCGGGCCGGTGAGCGTGCCGTCGCGGTGCACGTCGGTCACGACGTAGCGGGCGCAGCCGTCCTGGTCGAGGCGTTCGAGGGTCTGCCAGATGTCGCCGCCCTCCTGCGTCCAGCCGCGGGCGGCCAGCGTCGTGCCGCGCACGTCCAGGCCCACCGCGATGCGCTCGCCGTGCTTGGCGATGGCGGTGCGCACCCAGTCCGGAGCTTCGAGGGCGGCCGTGCCGAGGTTGACCCGCGCGGCACCCGTGGCCAGGGCGGCGTCCAGCGAGGCGTCGTCGCGGATGCCGCCGGACAGCTCGACGTCGATGTCCAGCGCGCCGACGACCCCGCGCAGCAGCTCGCGGTTGTTGCCGCGCCCGAAGGCGGCGTCGAGGTCGACCAGGTGCAGCCATTGCGCGCCGTCGCGCTGCCAGGCCTGCGCCGCCGCCAGCGGATCACCGTAGGATGTCTCGGTGCCGGCCGCGCCCTGCACGAGGCGCACCGCGGCGCCGTCGGCGACATCCACCGCCGGCAACAGCGTCAAACTCACTGGTCACCCTTCTTCGCGCGAGCGCTCATCACTTGGATCTCCGATCCATCATCGAGACGGCCAGCGCCGGCAGGCCGATCACGCACACCAGCACCACGACGATCACTGCGTTCATCGACGACGTGACCAGATACGTCAGCAGGACGGCGACGAGCACCAGCGTGATCAGCGCCGCCCAGGTCTCCTTGTTCCGCCGGAACCCCGAGCCGTGCTGCCACAGCCGAACCCGGCGCCAGGCCAGCTCGCGGCGCGATCGCTTCGCCCGGCGGGCCGTCTCGCGATCCCGGGCGGCCTGCTGCTCGGCGGCGCGCCGGGCGGCCAGCGCCTCGCGTTCGGCCCGCGCCTTCGCCCGCTGCTTGCTCACGACCGCGCCACCCCACGTCCATGATCAACAGGGAATGGTGGCTGCTCTGACGACCATTTCTCCCTGTTGATCATGGACGGGGCGCGTTCGACGAGAGACGGCTCACAGGGTGGCCAGCCAGTTCTCGAGCAGGGTCGCGCCGGCATCCCCGGACTTCTCCGGGTGGAACTGCGTCGCCCAGAGCGGTCCGTGCTCGACTGCCGACACGAATCGATCGCCGGCGTACTCCGTCCAGGTGACCGCCGGCGGCTTCAAGGCGGGCGGCTGC
>DASXYE010000484.1:0-9739 GCA_036502695.1 Jatrophihabitantaceae bacterium
CGGCTGGCCTGCTTGGACTCCCCGGCGCGGGCTCGTTCCTTGTTCACCGTCCGGGCCGCGATCTCCTCGGCGACGTCCTCGGACCGGCCCCGATCCTTCAGGCCCTTCTTGATGTCCTCGTATTGCCGTTCACGCTTGGCATTCCAGGCTTGCTGCGGCATCGTGTGCTCCTTCCCTCGTCCAAGGTCATTCCCGTCGACCTATCCGGTCGAAACGTTCAGGCGGGCGCCGGGGCGGTCTCGGACTCGGCCGCGTCCTCGGCGGTGAGCGGCGGCGCGATGTCCTCCAGGCTCTGCTGCTCGGCGTTCACCGCCAGGACGGCCGCCACGACGCCGGCGGCGATCATCAACACCGCGCCGATGGTGAACGCCAGCGCGGTGTCACCGACGGCCCCCGTCTTGATCAGCTTGGCGAACAGCAGCGGCCCGGCGATTCCCCCGGCGGCCGTGCCGATCGCGTAGAAGAAGGCGATCGCCATCGCCCGCGTCTCCATGGGAAAGACCTCGCTCACCGTCAGGTACGCCGAGCTCGCCCCTGCCGATGCGAAGAACAGCACGAGCGCCCAGCACAGGGTGAGCGTCGTCGCCGACATGTTCCCCTGGTCGAACAGCCAGGCTGTGCCGAGCAGCAACGCCCCGGACAGCAGGTACGTCCCGGAGATCATCACCCGGCGGCCGAGCGTGTCGAACAGCTTGCCGAGCAGGATCGGGCCGAGGAAGTTCGCCCCGGCGACGACAGCGAAGTAGTAGCCGGTGGACCCCGATCCGACATCGGTGAACGTCGTCAGGATGGTGGCGAAGCTGAACGTGATCGCGTTGTACAGGAACGCCTGGCCGACGAACAGCGAGAAGCCCAGCGCCGAACGGCGCGGATAGCGCTTGAACACCGTGTGCGCGATTCGGATGAAGCCGATGGTGCGCCGCTGGCGGATCCGGATCGTGCCGGCCGGAGCGGGCAGGTCGCCGCCCACCTGCTGCTCGATGTCGTCGACGACGTGCTCGGCCTCGCGTTCTCGTCCATGGATGAACAGCCAGCGCGGGCTTTCCGGGACGTTGCGCCGCACCAGCAAGATGCCCAGCCCGAACACCACGCCGAGCGCAAACGTCAACCGCCAGCCGACGTCGGCCGGAAAGAAGTTCTTGTTCAGCGCGGGCACCGACAGCAGGGCGCCGAACGCCGCACCGAGCCAATAGCTGCCGTTGACGATGACGTCGACCCGGCCGCGGTACTTGGCCGGGATGAGCTCGTCGATGGCCGAGTTGATCGCCGCGTACTCACCACCCAGGCCGAAGCCGGTTAGGAACCGGAACACGAAGAACCACCATGACTGGAAGGCCAATCCGGTCATGGCGGTGGCGACCAGGTACACGCCCAGCGTGATCATGAACAGCTTCTTGCGGCCGAACAGGTCGGTCAGCCAGCCGAAGAACAGCGCGCCGGCACAGGCTCCGGCGACGTACATCGCGGCGCCGAGTCCGCTCACCTGGGCGGCGCTGATGTGGATGCCGCTGTCCGGCTCGGACAGCCGCGGCGCGATGTTGCCGACGATCGTGACCTCGAGGCCGTCGAGGATCCACACCGTGCCCAGCCCGACGAGCACGATCCAGTGCCATCTCGACCAGGGCAGCCGATCCAGCCGGGCCGGGATCGAGGTCTCGATAGTCCGCGATGTCATGCTGGCGGCATTCCCGGATCGTCGCGCCGTCATGCGTTTGCCACGCGTCGATCGCGGGTAGGCCCACGGCGATGAGATTCGCCGTGAGTTTGGCCGTCATCGCCCTCGGAGCGATCCTGACATTCGGGATCAGACACGACTCGAGCGGCGTGAGTGTTCATGCCATCGGGGTGATCCTGATGTTGGTCGGCGCGGTCGGCTACGTGCTCGGCTACAACCTGTACAAGACGCGGCGACGGACGGACATCATCTACCGCGAGGACGGCCGGACGCTGCTCGAACCGAATACCCCGTCGCCCGACGAGCCGATAGACCCGACGGCGTAAGGACGATTGGACGTGCCGCCGGAGTACTCGCGTGACGAGAGCGACGCGCAGCGGCTGGATCGCAACTATGCCGAACTGCTGCAGGAGCTGCGGGTCGCGCAGACCGGCGTGCAGATCCTGTTCGCGTTCTTGCTCACGATCGCCTTCCAGCAACGGTTCCCCACGCTGAGTTCGGCCCAGCGGGCGCTGTACGTCACGACGCTGACCCTGGCCGCCGTCTCGGCCGTGCTGTTCATCGCGCCGGTCGCGATCCATCGCATCTTTTTCCGCCAGCGGCTCAAGGACGAACTCGTCACGTTCACCGGCCGGACCGCGGCCGCCGGGCTGGTCTTCCTGGCGCTGTCGATGCTCGGCTCGGTGCTGCTCATCGTCGACGTCGTGTCCGGCGCGGTGGAGGCCTGGCTCATCACAGGTGGGCTGGCGGTGCTGTTCGCCTCGATCTGGTACCTGATCCCAGTGCGGCGGACGCTCGAGCAGGAGCAGCCGGACCACGAACGCCGGCACGCCGACCCTTCGGCCTGAGCAGCGCCGGCCGCCGGACGTGGCTGCGGTCGGTGTGGCAAGCGCTCACCATCGCCGTCCCCTTCGCGGGAGTCGCAGCGAGCGTGTCGCTGGCCGCGCTCGCTGCGCTGACGCCGTCTGTCGCGGGCATGCCTGACTCGTTGCTGGCCCTGGGCGCCCTGGGCGTGTTCGGGATCCACAGCCGCCGGGGTGTGCGCTACGCCTGGGCGCTCAGACGCGCGCTCAGACGCCGACCGGGTTGGTCCGCAGGGTGCGAAGCTCGTCAGCTCGTCGGACCTCGACGCGTCCCCCCGTCACGCGCGTCTCGAACACCGGCGCCGGACGGGTCGCCGGGCCTTCGACGACGCTGCCGTCGTCGACGCAGAACCGGCTGCCGTGCCATGGGCAGGTGATCGTGTTGCCGTCGAGCGTGCCCTCGTGCAGCGGGCCGCCGCGATGCGTGCACCGGTCGGCCAGCGCGACGATGCCGCCGCCCCGGCGCAGCAGCATGATCGGGACGCCGTCGGCGTCGGTGCGCAGCGGCTTGTCCGCAACCAGCTCGGTCTCGGCCGCGACGTCCGTCCACTCCTGGGGCGCGTGCTGGAACGCCGTCGTGTCGACCCCGACGCCCAGGCCGTAAGCGAGGTGGCCGCCCAGCCAGGCGCCGGCCGACATCACGCCGGTGCCGGCCAGCGAGAGAGCGATGCCCTTGATCGGACGGCCGCGCCGGCGGGCCCACCAGCTGCTGACGAAGAACGTCAGCGCGACATCGTTGACCAGCGCGTGCACGAACCCGACCCGGCGCTCGGCGCCTAGGGTGTCGGCCCAGTCATTGGCTCCGGTGAGCGCAGTCGGGATGGCCGCGACGTTGCCGAGGCCGATCAGCCGACGCGCCGCTCGCCGATACCGCTTGCCCCCGGCCAGGTCGAGATAGGCCGCGGCCGACCACGAGCCGACCGGCACGGCGACCAGCGCCGGGTGCAGCGGATGGCCCAGCGGCGTGCCGCTGGCGGTGTCGCGCACGGGACCTCGCGGCAATGCTCGCTTGACGATCTTGGCTACCGCCGCGGCGATCGGGTCCAGCCAGGTGGCCCGCTCGATCTTCACGACGACCGTATCCAGCACCTGAGTCATCCGAGTCGCCATGCCCGTCGTCTACCCATCCGGTCAAGACGGCAAACCGCGGGCACGGCGTTTGCGGCCGTCCCGGCGCGGGTACAGCCCGGGCGAGGAGGCGGGCGTGGGCGACGTGCTGGACGCGATCCGCGAGATCCACGACGATCCGGTCCGGTGCGCCGAGATCGCCGGGCTGCACTATGTCCGGACCGGAGAGCGCGGCATTCGCCGACGACGGCACGGGCGCGGGTTCACGTACCGCGATCATCGTGGGCGAGCGGTTCGGCCCGAGGTCACCGCGCACATCGCCGAGCTGGCCATCCCGCCGGCGTGGACCGACGTGTGGATCTGCGCCGACCCGGCCGGCCACCTGCAGGCGACCGGCGTCGACGACCGCGGCCGCACGCAGTACCTGTACCACCCGCAGTGGCGCGAGATCCGCGACGTGCTCAACTTCTACCGGCTGGCCGTGCTGGGCGAGCGGCTGCCGACGATCCGGGAGCACGTCGAGGCCCAGCTGCGCCGGCGAACCCTCGACCGCGAACGGGTGATCGCCGTGCTGCTCCGGGTCACCGACCTCGCGGCCATACGCATCGGTACGGAGGAGTACGCCGAGGAGAACGACAGCTTCGGCCTGACCACCTTGACCAAACGGCACGCCCGTCTCCTCCCGGGCGGGGTCCAACTGGCCTTCCCCGCGAAGTCCGGCCGCCGGGTGCGCACCGTCATCAAGGATCGGCCGGTGGTACGCGCGGTGCGCGAGCTGCTCGAGCAGCGAGGCCGCCGACAGCTGTTCACCGCGGCGGGCCAGCCGGTCACAGCGGCCGACGTCAACGCGCGGCTCGCTGAGCTGACCGGCGAACACGTCACCGCGAAGGACTTCCGCACCTGGGTCGGCACGTTGGCCGCGTTCCGCCATCTGCGCGACGAGGTCGACAGCACCCGATCCCTCGACCGCGTGGCTGTCGAAGCCGTCGACGAGGCGGCCGAACTGCTCGGCAACACCCGCGCAGTGGCCCGGGCGCACTACGTTCATCCGCACATGATGTCGGCGTTCACCGATCACCGGTTCAGCGACTATCTCGACGCCTGCCGGGTGCGCCACGACAAGTACCTGGACGACGATGAGTGTGCCCTGCTCGGATTCTTGCGGATGCTGCTCGAGCGAGAATTCGATCTGGAGGTGTGATCGGTCGGTGCGGCCAGGCTCAGGTGGTGGTGGTCGTGATGGCGGTGGCGGCACTGTGCGACGTGACCCAGTGCTCGACCCGCTTCCACTGCTCGTCCAGCCACGCCTCGCGGATCCGCGGATCGGTGTCTTCGGGCGGGCGTACGCACCACCAGCTAATGCGCATCGGACGGTCGTGCACCGGCAGCGCCCGCCAGATCTGCCCGGGATTGACGAGAGAATCTAGACCCGTGTGCGCCACCATCACGACGTGTGCGTCCGGGCGCCCGGCCAGGCAGGCGAGCGTGCCGGCCGGGCGCGGCGGCAGCACGCGCGGCATGGCCTCGGCCCGCTCGGCGGCCCGGCGTCGCCCGATCCGGCGCAGGTGCCGGACGGCTCGGCGCTGCCGGCGCGGCGTCCAGTTGCCGCCCTCGGGAAACAGGATCAACGCGTCGTGCGCGGCGAGGCCGCCCGCCAGCTCGGCCAGCCGATCGGTGACATCCTCGCCGGCGCCGGTGCGCGAGGGCACGAAGTAGCCGGACAACCGGTTGAGCACGACGTCCACGCCCGGGTCCCACTGCAGCGCCGCCTTCACCACGACCCGGGGACGCCGCCGGTATCGCCTAAGTACCAGCCGTACCAGGGCAAACGAGTCGCCGGGACCAGCGTGCCGGGCCAGCACGATCACCGGTCCCGGCGGCGGGTCGTCGATCGCGGCGTCGTCGATGCGCACCTCGAATCCGGTGTAGCGGCTCCCGGCGGACTGCAGCCGATCCAGCGCCCAGCCCAGCAGCCGGCAGTGGTCATCGACCCACCTGGCCCGCCGCGGGCGCAACCACAACGCGAACAACCACAGTGCGAAACAGCCCAGCAGCAGCGCGACGTCCACGCCCAGGTACACCAAGCCGAACATCGCCACGCGCAGCAATCGACGGCGCGGCGTCAACGGCGCGACCAGTGCCGCGAGCAGTGCGGCCAAGGCGAACACGACCGCTATCGCAGCGGCGATCACCGGCCACAGCGGGTCGATGATCAACCGCCGGACCGACCGCGGCGGCAGGTAGGCGCTCATCGCGGGGCGCGCACCCGCTCCAGGTACTGGCGGCTGGCGGCGTACGCGGCGTCGATGCGCTGCTGCACCCGGCGGGTGTCGCCATACCGCACGCGGACCAGCGGCGTCTGCGGATCACCAGCCGGCAGGACGTGTACCCGGTGCCCGTCCGGCACGTTGCTCATCGCCTCGACGAAGCGGTGCCGGCGCGCGATCTCGAACGCGACGAGACCGACCTCCCAGGGCCAGCGAGGCACCGACAGCGGGCGCTCGACGCGTCCCACGTGCAGGACGTAGATGTCGCGAGCCCCCAGTTGCATCGCCCGGCCAACCGGGATGGAGTCGACCAGCCCACCGTCGTAGAAGTGCTCGCCGTTCACCGCGGCCGGCGGCAACAGTCCCGGCACCGCGCACGATGCGGCCACCGCGTCGGTGATCGAGCCGGTCGTGAACCAGTGCGCGCCGGCCCGTTCGATGCTGGCGGCCACGCACTGGAACGGCACCGTGAGCTCCTCGATCCGGGTGACCGGCAGGTTCTCGCGCAACAGCTCGTGCAGCGGTTCGGCCGGATGCAGATGCGTGCCGTGCCGGGCCAGGCTCGCGACCCGGCCGATGATCGAGCCGGCGAACACGCCCGACCGCGACAACGAGCCCCACAACGCGGCCAGCCGATCGACAGCCCGCTGGCTCGGATCGGCAGCCAGCAAGACACCGTTCACCGCCCCGACGCTCGTGCCCAGGACGACATCCGGCTGCACGCCGTCCTCGAGCAACGCGCGCAGCATGCCCACGTGCGACGCGCCGAGGAGTCCACCGCCACCGAGGACGAACGCCGTACTCGGGGGTACGGCGTTGGTCGACGTCGGTTTCGAGGATGGCACGCAGCAAACCCTTTCAGTGTCCTGGTTCGGGCCTACCCAACGATGCGATCGGCCATGCACAGTTATCGATCATGCGACCCGGGTAGACAAGCGTCGAGATGCCGTCGAGAAAGGGAGCTTCGTGAACCCTGCTGGCGACCAACGCCCGCTGCTGGACGACCGCTACGAGCTCGGCCGGGTGCTCGGGCGGGGCGGAATGTCAACGGTGCACGCGGCCCACGACCACCGCACCGGCCGGGACGTGGCCATCAAGCTGTTCCAGCCGGCACCTGACCTGGACGATGCCGAGCAGCGCTATCGGCGCGAAGTGACGCTGCTGGCCGGACTGCGCGATCCCGGCCTGCTCACGGTGTTCGACGCCGACCTGGACGACCGCTTCGACCCGGCCGGTCACACCACGCCGCCCTACCTGGTGACCGAGCTGGTCGACGGACCGACCCTGGCGCAGCGGATCAAACAGGCACCGGTCGCCGAGGGCCAAGCCGTGCGGCTCGGCGCCGCGATCGCCCGTACCCTGGCGTACGTTCACGAGCTCGGGATCGTCCATCGCGACATCAAGCCGGCGAACATCTTGTTGCCGTCGGCGGCCGACGATCCGTTCGCCACGCCGAAGCTGGTCGACTTCGGCATCGCCATCGCCGCCCAGGACAGCCGGCTCACCGCCACGAACCTCACGATCGGCACGGCGAACTACCTGAGCCCCGAGCAACTGCACGGGCATCGAGTCACCTCGGCTGCCGACGTCTACTCGCTCGGGCTCGTGCTGATCGAGGCGTTGTCCGGGCAGCCGGCCTATCCGGGCAGCGGTCTCGACGCCGCGATGGCGCGCCTCGACCACCAACCCGAGATCCCGCTGGTGGCGAGCCCCGGCGTGCGAGCCGTCCTCGCCGAGATGACCGCGGCGGATCCCGACCATCGCCCCGACGCCACGCAGGTGTGCGACGAACTCACTCGGCTGACCCCGATCGACGCGCTCACCACCCAGGTCGTGCCGTTGGGGGCGGCCGGCGCGGATGGGCCCGAGCCACGCGACGCCGATGTCGACGCCGCTGCGCTCGCGCCGATCGCCGGGGCGACGATCGCCGGAGCGCCACCGTCACGCCGGACCCGCGAGGGGCGTCCCGGGCGTGGCCTCGCCGTGGCCGCCGCCCTGACCGCGGCCGCGCTGGCCTGCGTCATCATCATTGCCGCTCTCAGCAGCCACCCCCGCGGGCCGGCGCACACTCCGGCGGCGCCGCCGGACGGCCATCCTTCCTCGACCGTGCACAATCAACCGGCCGCCACCCGATCGTCCAGCCCGGCGGGCACCACCTCGCCGACCGCCGGGCCGGGCTCGTCGGCATCGCTGGACCGGGCCCGTTCGCGGCCACCGCACAGCCCGTCGAGCCGACCCGCGAGCCGTCCGGGCAACTCCACGGCGGCGTCGACGACGGCGCCCGGTCCGTCGACACCGTCGACGCCGTCCTCGGGCAGCAGCGCGCCCTCGACACCACCCGATACCTCGCCGCCCACCTCGCCACCGACCTCGCCGCCGACCAGTCCGCCGTCCGGCCCACCGACTACGTGATCAGCGCGCTTCGCCCGTCGTCATTGGTTCCGCACCGCCGAGCCGCCCACATCTTGACGCGTATCCAACGAGAAATGCAGGTTCGGCGTGGGCATCCGTGGGCAGACTGGCGGCGTGACGATGCGGATGGTCGGTGTCGAGGAGGAGCTGCTGCTCGTCGACGCCCGGGCCTCACGGGCCAAGCCGGCGGCCGACCAGGTGGTGGCCGAAGCCCGGGACAGCGGCGACGAGGGCTCCCAATTCGAGCGCGAGTTCAAGCGCGAACAGGTCGAAACCGCGACGCCGCCGTGCGAATCGGCCGAGGACCTGCGCTCAGAGCTGACCCGGCTACGGGCCGAGATGGCCAAAGCGGCGGCGACCCAGGACGCCAACGTCGCCGCGCTGGCCACCAACCCGCTGCCCGGTTGGCCCACCCCGACCAACGAGCACCGCTATGAAGAAATGATCCGGCAATTCGGTCTGCTCGCACATCTACAGCTCACCTGTGCACAACACGTCCACGTATCGATCGCCTCGAAGGACGAGGGCGTCGGGGTGCTCGACCGCATCCGGCCGTGGCTGGCCGTGCTCACCGCGCTGTCGGCCAATTCGCCGTTCTGGCTCGGCGAGGACACCGGCTACGCCAGCTACCGCACGATGTTGTGGGGCCAGTGGCCGACCGCCGGCGCGAACGAGCTGTTCGGCGACGCGGACACCTACGAACGGACGGTGGCCGACCTGCTCGCGTCGGAAACCATGCTCGATCGAGGAATGGTCTATTTCGACGCACGGTTGTCGGCGACCTACCCCACGGTGGAGATCAGGGTGGCCGACGTGTGCCAGCACGTCGACGACGCGGTCGCGATTGCACTGCTGAGCCGGGCCCTCGTCGACACCGCCGCGCGCGACTGGCACGCCGGCCGCCCACCGGCGGACGTCCGGGTCGGCCTGCTGCGCGCCGCGACGTGGCGAGCGGCGCGGTCGGGCATGACCGGTGATCTCGTCGACCTCGAGCGGGCTCGGGCGGTACCGGCGTGGACGCTGGTCGACAGGCTGCTCGAGCACGTGTGGCCGGCCCTGCAGCGCTACGGCGACGACCAGGCCACCATGTCCGCGCTCGGCACCATCCGGGAACGCGGGACCGGCGCCCGGCAGCAACGTGTGGCGTTCGCGGAACGGGAGGAACTCGCCGACGTCGTGGCCGATGCCGTGCTGCGCACCGGTGAATCCTGATCGGTTATCCAGCCGGCTGCATACCGTGGTCAGCGCAGGTAGGCGCGCCGTGTCCGGACGGCCTCCTCCACCCGCTCGGCATCGGGTTCGCTGAGCTTGCGGGTGTCCCGTGGCTCGACGAACGGCTCGACGTCCTCGGGCAACCCAGCCTCGACCAGGTGCTGGCGTTCGGACTGGGCGTTGAACTCGGCGCCGAGCAGGATGGCGATGTTGGTGAGCCACAGCCACACCAGGAAGATCAT
>DASXYE010000485.1:0-2555 GCA_036502695.1 Jatrophihabitantaceae bacterium
CGAGGTGCTGGCGGTGGGCAACCACGTCCGCTCGGTCGAGGTGGGTGACCGGGTGCTGTTCAACCCGGACGAGCGCAACGAGGTCGAGATCTCCGGCGAGGACTACCTGCTGCTGCGCGAGCGCGACATCCACGCCCTGGCCGCCCAGCGCGTAGAGGCGAACACCGGCCTGTACCTCTAACTGCGCTGCCCCAACAGCGGCACGCAACCACTCAAACCCACCGTCGGGCGATGAGCGCTAGCGCACCTGGCGGCGCAGCTTGACCAAGCTAACCCAACCCCGAACGCGATGAGCGCTCGCGCGAAGAGCCCCGCCGCCGCGACGCGGCCCGCGACGAAGTCGCGGTGCGGATCTGCGTTGGACCCCGAGCCTGCGAGGGGGTCCACAAGCGGATTCGCGAAGGGCGGGATAAATCAGTGGACGCTCACCTGGTGGCCGTACACCACGACGTTGCCGATCGGGCCGCCCGGGCGCAGCGCGCCGCCGCAGGTGATCAGCCGCAGCGTCGGCTGCCGGGTGGGGGCGTAGACCTTGCTGGTGGGGAACGTCTTGGCCGGGTAGTTGGCCACCTTGTCGACGGCGTAGACCACCTCGGTGCCGTCCGCGCGGCGCAGCGCGATGTGCGAGCCGACCTTGAGCCGGCCGAGGCGGGCGAACACGCCGGGACCCTTCCGGCTGGCGATGTAGCCCACGATGATCGTCGGGCCGGTCTCGCCCGGCGTGGCGCTCTGCTTGTACCAGCCGGCCTGCGCCGCCGCCGGCAGCTGCATCGTCTTGTGATCGGCGTTCAGGCCCAGGTGTTGCAGCCCGCCGTCGACCCCGATCGCCGGGATGGTCAGCCGCACCGCCGCCGAGCGGGTCAGCCCGTGCGGCTGCACCGGGCCCGAAGTCCCGACCGCGGTCGGCGTCCCGGCCTGCGGGGACACGGCGTGCGGCTTCGGGGAGGACGGGGTCCGGGCGAACCCGAGCACGCCCAGCCCGAACACGATCATGGCGCCGGTGACGATAAGGACGATGGCCGCCGGAGCGGCAAGGCTCCGGCGGCCATCGTTAGTCAGCCGTCCCATCATGGACGATCCGCCGATCCCATCGGGTGCATCTGCCCCGGCGACGCCAGCTCCTGCACGCGCCGCACGACGCCGTCGACGAGCATCCCGATCGGGTCCCGCTTGACGATGTATTGCGGGTCCGCGACCGGCTGCTGCTGGACGACCGGTTGGGCCACGACGTGACCAGCCGGCGTCGCCTGGGCGCTCGCAATCCCGGAGCCGAGGTACACGACGCCGGCGGCGCCTGCGACCAGTAGGCCGACCTTGAACAGTCTGCGGATGGCGGTCTTCATGGAATGGCCTTTCGACGTTGGGTGATCTAGCGGGATGGCCGCTACTTGTAGAGGGGCCGGAGCCGGATCGTCGCCTCGTTGGCGGAGCGGTCCGGCGCTCCGTACCTGGCGGTATGGTCCCCCCGCGCTCGACTGATCGGGCTGGTCAGCACGGCGATCGCTCCCCCGAGGAACATCATCAAGAACAGGAACCGACCGAAAACGCCCCCACGATGCGTCCCGAGCCGGGTGGGCTTGCCAGTGAGCAATGCGTGCCGGCCGTTGGAAGAGTGCTCGGCCGGCTTGCCGCGCAACTTCGAGTGGCGCGCTACGTATTGGGTCACCGACTGCCGTTGGTTCATTCGCGCGTGGTGCGCGAGGTACTGGCTCACCGGGTCTCCTAGATGGTCAGGGACTGCGGGCCGGCGTCCTGGTCCGGACCCGCGGCGACGGTCGCCGGGGCCGTGGGGCCCCGGCTTCCGTCGCGCTGGCGTAAATCGATCACGCCTTGCTTGCCTTGCGGCGGCGCAGCCCTCCGGTTAGCGCCGCCGCGGCAACAACGAGTCCAGCCGCGGCCAGACCCTTCTTCTTGCGGTGCCGACCGGGCCGGCCGTCAGTGCTGGCCATCTCGTCGGCGGTGGTGGGGCCGGCGGCCGCCTTGCGGCCGCCGACCTTCGTACCTGCGGATGTCACGACAGTCCGCCCACGGGGAGCCCCTTGGTGATCCCCTCCGCGACGGTGGTCATGTCAGCGACCTGCGTGATGTCGGCGACGTGGGTCAGGTCGGACACGCCCCCAACCGGCAAGCCGTCGGTCGAGCCGCCCACGGGCAGGATGGCCACCAGGTTCTGCGCCTGGTCCAGCGCCTGCTGCGGCAAGCTGCTCACGCCGGCCTCGAGGCCGCTCACCGGGTCGGTGTGCGGGGTCAGCGAGCCCAGCGTCGGGATCAGCGTGATGCCGTCCGCGATCAGCGGCAGGTCCCAGTTCTGCACCAGGTGCAGCGGACCGAACGGGGAACCGTTGCTGTCCGCCGGCGTCAGGAGCAGGTTCGGCGAGTCGTTCTGGGCGCCGTTGCCCGTCCCGATCATCACGCCGTTGGCGTTGACGGGCGTGGTGCCGATGCCCGCCAGGCCCAGGCCCGAGCCGGTACCGAGGTAGTTCGCCATCGGCGAGCCGTTCTGCGCACCGTTGCCGGTGCCGCCCGCGACGCCGCTGCCGTTGATCGGCAGGTTG